>CAIVAR010000026.1 GCA_903904005.1 uncultured Anaeromyxobacter sp.
CCTGCGCTCTCTCTCTGACATGCTCAAGGGCAAGCAGGGCCGCTTCCGCCAGAACCTGCTCGGCAAGCGCGTCGACTACTCCGGCCGCTCCGTGATCGTGGTGGGACCCGAGCTCAAGCTGCACCAGTGCGGGCTCCCCAAGATCATGGCCCTCGAGCTCTTCAAGCCCTTCATCTACAACAAGCTGGAGGAGAAGGGCTACGTCACCACCATCAAGAGCGCGAAGAAGATGGTGGAGAAGGAGCGTCCCGAGGTGTGGGACATCCTCGACGAGGTGATCCGCGAGCACCCGGTGCTCCTCAACCGCGCCCCGACCCTGCACCGACTGGGCATCCAGGCCTTCGAGCCGGTCCTCATCGAGGGCAAGGCCATCCAGCTCCACCCGCTGGTCTGCACCGCCTTCAACGCCGACTTCGACGGCGATCAGATGGCGGTCCACGTGCCGCTCTCCACCGAGGCCCAGGTCGAGGCCCGCGTGCTCATGATGAGCACGAACAACATCCTCTCGCCGGCACACGGCAAGCCCATCATCGTGCCGTCGCAGGACATCGTCCTCGGCATCTACTACATGACCCGCGAGCGGGCCTTCGCCGAAGGGGAGGGGAAGATCTTCTCCAGCCCCGGCGAGGTGCGTGCCGCCTACGACCAGGGCGCCGTCGATCTGCAGGCCAAGATCTCGGTCCGCATGGACGGGCAGCGCATCGACACCACCACCGGGCGCGTCCTCCTCTACGACATCGTGCCCAAGCGCATCCCCTTCGATGCCATCAACAAGGTGATGGACAAGAAGCAGCTGCAGAGCCTCATCGACCTCACCTACCGCCTCTGCGGCGAGAAGGAGACGGTGCTGCTCGCCGACCGGGTCCGCTCGCTCGGCTACGGCAACGCCACCCGCGCCGGCATCTCCATCTGCCTCGACGACATGCTCATCCCCAAGGCCAAGGTGGCCCTGCTGGAGAAGGCCACCGCCGAGGTCGACGAGATCCGGAACCAGTACTCCGAGGGTCTCATCACCGACGGGGAGCGATACAACAAGGTCATCGACATCTGGGCCCAGGTCACCGACGCGGTGGCCCGGGAGATGATGGGCGAGATCGGCTTCGAGACCGCCGAGGGCGTGGCCGATGGCGGCAAGAAGGAGGAGCGCAAGCTCCCGTCCTTCAACCCCATCTACATCATGGCCGACTCGGGAGCCCGCGGTTCGGCCCAGCAGATCCGTCAGCTGGCCGGCATGCGCGGCCTGATGGCCCGCCCGTCCGGCGAGATCATCGAGACCCCCATCACGGCCAACTTCCGCGAGGGGCTGAACGTCCTGCAGTACTTCATCTCCACCCACGGCGCCCGCAAGGGTCTCGCCGACACGGCGCTCAAGACCGCCAACTCGGGGTACCTGACCCGTCGCCTCGTCGACGTGGCCCAGGACGCCATCATCACCGAGTACGACTGTGGCGCCATGGACGGCATCACGCTGGGCTCGCTCGTCGAGGGCGGCGAGATCATCGAGCCGATGGGCGAGCGCATCCTGGGGCGCGTGGCGCTCGAAGACATCGCCGACCCGATCGCGGGCGGCGAGCTGGTGCGGGCCAACGAGGAGATCGACGAGCAGAAGGTGAAGCTCATCGAGAACTCGGGCGTCGACCGGGTGAAGATCCGCTCGGTGCTCACCTGCCAGGCCCGGCGCGGCATCTGCGTGGAGTGCTACGGGCGCGACCTGGCCCGCGGCCGCAAGGTCAACATCGGCGAGGCGGTCGGCGTCATCGCCGCCCAGTCCATCGGCGAGCCGGGCACCCAGCTCACCATGCGCACCTTCCACATCGGCGGCGCCGCCACCCGGCGCTCCGAGAAGTCGGGCGTGGAGAACCGCAACCCCGGCGTGGTCAAGTTCCTGGGGGTGAACGTCGCCAAGAAGAAGGACGGCACGCTCATCGTCATGAACCGCAACGGCGAGGTGCTGATCAACGACGAGCAGGGGCGCGAACGGGAGCGCTACGGCGTGGTGTACGGCGCCCGCATGCTCGTCCGGGACGGCGAGACCCTGGCCAAGGGCGGTACGCAGCTGGCCGAGTGGGATCCCTACTCGGTGCCCATCCTCACCGAGGTGGCTGGTCGGGTGAAGTTCGGAGACCTGGTCGACGGCGTCACCTATGCCGAGCAGGTCGACGAGATCACCGGTCTTGCCCGCAAGGTGGTCGGGGCCTCCAAGGACCCGGACGCCCGGCCGCGCGTGTCGATCAAGGACGAGCGGGGGCAGACCAAGAAGCTCGTCTCCTCCGACGCCGACGCCCGCTACATGCTCCCCGAGGGCGCCAACCTGGTGGTGGGCGACGGCGACGAGATCGACGCCGGCGACGTCATCGCCAAGATGCCCCGCGAGACCACCAAGACCAAGGACATCACGGGCGGCCTCCCCCGCGTGGCGGAGCTCTTCGAGGCCCGCAAGCCCAAGGAGTACGCGGTCATCTCCGAGATCGACGGCGTGGTCGCCTTCGGCAAGGACACCAAGGGCAAGCGCAAGGTGGTCATCACCCCCGAGGTCGAGGGGAAGCTTCGTCCCGACCTGGCGCGTGAGTACCTGATCGGCAAGGGCAAGCACATCAGCGTGCACACCGGCGATCGCGTCAAGGCCGGCGAGGCGCTCATGGACGGCGCCGCCAACCCGCACGACATCCTCCGGGTGCTCGGCGAGAAGGAACTGGCCCGCTGGATGGTGGACGAGGTGCAGGAGGTCTACCGGCTCCAGGGCGTGAAGATCAACGACAAGCACATCGAGACCATCGTCCGGCAGATGCTGCGTCGCGTCCGCATCATGGACGTCGGCGACACCAGCTTCCTCGCCGACGAGCAGGTCGAGAAGTGGGTCTTCGAGGAGGAGAACGAGAAGGTGTCCAAGGCCGGTGGTCGCCCCTCGCAGGGCGAGCCGCTGCTCCTCGGCATCACCAAGGCGTCCCTCTCCACCGAGTCCTTCATCTCGGCCTCGTCGTTCCAGGAGACCACCAAGGTGCTCACCGAGGCCGCCATCAGCGGCAAGGTCGACCACCTGCGCGGACTCAAGGAGAACGTCATCATGGGGCGGCTCGTGCCGGCGGGCACCGGCCTCTCGGCCTACAAGCACCTCGACATCGAGGTGGAGACCCCGGTCGATGCGGTCGAGCAGGCGGAGGAGGCCCTCGGCCTCGCCACCGCTGGCGGCGACGACTAGCGCCGCGCTTCGCTCTTCCTTCCGGTGGCCCGGGGCGACGAGCCTCGGGCCATCGGCTTTTTCGGGGGGCGAGGAGGAGGTCGCCCGTACCTCCTTTCGGGGCGCGACACCCCATTCGGGACTCGGAGGCGCGGCCAGGCGGGACGCCCCGGGACGGGGTTCGGGACGGGGACTTTCCCCTGGTTCCGGTGTGTTCGAGAAAGAGGACCGGCCCTTTCGTGATTTGGCGCGTCAGGCAAATTGTGAGATTGTCACCCGGTAAAGTCGTCGATGTTTCGGTGTCACAGTGGTGTCATGACGGGTACTTGGCTTTGGTGGTTGACTGAAAAGGTCCAGATTCGTAATATGCCGTAACGTAACTGTCCGGCATTCCGGAATACCCGGCAGACCGCACGGACAGTGGAGAGGGCAACGCCGATGAAGACCTCAGGTATCCAGCGCGGCAGCAGGGAGTTCGAGGAACTCGCCCCGTACCTCAAGGCGGTCCGCGACTACCCGCCGCTCACCCGTGACGAGGAGCACGCGCTCGCGCTCAAGGCCCGCAAGGGCGAGGTGAGCGCGAAGCAGAAGCTCGTCCGGCACAATCTGGCGTTCGTCGTCGCCATCGCCCGCAAGCAGCGGCGTGGCACGGTCCGCCTCGACGACCTGATCCAGGAGGGCAACGTCGGCCTGATGCGGGCCGTGGAGAAGTTCGACCCGCACGCCGGGACCCGCTTCTCGACCTACGCGGTGTGGTGGATCCGCGCCTACGTCGGCAAGTACCTCAAGGAGGCGCGCAGCACCGTCCGCCCCCAGAGCGGCACCGTGGCCCAGCCCGACCTCTCCCTCGACAGCTACATCGACGAGGACGGCGATGTCTCCCACCTCGAGCGCATCGAGGACGAGGGACCCGGCCCGGAGGATGGCTACCTCTCCGGCGAGGGGGACCGCGAGGTCCGCGACGCGCTCGGCAAGGTCCGCAAGCGCATCGGCGAGCTCGGCTGGGACATCATCCACAACCGGCTGCAGCAGGACTCCCCGAAGACCCTCGAGGAGATCGGCAAGCGCTGGGGCGTGTCGCGCGAGCGGGTGCGCCAGGTGGAGCTGAAGACGAAGCAGTTCCTCCACCGGTACCTCGAGGGCGTCGAGTCGGTCGAGACCGGCCTGCTCGGCAGCGCCGAGGAAGCCGCCTAGGCTCACGCGCAGCCCGCCGCACCGAGGCCCACTCCGCCACGCGGGGTGGGCCTTTCGCTTGCACAGAGCCGTCCTGGCGGGGCGGCGACTGGCGCGCGGCTCCCCCCGGGAGGTCGTGGCGTGGACGGAACGGGCGAAGCGCGGACGGGGGAGGGTCGAACGCCCGGAACGCGCCGGATCGCGGCCGAGCTCTGGGAAGGGCGCCAGGCGGCGCGCGCGTTGCTCGCCGAGGCCAGGGCGGAGGCCGAGTGGATCCGGGGCGATGCCGAGCGGATCCGGGTCGGGGCCGGGGCGGAGGCGGAGGCGGCGCGATCTGCCGCGGTCGAGGCGGGGAGGGAGGAGGGGCTGGCGCTCGGCCTCGCACGGGCAGCGGCCGAGGTCCTGCGTGGCGCGGCGGAACGGGACCGGATCCTCGCCGGCTGCACCGCGGAGCTCACCGGGCTCGCCGTGGAGATGGCGGAGCACATCCTCCGGCGGGAGGTGCGGGCGGAGGACGGGCCCGCCGCGGCCGGGCGGGCGCTGGCGGAGCTCCGCGGCATCGCTCGGGTCACCCTGCGCGCGAGCCCGGTCGATCTCCCTGCGCTCCGGTGCGCCATCGGCGAGGGGCTCGTGCGGCTCGTGGCCGATCCCGGGCTCGGGCCAGGCGAGGTGGTGGTGGAAGCGGGCGGAGCCTCGGTGGACGGCCGGTTCCGGAGCCAGCTCGCCGAGCTCCGTCGGGCCATCCTGGAGGCTGGGGAGCCGGGGGAGCCGGAGGCGTGACCTTCCTCGCGCGGGCACTTTCGGCCGTCCGGGTGGCCCGGCCGCTCGTCCGCAGGGGCACGCTCCGCGACGTGGCGCCGTTCCTGCTCCGCTGCGACGGCGTCGGCGCCGCGCTCGCCGAGCAGGTCGAGGTGGAACTCGAGGGCGGTGGCAGCGCCCGGGCCGAGGTCGTGGCGCTCCGGGGGGACTCCGCCGTCCTCCTGCCGCTCGACGAGGTCAGGGGGGCCATGCCCGGCGGCATGGTGCGGGGGACGGGGCGTAGGCTCACCGTCCGGGTCGGCGACGGGCTCGTCGGGCGGGTGCTCGACGGGCTCGGGGCCCCGATCGACGGCCGGCCCCTCCCGCCGGGGCTCGTCCCCTGGGAGGTCGATCGCGCCGCGCCCCCGCCGCTCGATCGGCCGCGCCTCGTCCGCCCGTTCCAGACCGGTGTCCGGGCCATCGACGCCTTCGCCACCCTCGCCGTGGGGCAGCGGGTGGGGCTCTTCGCCGGGCCAGGTGCCGGCAAGTCCTCCCTGCTCGGGCGGCTGGCCCGCGGGGGAGGCGCTGGGATCTGCGTGGTGGGGCTCGTCGGGGAGCGGGGGCGTGAGGTCCGCGAGCTCATCGAGGACGCGCTGGGACCGGATGGGATGCGCAGGAGTGTCGTCGTCGCGGCCACGAGCGACGCGCCTGCGGTGGTCCGGATGCGGTCGGCCCAGGTGGCGACGGCGCTCGCGGAATGGTTCGCGCGGGTCCGCGGGATGGAGGTGCTCCTGCTCGTCGACTCGCTCACCCGGTTCGCCCGCGCCGTCCGGGAGGTGGGGCTCGCGGCGGGGGAGGCGCCCGTCCGGCAGGGATTTCCGGCCCGGGTCTACGCGGAGCTCCCCCGCCTCCTCGAGCGGGCCGGAACCGGCCCGGGTGGGAGCATCACGGCGGTCTACACCGTGCTCTCGGGAGGGGACGAGGCGGAGGACCCCATCTCGGCGGAGATCCAGGGGCTCCTCGACGGCCACCTGGTGCTCGACCGGCGCATCGCCGAGCGTGGGCGCCACCCGGCCGTCGACGTGCTCGCCAGCCTCTCCCGGGCCATGCCGGCCGTCACGGGTGCGGACCACCGAGATGCGGCGGCCCGCCTTCGCGGGGCCATCGCCCGCTGGGATGCGGCGAGCGACCTGGTCGCCGCAGGGGCATGGGTCCGGGGCGCCGACCCCGCCCTCGACGCTGCCGCCGCGGCCATGCCGGAGATCGAGGCCTTTCTCCGGCAGGACGGGACGGAGGTCTCGGGACTCGACGAGAGCCGGGAGGCGCTGCTCCGCCTCGCCGGGCGGGTGGAGGCATGAGGCCTGGCGCGATCGCCCGCCTGGCGCGACTCCGGTCCGCGGAGGTGCGGACCGCGGGGAGGGAAGCGGCCGCCCTCGACTCCGAGGCGCGGAGGGCGAGGGGCGCGGCCGATGCGATCGGGGCGCGGGTTGCCGATGGGAGGAGGTGGGCGGCCACCCGGGTGGAGCCTGCCGTGGGCTGCGCCGCGGACCTCCTCGTGGCGGCCGCCTGGCGGGGCGGCTGCGACCGGGAAGGGCGGCGGGCGGCCGAGGAGGAGCGCCGGGCGACGGCGGAGGCGGCACGGGCCCGCGCGCGTGCCGAGGAGGCGCGTTCCGCGGCGGCCCGGCTCCTGGGGCGGGCGGGCGCGCTGGATCGGGTCGCGGACCGTATCGCCGGGGACGAGCGGAGGGCCCGGGAGGCCCGCCGGGAGCGGGAGGTCGAGGAGGCCCGGGGGGCCGGTTAGCGAAGATCGAACCGGGCGCTACCCTGCTTGCACGCCACGTCGAGCCGGCGGGGGCGGAGGTCCCGCGGCGCGGGCTCGCCGCTCCGCTCGAACTGCGCGGGGGAGAGGACGACCTGCTCGTGCGGGCGCAGCGTTCGCTGCTCGTTGCGCCAGGTCCGGTCGAGGGTGAGAACGAGGTCGGTCCAGACCTCGTCCGACTCGTTGCGGACCAGGATCTGCTGTCCGCCGAGGAGCGAGTCCTTGAGCACGTGCACGTCGGCGCCGATCGAGTTCCCGGGGCCGGAGGACGGGCAGGCGATCCAGAGGGCCAGGAAGGAGGCGAGGAGCCAGCCGCCGACGAGCCCGAGCCGGAGCCGCTGCCAGCGTCCGGCCCTCCGGAATCCGTCGATGAGCCCCGTCGCCGCGCGGCGCCCCTGGTCGAGCGCCCCCTCGACGAGGCCCGGGACGCCCTGCGGTCGTTCCGCCATCCGTGGAGCTTACCGTCCGTCCGGGGTGTCGCCAACGTCTCCTTCGAATCCGCGCGTGGCGACGGCCGGCTCGTCGGGCCCGCCCGGCCCGCCAGCGGCGCGGTCCATGGCGATGATCTGGCGGCGGACCTCGCGGAGGAGCTCGTCGCGTCCGGGGAAGTCGGCGGCCCGGACCGGAATGCCGAAGGTGACGCGGATGGGGCCCGGGTGGACGTGGAGCAGGCTCTTGGGTGTCACCTTTCCCGCGCCGGTGATCGCCACCGGGACCACCGGGAC
Source organism: uncultured Anaeromyxobacter sp. (assembly GCA_903904005.1). GTDB lineage: Bacteria > Myxococcota > Myxococcia > Myxococcales > Anaeromyxobacteraceae > CAIOAK01. Next base: position 7,634 of record CAIVAR010000026.1, read on the forward strand.
GCCCGCCTGGGTGGCGATGACGAAGGGCCCCTTCTTGAAGGCGTGGACGAGGTTGTCCCGGCTCCGGGTCCCCTCCGGGAAGACGATGAGGCTCGTCCCGTTCCGCACCCGGACGGCGGCCTTCGCGAGCGAGGCGACGGCCCGCGCATGGTCCCTGCGGTCGACCGGGACGTGGCCGCCGACGGTCATGTACCAGCCGAAGACCGGCCACCGGAACATCTCGGCCTTGGCGATGAAGCGGACGCTGCGGGGAATGGTGGTCACCGCGGCCCAGATGTCGAGGGCGCTCGAGTGGTTGGCCGCGAAGATGGCGGGGCCATCGGGGATGGGGGCCTTCCGCTCGACCTGGAGGTCGACGCCGGCGAACCAGAGCCCCCAGGGGCCCCAGGCCTTGCGTGCGAACCACATGGGCAGCGCGCCCGAGCGGGTCAGCACCATCACCGGCACGGAGCCGAAGAAGAAGATGGCCATGAACAGGCCGGCGTAGATCGTCGTCAGCCAGCCCCGGATGCGCGCCTTCATCGGAGCGATGATAGCGTCGAACGACCGGGAAGGGACCAGCGCCGGAAGGACCGTTGGGGTATGAGGTCGGGATGTCCCGCCCCTCGCTCGCCCCGGCCTTCATCGCCGACGCCGCCGCCCTCGAGGTGCTGGCCCGGCGGCTCGAGGGCGAGCCACGGGTGGCGCTCGACACCGAGTCGAACAGCTTCCACGCCTACCGGGAGCGGGTCTGCCTGCTGCAGATCTCGATCCCCGGGGCGGACTTCATCGTCGATCCCATCGCGGTCGACGTCGGGCCGCTCGGGGCCGTGCTGGGCGGGGAGCGGGAGCTCGTGCTCCACGGCGCCGACTACGACGTCCGCTGCCTGCGGCGCGAGTTCGGCTGGGACCTGGGCCGGATCTTCGACACCATGATCGCGGCGCGCCGGCTGGGCGCGAAGGAGCTGGGGCTGGCCGCGCTCGTCAACACCCACTTCGGCGTGCGCCTCACCAAGGAGCACCAGCGCGCCGACTGGGGGCGGAGGCCGCTGGGGCCCGACCAGCTCCGGTACGCCGCGCTCGACACCCACTTCCTGCTCCCGCTCCACGACATCCTGGCCGCCGGGCTCGCGCAGCAGGGCGCGGGCGCGGAGGCGCGGAAGGAGTTCGACCGCGTCGCTGCGGGGAAGGCGCACGCACGGGTCTTCGATCCGGAGGGCTGGCGAAAGCTGAAGGGGTCGCGCGAGCTGGATGCGGAGGGCAAGACGCTGCTCCGCGAGCTCTGGATCGCGCGGGAGGATCGGGCGTCGACCATCGACAAGCCGGCCTTCAAGGTGATCCCGGAGACGGCGCTCGTCGAGCTGGCCCGGCGCCGGCCGAGCGCCGAGGCCGCCATCCGTTCCATCCCCGGCGTCACCCCCAAGGTGATGGAGCGGGCCGGCGCGGTCATCCTGAAGGTGATGCGGGGCGCGGCCGCCGGCTAGAAGGCGACGCCCGGGGCGGCCGGGGAGATCGGCGCGGACGGATCGAGCGGCGCCGGGGCGTCCCCGGCGAGCTTCCGGTAGCGGGCCCGGTCGGCCAGGACGGCCCGGACGTACTGGCGGGTCTCCCTGTACGGGATCTCCTCCACCCATTCGTCGAGCGGGAGCCCGGCCCGGGCCCGGCTCCACTTCTCGGCGGCCGGGGGGCCGGCGTTGTATGCGGCGAGGGCCTGGGCCGGTTCGCCGAAGCGGTCGGAAAGGAGCCCCAGGTAGGCGATCCCGAGCCGGATGTTCCCGGCGGGGTCGGTGAGCCCGGACTCCCCGGCGTCCCCGGGCACGCCGGCGATCCAGCCGAGCCGCCGTGCCGTCTCCGGGCGGAGCTGGAGGAGCCCCTCGGCGGCGGCGCCGCTCCGGGCCGACGCGACGAAGGCCGACTCCCGGCGCATCACGGCGAGCGCGAGCGCGGGATCGACCCCCAGGGCACCGGCGGCGGGTCGGAGCACCTCGGGGAGCGCGTCGGGGTACGACCAGCGCTGCGCGCGGATCCCCGGGGGGAGGAAGTCCCGGGCCACCCTGTGGGGCACCTCGGCGTCGCCGCAGAGGGCCGCCACCTCGGCGAGGTGTACGGCGTTGGCCCGGGCCTCGGGTGCCCGGGAGAGGCGCAGGAGGAGCGCGACCGACTCCTCGCGCAGCCCCGCGCCGGCGAGGTCGACCGCGAGCGCCAGGGAGGCGGCGAGCCGGGGATCGCGCGGCGGGTCGGGCAGCGGCGACGGAGGGAGCGGTTCCACGGCGGGCGGCGGGACGGAGAGCCGCTCGAGGCGGGCGGCGGCGAGCAGCCCGTACCATCCGCCGGGGAGCTCGGTGAAGGCCGCCTGGTAGGCTGCGACCGCGCCGGTTCCGGGGTCCGTCCGGCCGAGCCAGTAGAGGGCGGCGGCGCGCGCCTGGCCCGTCTCGCGTTCGGCGATCTCGCGGAAGGCCGTCCTGGCCGCGGTCCGGTCCCCGGACCGGAGCAGGGACCAGGCGAGGAACCAGCGCGCATCCGGGGCGCGGCGGGCCGCCGACCGATCCCGGAGGAAGCGGCGCAGGCCCGTCACCACCTCGGAGAAGCGGCCGGTGTCGTAGGGGAGCCAGGCGGCAAGGAAGGCGGCGTCGTCGGGCAGGTCGGCCTGCTGCGCGCTGGTGAGTCCGGGGACCACGGGGCGCTCGCGGGAGACCTGTCGGTAGCGGGCGACGGCCTCGTCGATCCGCCCCTGGCGGGCGGCGGCGCGGGCCAGGACGAACCGGGCCGCGGCGGGCTCGCCAGGGCCGGGGAGGGCCGCCACGGGTGCGGCGGTCCGCTCGGCCTCGTCGGGGCGGCCCGACTGGAGCAGGGCCATGGCCCGCATCACCGTGGCGCCGGGGAGCGGGGCGCCCCCGGTCGCCGCGTCCACCGCGTCGATCTCCGCGATGGCGAGTGCCGTCCGGCCGGAGGCGAGGAGGTGGCGGCCACGGTCGAGGCGGTCGGCCAGGGTCAGCACGCCGGGGAAGGACCCGCCGAGGATGCGTGCGGCCGTCTCGGCTTCCGGCTCGCCCACGCGATCGGTGGCGAGGGTGCGCAGGGCGGCGGGGGCGCGCGGATCGCCGAGCACGGCCCAGGCGCGGGCGAGTGCAAGGCGCGCGGCGGGATCGGTGCCGCCGGTCGCGCCGGCGCGGGCCGCCTCGGCGGGAACGCCGGCCGAGAGCCAGGCCCGGGCCTCGGCCGCCGCGAGCGAGGGAAGGTCCGCGGGGGCTGCCCCGATCGTGGCCTCAGCCCAGGCGGCGGCCGCCTCGGCGGGGTGCCCGTCGAGCCCCAGGTCGGCGGCCCGACGGGCCCGGGCGGCGGGGGCGAGACCCAAAGGCAGTGACGCGAGCGCCGAGGTGAACTCCGCCGCGGCCTCGGCGGGTCGCCCGCCGATCTCGAGCGCGCGCGCGGCGAGGAGGTGGGCTCGTGCGCCGGCTTCACCCGCGGTGATATGGGCGAGGGCCCCTCGCGCGGCGCGCAAGGCCGCGTCGGCGTCGCCGGCGGCGATCGCGGCGGCGGCACCCGTGGTGCCATCCGCCCAGTCGGTGAACGGGGCGGCCGCGCGGGCCGGCGACGTCACGAACAGTAAACCGAGAAGCGTCACGAAAGGGGTGCGCAAATCAAGCCGGAGCATGTCACAACCCGTGGAACTTGCAGGCAAATACCTTTCTTCACATACCGGCAAAACGTGCGGCCCCGGGGGGTTGACACCCTTCACCTGCGAGGAGCATAACCGCCCCGATTCCTTGAAGGAAACATGAAGAGACGCTCACGGAAGGAGAACCCCTTGTTCAGCAAGCCTACCCCCGCCGAGCTCAACGCTCCCATCAATCCTGAGAGGGGTGTCGAAGGGCATCGGAACCTCTTCTGCGGCAACTACGATTCCTGCCTCGACGAGGCGGTGAAGCGTTCCTGGAACAGCTGGACGTGTACCCGCTGCACGCTCTTCGCCATCCAGCCGCAGATCGAGTCGAGCATCGAGAACTACGCGACGCAGCGTCGCATGGCCTAGCCTGCCTCAGCGCACCCCGGTCGGCGGATCGCCGACCGGGAGAGGGTCGCGAGGCTCGACCAGGATCTCCGTGAGGTAGACCACCGGCTGGCCGCCGGGCAGGGCGCCCCGGGCGATCCCCAGTCCCACCAGCCGGACGTCCACGGCGAGCAGGTTGGCGAGGTGGGCCGGGCTCTCCACCATGGCCCGGTGCGCGTCGATCACGCCGTCCCCCCGCGCCACGTTCTCCCGCGCCGACCGGTAGCGGATGCCCGCGGCGGCGAGCCGCGCGAGGAGGTCCTCTCCCCCCGGGAGCCGGTGTGCCAGCGTCCCGGCGGCGAGCATGGCCTCGCTGTGGCGCCGGGCCTGGGCATCGAGCGGCGCGGAGCCGATGAGGGGCGCGAGCCCCTGGCGCGCGCGCAGGGCATTCACGGCGCCGAGGATGGTCGCGGTGGCGTCCGCAGGCTCAGCCGGATCGACGTCACCCGGCGGGACCGCGCCGGGCACGACGTCGCCGCAGGCCACCTCGAGGAGAGCTGCCACCGTCGGGCCGCGGGGGCCCGAGCCGCCCACCTCGACCCGCCAGGTGCCGGGCGCGTCGAACGGCACCGTGGCCGAGAAGCGGTCGCCCTCCACCTCGACGGGCAACTCCCGGGCCACTCCGGACGGAGTCGAGACCCAGACGCGCGCCCCCTCGAGCCGCAGGAGCCTGCCCCGAAGCGCCACGCGCGAGCCGATCGCCACCCGCCGCGGGAAGGGTTCGACCTCGGCGCGCCGCTCCGTGGCGAGGAGCACGCCCCAGGCCAGGCCGTCCCGGACCACCACCCCGATCCCCAGATGGGAGGCGCCGCGGAAGCGGGCCGCGGCGGCCATGGCCTCGGGCAGCGAGGAGGCCCGGGCCGAGAGCACCACCGCGGCCGGCGCCGGGTCCACGACGCCAGCCTCGCCGAGGGCGGTCCGCAGCGCCGCCGAGGAGAGGGGACGCGGCTCCCCCCCGGCGGCGGAGCGGGCCAGCGTCCGCGCGGCCTGCACGAGCGGCTCCGAGAGCTCCGGAACGGAGCGCTGGGGAAGGGATGCGAGCACCTGCCGGAGGGCCGCCGACTCGAGCGGTGTGAGCACCGACGCGGCCGTTGGTCCCTGCGGATCACCCGCCGCGCCCAGGACGGCGGCGAGGGCGAGGGCCGACGCGGCGGCGGGGATCATCTCTTCGCGTCCCGCCGGACCCGGACGTCGAGCGCCTTGACCGCGGGGTGGCCGAGACGCTCGTTCATCCGGGTGACGATCGTGCCGGAGATCTCCTCCAGCTGCCGGGCCCACTCGGGCGAGGAGGCCACCACCCAGAGGTGGCCGTCGGGGCCGAGTCCACGGACCGTGAGCTCGCGGGAGAGGGGCCATCCACAGGCCTCGGCGAAGGCGGCCGCGGCGGCCGGGCGGCTCGCCCCGGCGCGGTGGGAGAGCGATTCGGCGACGACGCTGGCGAGCGTCCTGCGACGTCCTCGCGGGCCCCTGCGTTCCATTCGGCCCCGACCTTGGGGCCGGGAGGCGGGTGGCGTCAAGGCACGGTCGCGGGGCCTCCGGTGGCGCGAACCCTTTCGCGCCGTTACGGCTCTCCCGGGAAGAGGCCGCGCGCCGATGGACGGCGTCCGCCTCCCTCGAGGACCGCCAGATGAAGCCCACCGTGGACGTGACCGAAGCGAACTTCAAGGAGGTCGTGGAGAAGGACGGGATCGTCCTCATCGACTGGTGGGCGCCCTGGTGCGGCCCCTGCCGCTCCTTCGGCCCCACCTACGAGAAGGTCGCCGGGCGCCACCCCGACGTCACCTTCGCCAAGGTGAACACCGAGGATCAGCAGGGGCTCGCCGCGTCCTTCCAGATCATGTCGATCCCGACGCTCATGATCCTCCGCGACAAGATCCTGCTCTTCTCCCAGCCCGGCGCGCTGCCCGAGGCGGCGCTCGACGAGCTCGTCCAGAAGGCGCGCGAGCTCGACATGGACAAGGTGCGCGCGGAGATCGCCGCGACGGAGGTGGAGGAGAAGCAGAAGGGCGGCACGGCGGCGTAGCGGCGCATCGAGGGAGTGGTTCGCGTAGAATCCGGGCGTGTACCTGCCCGAACACTTCGCGGAACTTCGCGTCGAGATCCTCCACGCGGCCCTCGAGCACGCCGGCCTCGCCACGCTGGTGACCAGCGGAGTGGACGGGCTCGATGCGGGCCACGTCCCGCTCCTCGTCGAGCCCGGGCCGGGTCCGTACGGCCGGCTCGTGGGGCACCTGGCCCGCTCCAATCCCCAGTGGCGCGCCACGGCGGACGGAAGCCCCGCCCTCGCCATCGTCCTCGGGCCCGACGCCTACGTGACGCCTTCCTGGTACCCCTCGAAGCGCGAATCGGGGCGTGTGGTGCCAACCTGGAACTACGTCGCCATCCACGCGCACGGGACGGTGCGCTTCTTCCAGGATCGGGATCGCCTCCTCGCGGTCGTCGGCCGCCTCACCGATCGGCACGAACGATCGCGTGCGCACCCGTGGAAGGTCGCCGACGCTCCCCCCGACTACGTGGAGGCGATGCTCTCGGGAATCGTCGGCGTCGAGCTGGCCATCACGCGCCTCGAAGGGAAGTGGAAGGCGAGCCAGAACCGAAGCGAAGCCGACAGGCGCGGCGTGGAGGAGGGGCTCCGGCTGCAGGGGGACGAGGAGATGGCGGAACTGGTGCGCGGTTCGTCCGGTTCATCCGGGTGAACCGGAGGTGGCCGCCTCGGTGGACGGGCGGTCCGTGGGATGGACCGATCGCAGGACGGACCGGTTCCGTGGGTGGTTCTTGCGCCGGCTGAAGCCGGCGCTGCCATGTCAGACTCGCTTGCTACCTGAACGAACGAGCAGTATCGTTCAGGACGTGAGCCATGGGCACCGCCACCCGCCAGCAAGAGATCCTCGAGGAGCTCCGCCGCCAGATCCACCGCATGGAGCGGCGGCCGGCGCGGCGCGAGGGCGTGCTCGCCTGTGGGCTCCCCGAGGTGGAGGCACGCCTCCCCGGGGGAGGCTTTCCCCGCGGCTGCCTCTCCTCGCTGTGCGGCGGTCCGGCCAGCGGCAAGACCGGCGTGGCCCTCTCGACGCTGCGGGAGGCCCAGGCCGGGGGAGGGCTCGCCGCCTTCGTCGACGGCCGTGGCGAGTTCTATCCCCCTGCCGCCCTCGCCCTGGGCGTGGACCTCCGGCGGCTCCTCATCGTGCGCCCCGGGACGGCGCGGGGGGAGGTGCTGCCGGGGCTCTGGGCCGCCGAGGTGCTGCTCGGGAGCGGCGCCTTCCGTGCGGTGGCCATCGACGTCCCCCTGCGCGGCGTGCCGGCGGCGCGGGCCGAGCCGATCCTGCGCCGGCTGCGGGCGGCGGCCGAGAAGGGCGGGGCGGTGGCGCTCCTGCTCTCCGGCCCGGGCGATCCGGCCATCCCGGCGGCGGTCCGGATCGACCTGGACGCGGTGCGCCTCGCGGAGGTCGACCATGTCGCATGAGCGGGGCCCGCCGCGCACCCTCGCCGTCGTC
>CAIVAR010000027.1 GCA_903904005.1 uncultured Anaeromyxobacter sp.
GCGCGGAGGTCGAGTTCCAGGAGGACCGCGCGCGTGTTCCAGGACCGGATCTCCGGTTCCCGGGCGGCCGTGGGCCCCGAGGTGCTCGCTGACTTCCCGGCTTTCGTGCCCGGACTCATGTGGGAGGTTCTACCACCTCGGGATGCCGGCGGAGCGAAGCAGTCGCTCCGCCGTCTCTCCCGGCCGCTCGAGCAGGTCGAGCCCGGACTCCACCCTCCATGCCCGCACGCCGTCCGCGACTCGCCGGAGCACGTCGAGGTGCTCGGGGCCTCCGGGCAGTCCGTCCACGACGACGAACGTGCTCGACTCGATGAGCGCGCCCATGCCCTCCGCGGACGACAGGGGCTCGACGACGGTGGTCGCCTCCCCGGATACGTGCGGCAGGAGGAGCAGGGACGGCTGCGACATGGAGACGCGCTCCCGACCCGGCCACGCCAGGCGGGGATCGAGCCGCCTCTTCTCGCCGGTGGGGAGGAGATCGGAGAGGAGCGCGCCCACGCGAGGGAAGGCTTCGGCCGTGCGGGGCGCGACGTGGAAGGGACGGGGCAACGCCAGGGCGGCGACGTCCCCGCCCCGCGCCGAGAGGAACACGGCGTCGTCACCGAGGTAGTAGGAGCCGGCCTCGAGGAGCGCGAGGGTCAGCGAGCTCTTCCCTGCTCCGGCACTGCCGGCGACGAGGATGCCCCGCCCGTCGGGCGCGACGAGCGCTCCTGCATGGAGGTGAAAGAGCCCGCGCCACCGCAGCGCCGTCACCAGCGAGATGAGCAGGAACACATGGGCGAAGAGGTAGCCGTCGCGCATCGACTCGTCGGCGACGTGGACCTCGATGAGCGCGCCCCCCGCAACGACCCGGGCGATGGAGTGCCCGTCCCAGAGGACGAGGTCGTCTCCATCGGCGTGGCAGTCGAGGATGCCGTGGTAGAAGCGGCGCGGTCCCGCGGGTCGAGGAAACGGTGGGCTCGGGCGGAAGACGATCCGGAGGTCGGGCACGCCCGGAGAGGCGTCGGGAGGGAGCGCGCCCAGCAACTCGGCAGCGGCGGCGACCGCCCGCGGGTCGCCCTCGACGGCCAGGGTCATCCCGTGGAAGCGGAAGCGCATCGGGTCAGCGCCCGGTCACGAAGCGCCACGCTCCGCGTACCGGGCGCCAGAGATAGAGGAGCGGCAGGAGCCTGGAGTCCGGGGGCACGCCATATCGGCTCGCCATGAACGAGCGGGGGGGAAAGACGGCCGTCATCAGCACGCCGGGCTCGGGCCTCGTGGCGAGGTGGGCCCAGCTGCGGGCCCGGACGCCGATGACGTGGCGCCAGGCCGCGAACCCGGTGGCTCCATCCTCGAGCAGGCGGCGCGACGCGTCGACCGCGGCGCGACTCACCCCCGACTCGACCCGCGCCTCGACCTCGCTCCACCGGGTGGCTCCGCCCCCCATGAGGACGGCGAGATCGGCGAGGTGGCGCAGCACGTACTCCTCGAGCCCTCCGTGGTAGTCGAACACGTGAAGGCAGATCATCGCCGCCAGGTCGGGTTCGGAGGGAATCCGGAGGGCGCGCGCCTGCCAGGAGACGTTGCGGGAACGCCCGATCAACTCGCCGACATCCGCGTCGCTGGTCGTCGCCCCAGGGAGGCGGGTGTGAATCTCGATGATCACGCCCCGAGGGGTGACGAGGGGCACCAGGTGATGATGCCCGTCTTCCCCTTCCTCCATAGGGAGGAGCAGGTCACCCTTCGGTTTCCCCCCGAGCGCTCTCACGACCGCGTCCGCCCGTTTGGAATCGGACCACCTCACCAGGATGTCCACGTCGGAAACGTGCCTCGCCCCGATGTCCGGGTAATGCACCACGAGCAGCCCCGGCCCCTTCAGGATCACCGACTCGATCCCCGCGGCCGTGAACGCGCCCTGGACCTCGGCGGCCTCGGACAGGAGCAGCGCGTTCCGCGCCGTCGCCCCGACGTGCGCGTCCCGGAAGGCCGTCCGCTGGGGCTCTGGAATCGCGTCCTCGACGCCGCGCAGCGACATGGCGGACCCGATCGACTCGGCCACCGACCCCGCCTCGGCGATCGCGACCACGCGGTCCCAGTTCCGCACCACGCGCGCCGCATCCCGGAGACCGGGGCGCTCCAAACCGAGCGCCAGCAAAGCCTCGCGGACGAAGCGCTGCTCGGCGGCATCGCGCGATCCGAAGATCAGGGCCTGGTCTCCGAGAGGAGCCCTTCGGCCGCGAGTTCCTCGAGCAGCGCCTTCACGTCCGCCTCCACGGCCTCCACCGACGGTGTGTCGAATCGTTGCGCAATCTTCTCGGCCAGGGCGTGCGGCTCGGCCGCCTCCCCGGCCGCGAGCATCTTCCAGACCGCGACGCCGGTCTCGTTGAGCGTGAAGTAGAACTTGCTGCGAAGGTCGAGGAGCACCCCCGTTCCATCCTTCATCTCGGTGAGGATCACGTCCCGGTTCGATGTCATTTGCCCCTCCGCGGCCCCCTCGGCCGGTGGATACGAGAAAGCCTCTGCGAAGCGCGGCCTGGGGTCGGTGGGTTCTCCCACCGGCTCGCCGTCCTTTTCCAGCCAGGCGTGCGCCACCACCTCGCCCCGCTCCACCCGCACCCCCACGACGAGCCGCACCGGTTCCCCGGCGGCCCGGAGCGAAGCGAATCCGGCGAGCGACCGGTAGAGACAGGTGGTCGGTCGCCGGCGCAATGCATCGACCACCTTGCGGGCGTCGGCACCCGAGCCCGGCGAGGCGGCGCCGTCGAGCATCTCGAGCAGGTCGACCACGTGGTTCTGCCGGAGGAGCCGCGGCATGATCGCCACCAGCGCAGCCCGGCGAAGTCCGGCCGCAGGCGCGCCCGGGGTGGGGGGTGCGAGGACCCGGAGAGCGGTGCGAAGCGGAGAGGACACCCCTACACCGTCCAGTGCGGCTTGCCGAACCGGGCCAGGCAGCGGTTGCACGGAAAGTCGTCCCAGCCTTGCGGGATCGGTCCGGCGGCGATCCGGTCCAGCCGCTCCCGCTCCAGCCTTTGGATGAGGTCGAGGAGCTTCCGGTGTGCGTCGGCGAGGCTCGTCGTGGCGAGGTCGGCCACCACGTCCTCCCGGCCCCCATTCACGCCGGAGAGGTTGCAGCACAGGTTCAGCTCGCCCCAGGGGGTGACGTGCAGCACC
>CAIVAR010000028.1 GCA_903904005.1 uncultured Anaeromyxobacter sp.
AACGACGGCGAGAGACCAGTACACCGTCGCCGAGTCGATGCCGTCGAACTCGCAGGCGCGCTCAAGCTCCAGCGCGGCAGCGATAGCAGCCTCGTGATTGTCCGCCTCGGTCAACTTGCCGATGTGAACGATGAACGCGCATGTGCGCTCGCGCTTCTTGTACCAGGGGAAATTTGCCATAGACGTCCTACCCAGCCTGAGCCGGTCGTGAAGGTGGGGCGCTTCCGGAGCCGAAGTGGCCCTGGTTACGGATGTCGGTGGAAGACCTGCATGAGGCTCCCCATCGGCTCGCAGCGGAAGCACCCTCTCCACGGGAAGTGGCGGGTTGCTGCCGGGCTGCGCTGCGTCGCTACCGCCCCGGACTCTTGATGAGAGGGTTCACTTATAGCACAAGGGCGTCGTCAAAGTCAATGCCGACGGGCATGCAGCGTCGAGAGCGTGCCGCGTCAGACGCGCCTCCTACTCTCGTTGTGTGACCAACAGCGACAACGACAAGGACATTGGGCGACTGAACGCGGCATTCTCGGAAGCCCTTCGCGCCACCACTGAATCGTGGGCCGCCCAATTTGCGGCCATCAACGATGCTGTCACGGCGCAACTGGTGTCGTTGGCCCGCATCCCGGTCCTTCCCCCCGAACTTCTGGAGACGCTCAAGGGGATTGAGGAGACCGTGAGGCGGGACTTCGAGGGTGCTGCGCGGCTGGGCCAGTTCGGATGGACGATTCCGCTAAACGCCACACTACCGGAGTGTCGCTCGCTCACGGAGGCGGCTACCGACATCGCCAGCGCTGACGCGGCGTTCGCGAAGTACTACGAGGCCGACGCGGGGTCTAGAGTTGCAGAACTCTGGGACGCGGTGATGAAGGTTCCGGCCGTAGCACCTTCGCTCCCGCTGCTCGCTGAATCCCGGTGGGTGTTCGATCAGGGCCGGTACCGCGTTTGCGTCCTCGCTCTCCTCACCGTCCTAGACGGTGTCGGCCACCGCTGGCACGAAGAGTTCTTCAAGGGCAGCCGCCGCAAGTCGTTGTTCAAGGAGAAGCTCCGAGCCGAGCCCGGGACCGCAACCCACTCCATCTGGCGTTCAGTGAGTTCCTTTGCCGAAATCGTGTTCAAGTCTCAGTTCGAGTCCAGCGGCTTCAACCGAAACTGGCTCATCCATGGGCGAGGGATCCCCGACGACTCCCCCCTGGACTGCCTCCGGGTCCTTCAGGCCATTCTGACCTTCGCCGACTTGGACTGAGGCGCACACCGATCTCGATAATAACCTGGGATATCGCGTGAGTCCGTCGGCGCAGGTAAGATGATGCCTCAGTGCAGGTCCAGGACTTCATCACCAAGTGGTCGGGGTCGAGCGGTTCGGAGCGGGCCAACAAGGACCCCTTCCTGCTCGACCTCTGCGACACGCTCGGCGTCGAGAAGCCCCGGCCCGCCACTGGCGACCCCGCGAAGGACGTCTACGTCTTCGAGCGCCCGGCTGTCCTGGCCAAGGAGAAGGGCGCGTCGGTCGGCCGCATCGACCTCTACAAGGACGGCTGCTTCATTCTGGAGGCCAAGCAGGGGTCCAACCACGACTCCAAGAAGCTCGGCCACGCCAAGCGCGGGACGCCCGGATGGAACATCGCCATGCGTGATGCCTACGGGCAGGCCCTGGGCTACGCCCACACGCTCGACGACCCGCCGCCGTTCATCCTCACGACGGACATCGGCTACTGCTTCGAGTTCTACTCGGCCTTCGACGGGAACGGCGTCTACCGTTCATTCCCGAACGCCCAGAAGAACCGGGTGTACCTGAAGGATCTTCCACAGCACGTAGACACCCTGCGAGCGGTCTTCACGGACCCCTACTCGCTCGACCCGGCGAAGAAGGCGACGAAGGTCACCCGAGAGGTGGCTGCGCATCTCGCGGAGCTAGCCCGGTCCCTGGAAGAGGCCAAGCATCCTCCGGAGCGAGTCGCCAAGTTCCTCATGCGGTGCATCTTCACCATGTTCGCTGAGGATGTGGGGATGCTGCCGGACAACCTCTTCACCACGCTCCTGCGGAACCAGTGGCTCTTGAAGGCCGGTTCCTTCCCCAAAGGGATCCAGTCGCTGTGGAAGGCGATGAACGATGGATCTGAGTACGTGGTCGGCAAGTTGCTCCGGTTCAACGGCGGCCTGTTCAAGGACTCCGAGGCGCTACCGCTGACGGCCAAGCAACTCCTGCTTCTTGAGGAGGCAGCCGCTTGCGACTGGTCCGAGGTCGAACCCGCGATCTTCGGGACGCTCTTGGAGCGTGCCCTCAACCCTCGCGAGCGACACCTTCTTGGAGCGCACTTCACGCCCCGCGCCTACGTCGAGCGACTTGTCGGGCCAACCATTGAGGAGCCGCTCCGCGCCGACTGGGACCTCGTCCGCGCTGAGGTGCGCCAACTCGTGGACACGGGCAAGGAGGCTCTCGCTACCAGGACGGTCCATGCTTTCTACGACAAGCTCTGCCACATCAAAGTTCTTGATCCGGCGTGCGGCACCGGCAACTTCCTCTACGTCACGCTCGACATCTTCAAGCGGCTAGAGGCTGAGGTCGTGGCCCTGTTGTCCGAGTTGGAAGAGACGCAGACGCTCACCGCAACGAGTGGCTACGGCGTAACCCCCCAGCAGTTCCTCGGCATCGAGGTGAAGCCCTGGGCGAAGGAGATCGCGGAACTGGTTCTCTGGATCGGCTACCTCCAGTGGCACTTCAGGACGCGAGGCCGTGTGGCCCCGCCCGAACCCGTCCTCCAGGACTACGGGAATATAGAGTGCCGTGATGCCATCCTCGACTGGTCCTCGCAGGAGCCTGTGCTCGACGAGAAGGGGGACCCAGCGACGGCGTGGGACCGCCACACGATGAAAGTCTCGCCGCTGACCGGCGAAGGGGTGCCCGACGAGACTTCTAGGGTCCCGATCATGACTTACGTGAACCCACGGGCAGCCAAGTGGCCGAATGCCGATTTCATCGTGGGCAACCCGCCGTACATCGGCGCTCGTCGCATTCGCTTCGCACTCCCTGACTCCTACGTCGATGCCCTCCGAGCCAGTTACCCGGATGTGGCCGAGACCGCTGACCTCGTCATGTACTGGTGGCGCAACGCAGCGCAGGCCGTCATGGACGGAAAGGCCAGGGCGTTCGGGCTCATCACGACCAACAGCATCACTCAGGGGTACTCGCGACCTGTCCTGGAGAAGTACATCGACGGGGATAAGGGCATCGACCTCGTCTTCGCGCTGCCCGACCACCCGTGGGTGGACACGGACAACGCGGCATTTGTCCGGGTAGCGATGACCGCTGGCGTCGGTCGTGGGCAGACGCATGGCGTGGCCCATCTCGGTCAGGTCGTGGGCACCGGCGACGATCTGCGGATCTCCGTGGAGGAGGTAGCTCGGATCAACTCCTCGCTCACCGCAGGCGTCAACGCTCGCAGTGCGGAGCCACTTCGCGCCAACCAAGGAGTCTGCTTCCAGGGCGTCGTTCCCGCTGGGGACGGATTCAAGCTGACGCCCGAGGAAGCTTCGGACCTTGGGTACTCAGAGAACAAGCTTCCGAGTGTGCTTCGGCCTTACATCATCGGTAGAGACATCGTTCAGCGCGCTCAGCCGAAGTACATCATCGACTTCTTCGGCTTGACCGCCGAGGACGCCAGGGGGCGATGGCCTGCCCTCTTCCAGCGGGTCTTTCTGCGGGTCCTTCCAGAGCGGAAGGAGAATGCCCGCGCCTCCTACCGCGACAAGTGGTGGATCTTCGCGGAGCCGCGCCCGGCGATGCGGCGCGCTCTCGCTGGCCTGAAGCGGTTCATCGTAACGCCCTATACGGCCAAGTTCCGCCCGTTCACCTTCGTGGATGGCGACACAATCGCGGATGCCATGGCCTACGTAGTGGCCACAGAGGACGCTGGCTGCCTTGGGGTATTGTCCTCCAGGCCCCATCGCATCTTCGCCTTGGCGGCAGGTGGGCGACTCGGCGTTGGGAACGACCCCCGGTACAACAGCAAGGTCACGTTCTTTCCGTTCCCCTTCCCTGAACTGACTCCTGCATCTGCGGATGCCATCCGGGACCTCGGTGAGAAGCTGGACGCCCACCGGAAGCAGCAGCAGGAGGAGCATCCCGACCTCACCATCACTGGGATGTACAACGTGCTGGAGAAGCTACGAAGCGGCGAGCCGCTCTCAGTGAAGGACAGGGTCATTCACGAAAAGGGGCTGGTCACCATCCTTGGCCAGTTGCACGACGAACTGGATGCGGCCGTCTTCGATGCCTACAAGTGGCCGCGTGACCTGACGGACGAGCAAGTCCTGGAACGCCTGCTGAAGCTCAACGCAGTGCGGTTGGACGAGGAGCGTCGTGGCGTAGTTCGGTGGCTGCGTGCTGACTTCCAGAATCCCAGCGGGGCTACCGTCAGCGGCGAGCAGGTGGACTTCGTCATGGCAGCGGAGGGGGCGGCCAAGGCCAGCGCCGATTCCCAGCCATGGCCGAAAAAGCTCCGAGAGCGAGTCGCTGCCGTCCGTGCAGTCTTCGCTAGAGGCGAGTCGATGACGACCTCGGCGTTGGCGGCGCACTTCAAGGGCGCGAAGCCTGCCGACGTCGATGCGGTGCTCCGCAGCCTTGCTGCCCTGGGCCTCGCCGTCTCGTTCGAGGTCGAGGGCGTCCGGCGCTGGCGACTCGCCGGACGGCTCGCGGCGTAGAGCATCGCCGCCTAGATCGCGGAGGACCAGCGGGTCGCGCTGGAGCGGTTCGAGCGGATACTGGCGGACTTTGTCGCGGAGGTAGAAGCGCCGCTAACCAAGGCTCAGGCTATGGACTTGGTCTCGATACGACCATGTACATCTCGCCGCACTTCCCACAGCGATTCCCGGCGGCTGTGGCCACATTTCCACAAACTGGGCACGCAGCGCCGACATCCAACGAAACGCCAGACACCTCGCAGCGCGATGCAGCGCGCACATCAGGCGACCACCGCTCGTCCTTGGATGGCGCGGGGCATTCCTTGCCAAGGCGGCCACCCTCGGTGACCTCCCTCCACTTGCCATTCCAGTGGCGGACGGTCGGAATGGCAAACGTGAACAGGTCCAGGCTGGCGTTGGGGACAGCGGGTTGGTCCCTGCCGCAGAAACGACAAACGCGGGCCTCCTTCCTGATCGCCTCAGCGCAGTGCGGGCACCTTTTCAGGTCACCATCAGCGACTCCCGTTCGAGCTACGGCTTCAGAGTCCGGACTTAGGAAGAGCCCAATCAGAACCCCAAGAAGTGGGCTGAAGAAGAAGCTGACCAAGAGGCCCCCTACGAACGAGCGGCCTCTCTTCTCCCAATACGCGCCAACCGCGATTGCGAGCAACCCCCACGCCAACAACAGGAAGCCCAGGAAGGCCATATTCCTCCCGAACACTTGAACGGTGGATCGGATCTCCACTGTCGCACGAGGTTACCCTTGTCCGTAGCATCCCTTCCGGGCCCTCCCTTGCTCAACGTACTGCCCTTACGTCCGTCCCCCCTCGTAGGCTCCCTTGGTGCGACGGCTACCCCTCCTACTGCTCCTGATCCCGGTCTTGGCCCTCGGCGGACCGAAGGGCGGCGGCCACTCGTCCGGCAGACACTCTCCCAGCCACAGTTCTTCGTCGAGGTCGCACAAGAGCTACTCCAGCGGGTCGCACTCCTCCGTGGCGTCGCACTCGACCGGCACCGGCCCCTCGTCGAAGTCTACGCACTCGACGACGACGCCCCACTCGACGGCGTCGAAGAAGAGCTACTCGTCGACGCCATCCCACTCGACCACGCACTCGAAGTCGTCCACCTCGTCGAGCAAGGTCACGAAGCCCTCGTCCACGGGCAACCCGAAGCGGGACTCCCACGGCAAGATCGAGCGGTCGGCCCAGGCGAAGAACTCCTTCCGCAAGAGCAACCCCTGCCCGTCCACCGGGAAGACCTCCGGGGCCTGCCCTGGCTACGAAGTCGATCACCGCAACCCGCTCGCCTGTGGCGGGTCGGACTCGGCGGGCAACATGCAGTGGTTGTCGAAGTCGGCGAACAGGTCGAAGGGCGCGGCGGGGTGCAAGAGGTGAGCGCGGGGACCTGCGGGCGACGGTAGTACTGTTCAAGGTGATTTCAGGTGATGCTGTCGCGAGACCTACCATCGAGATCTCTCCGAGGGACTGAGAAATGGACTTCATCAAGCCTGAGCGACTCTGGTTGAAGGATCACCCCGAGTTGGATGAGAAGTGGGTCCAGGCGCGCATCGCTGAAGATCCGGCCATGTTGGGTCTTGGCGAACTGGTCTTGCGTGACAAGGAGCGGACCCAGCCGCGTGCCGGGCGGCTCGACCTGCTTCTCCAGGACCCGGAAGCCGCCCGCCGCTACGAAGTCGAACTCCAACTCGGCAGCAGCGACGAGAGCCACATCGTCCGCACCATCGAGTACTGGGACTTGGAGCGGAAGCGTTATCCCCAGTACGACCACTGCGCGGTCATCGTGGCCGAAGACATCACATCCAGGTTCCTCAACATCATCTCGTTGTTCAACGGCTCGATCCCGCTCGTCGCCATCCAGATGAGCGCGTTCAAGCTGGGCGACAAGGTTGCCCTCCTCTTCACGACAGTCCTCGATGAAGTTCGACGCGGTCTCGTCGATGAGGACGAAGAAGTCTATGAAGAGGCGGATCGCACCTACTGGGACGCCCGTGCGACCAAGTCAACGGTTGCGCTATGCGACGACCTGCTGAAGATCGTGCGCACCTTCGACCCGAAGCTCGACCTCAAGTACAACAAGTTCTACATAGGACTCGCCAAGGACGGCCACCCGAACAACTTCGTCATCTTCCGACCGAAGAAGGACTTCCTGAAGGTGGAGCCCCGGCTCGACCAGTCCGAGGAAGTCGATCAGTCGATCAAGGCCGCCGGACTCGACGCCCTGGCATACGACAGCCGCTGGGGACGCTACCGCTTCCGGATCGACGGGAACTCCTGGAAGAAGGACGCAGCGGTCGTAACCGACCTGATCCGACGAGCCTACGAGGCAGCCTAGCTTCTCTTCGTGGGTAGAACATTGAAAGGTAGACCATGGCTCGCGCCACCCCCAAGAGTCTCGTCGGCGAGAAGGTGACCGTCCGCCACGGGTTCCTGTGGCTGCGCACCGGGCAGGGGATCGCCCGGTCCACGTACAAGAAGGAGGGGCGGCTCTTCGCCTCCGTGGAACTCGACGGGAGCGGGAAGGTGTTGCCTTGGCTCGTGGGCCAACTCCAAGTTCTCGGCAAGGAGACGAGGTAGGCTCTGTCGTCACTCCATCCTCGCGAGGTCCAAGATGCTCAAGAAGATCCTCTTCGTGATCGTGATCGGGGCGGCCACATTCTACGGACTGTGGCACTTCGGCTTCATCGACAAGGGCCGCGTGAAGGACGAGGTCGGCGAGCTACGGGACCGCGCAGAGAAGGACGCGAAGCGAGTGGCCGATGACGCAGCCAAGAAGGTGCGGGACGCAGTGCCAGCGAAGTAGGAGACGGGAGCCGACCTTCGTCGACCCTCCCTGGGAGATTCCATGCTCATCCGCACCGCAGTTCTCGTGTCGGCCCTCCTCATCGGAGTACCGGGCTCCGCGTTCGCCGATGGGCAGATGCAAGCCGGGATGTGGGAAGTCAGCGTGAGCGTCGAGATGCCCGGGATGGCAATGCCGATGCCTCCCACGACACAAACCCAGTGCATGACCAAGGAGGAGGCGAACGCGGACCCCGTCCCGTCCCTCGACAAGGGTGCCTGCCGGGCCACGGACATCCGGCGCTCGGGGAACAATGTCACCTGGAAGCTCATCTGCTCGGGGACTCCCTCTGGACGAGGTGACGGAGAGATCACCTACCAGGGCCCCACGGCCTACGACGGCTGGATGACCCTGGAGACGAGCGGCGTCACGGT
>CAIVAR010000029.1 GCA_903904005.1 uncultured Anaeromyxobacter sp.
AACGACGGCGAGAGACCAGTACACCGTCGCCGAGTCGATGCCGTCGAACTCGCAGGCGCGCTCAAGCTCCAGCGCGGCAGCGATAGCAGCCTCGTGATTGTCCGCCTCGGTCAACTTGCCGATGTGAACGATGAACGCGCAGGTGCGCTCGCGCTTCTTGTACCAGGGGAAATTGGCCATAGACGTCCTACCCAGCCTGAAGCCGGTCGTGAAGGTGGGGCGCTTCCGGAGCCGAAGTGGCCCTGGTTACGGTTGGCGCTGTTGGGTGTCGGTGTCGGTCATGGTAGGTCGCAGAGCCACCGTGCCTTTCGGCGGTTGGCTAGGAGGTCATCGGGCTGCGTGCGCCCCTCGCTCCTATCGGCATGAGCTTCAGGAAAGACTGCATTCTAGCACATTCTGGGCACTTCCACAACTCGCGGTGAACACGGTCCGATGCCCCGCAAGGGTACGGCTGTTCGGCGTTCACGCTCTGTATCGTCCCCAGGGTCCTCGTAGAGTTCGACCCATGTCCTCGCATGGGGCAGAATCGTTCCGGTTTCCTTGTCGCACCCTGACTCAGTCGTAGAGGCCCCGGGACTCGCCCTGCCCCCCACACCCGAACAGCAGGCCCGAGAGGCCATCGACAAGTCGCTCGTCGCGGCGGGCTGGGTCATCCAGGACGCCAAGGCGGCCAACCTGCACGCGGGTCGCGGCGTCGCTGTTCGAGAAGCTCCCCTCGCGAAGGGGCACGGCTTCGCCGACTACCTGCTCTACGTGGACCAGCGGGCCTGCGGGGTGGTCGAGGCGAAGAAGGTCGGTGTCACGCTGACCGAGGTAGAGGCCCAGTCCGAGAAGTACGCCCACGGGCTCCCGGCCGACCTGCCCGCCCACCGCAGGCCCTTGCCGTTCCTGTACCAGACCACCTCCATCGAGACCCGGTTCACGAACCTCCTCGATGCGGTGCCCAAGAGCAGGCAGGTCTTCTCGTTCCACCGGCCGGAGACCTTCGCGAGGTGGCTGGCCGAGGAGCCCCTGTGGCTGCCGGTCCAGGCGAACGGCCACCCCCACCCAGACAGCCTGCGCCCGGCCACCTTGCGGACCCGCCTACGGCACATGCCTGCGTTCGAGGGCGTGGGCCTGTGGCCAGCCCAGGTGCGAGCCGTTCGGGGTCTGGAAGCCTCCCTACATGACGGGAAGCCCCGAGCCCTCATCCAGATGGCGACGGGCTCCGGGAAGAGCCGGACGGCGGTGGCGTCGATCTACCGGCTCGTTCGCGAGGCCAAGGCCAAGCGGGTCCTGTTCTTGGTGGACCGAGGCAACCTGGGACGGCAGGCGTTGAAGGAGTTCCAGGCGTTCGAGACGCCGGAGGGCCGCAAGTTCCATCAGGAGTTCATCGTCCAGCATCTCCAGAGCAACCACCTCGATCCCCAAGCCCGGGTGGTCATCTGCACCATCCAGCGGCTCTTCTCCATGTTGAAGGGCGAGGAGATCGACCCGGCCGACGAGGAGGGGTCAGCCTTCCTGGGTAGCGGTGCGAGCGATCCCGTGCCGGTCGCGTACAACCCCGCCATCCCCATCGAGTTCTTCGACGTCATCTTCACCGACGAGTGCCACCGCTCGATCTACAACCAGTGGCGGCAAGTCCTGGAGTACTTCGATTCGTTTCTGGTGGGGCTGACCGCGACGCCCGCGAAGCACACCCTGGGCTTTTTCGACCAGAACATCGTCATGGAGTACAGCCGCGAAGAGGCCGTCGCGGACCAGTGCAACGTGGACTTCACGGTCTACAAGATCCGCACCCAGATCACCGAGCAGGGGGCCAAGGTCGAGGCCGGTGAGTTCGTAGACAAGCGCGACAGGGAAACCCGAAAGGTCCGGTGGGAGAAGCTCGACGCGGATTTGCCCTACGAGGCCAGCGACCTGGACCGGGACGTGGTCGCGATGGACCAGATCCGGCTCGTGGTCCGGACCCTGCGGGACAAGCTGTTCACCGAGATGTTCCCTGGTCGCTCCACCGTCCCCAAGATGCTCTTCTTCGCCAAGAGCGATGCCCACGCCGATGACATCGTGAAAGTCATGCGGGACGAGTTTGGCGAGAGCAACCAGTTCTGCGAGAAGATCACCTACCGGACTGGCACCGTCCGGATCCCTACCGGGGAGATCGGCCCAGACGGGAAGCCGGTCCACCGCTACGAGTCCGGGGCCACCGCCGAGCAGCTACTCCAGGGGTTCCGGAACTCCTACTACCCCCGGGTCGCTGTCACCGTGGACATGATCGCCACCGGCACGGACGTGAAGCCTCTGGAGGTGGTGGTCTTCATGCGGTCGGTGAAGAGCCGGATCCTGTTCGAGCAGATGCTGGGCCGAGGTAGCCGGGTCCTCTCGGACAGCGACTTGAAGGCCGTGACGCCCGATGCGGTCACCAAGGACCACTTCGTGGTCGTGGACTGCGTGGGCGTCACCGAGGCCGACCTCTCCGACGCACGGCCGCTGGAGAAGAACCCGACGATACCCCTCGACCAGCTACTCAAGTCGGTGGGGATGGGAACTGCATCGAAGGACGTGGTCTCCAGCTTGGCTGGGCGGCTCGCACGCCTGGACCGCCGCCTGGGCGAACCGGAGAAGACCAAGCTCCGGGAGATGGCGAACGGGGTGTCCCTTCAGGCCCTGGTGTCTGGGCTCGTGGATGCCCTCGACCCGGACAAGCACGTCGAGGAGGCCCGGGCAGTCACGAAGACCCCCGCAGACCAGGAGCCTCCCCCCGTCGCTGTCGCCGAGGCTGCGGCGAAGATCATCCGGCAGGCGCTGGCTCCCCTGGCGGCGAACCCAGCCCTCCGCGAGCGCATCGTGGACTTCAAGGCTCGGACCGAGCAGACCATCGACCACACCACGAAGGACGAGCTACTGGAGGCCGGGTTCAGCGAGGAAGCCCGGGAGAAGGCCCGTGCGTTGGTGGAGTCGTTCGAGAAGTTCATCGCCGACAACCGAGACCAGATCACGGCGCTCCAGTTCTTCTACAGCGTGCCCTACGCCAAGCGGCCGAAGCTGGCGGACATCAAGGCGCTGGTGATCGAGATCCACGCTCCGCCCAGGTCCTGGACCCCAGACCAACTCTGGCGAGCCTACGAGTCTCTGGACCGGGCCAAGGTTGGCCACCGGAGCGCGGAGAAGCTCATCACCGACGTGGTGTCGTTGGTCCGGTACGCCCTCCACAAGGACGACCGGCTGACCGCCTTCTCGGAGCGTGTGGACGGCCGCTTCCAAGCGTGGCTCGGGGAGCAGGAGAAGCGGGGGACGCTCTTCACGGCGGAGCAGTTGGAGTGGCTCTACGCCATCAAGGACCACATCGCGACGAGCCTGGGAATCGAGCGCGACGACTTCGAGGACGTGCCCTTCAACCAGAAGGGCGGCCTCGGGAAGGTCTACACGCTCTTCGGCAAGCAGCTTGAGCCGATCCTTGCCGAACTCAACGAGGTACTGGTCGCGTGAGCGGGACTCGAAGCGCCCTGCAACCCGGATGGACCGAGGAGGAGGGTGCCTCCTTGTTCGCGTTCGTCACCAGTGGTTCTCGCGGTTGGGCGAAGTACTACTCAGACCAGGGTCCGCTGTTTCTGCGCATCGGCAACCTCAATCGGGGAAGCATCTCTCTGGACCTTCAAGACATCCAGCGGGTAGCCCCCCCGAAGGGTGCTGAAGGTCTGCGCACACGGGTCGCGCCGAACGACATCCTGGTCTCGATCACTGCTGACCTTGGGCTAGTCGCGGTCATTCCGAACGGGTGTGGCGAGGCGTACATCAACCAGCACGTTGCTCTGGCTCGCCCTCAGTCAGATGTGAACTCCAAGTACGTTGCATGGTTCATCGCTAGCCCCGAAGGGCAGGACCAACTCAGCGCGCTTCAGCGAGGGGCAACGAAGAAGGGCCTTGGGCTCGACGACATCCGGTCCCTTCGAGTTCCGATGGCCCCGCCTGACGCGCAGAACCAGATCGTCGCCGAGATTGAGAAGCAGTTCACCCGACTCGACGCTGGGGTCGAGGCGCTCAAGCGGCTCCAGGCGCACCTGCGGCGCTACCGGGCGGCGGTGCTGAAGGCGGCGTGTGAGGGGGCCTACGCTTCCCCCTCGTCAAGAGGCGAATGGGTTGTCGTGCCATTCGATGCTGCCCTCGAAGTCGTGTCGGACCACGGCAAGCGTGTCGCACAGGCAGAGTACATGCCGGAGGGAGAGCTTGCCGTAGTCGATCAAGGCGAAATGCTAGTAGGAGGATTCACCAACGATGTCTCGATGCAGTACGTGGGCCCGCTTCCGATATTGGTGTTCGGCGATCACACCCGCCGCTTCAAGTATGTGGACTTCCCGTTCGCTGTGGGCGCGCAAGGCGTCAAACTGCTTCGCCCCAAGGGCGACGCCACCCACAAGTTCCTCTTCTACGCACTGTCCTCCGCCAAGTTCGAGGATCGTGGCTATAGCCGTCACTTTCAGTTTCTCAAGAAGACAGACCTCTTGATTCCCCCTAGAGAAGCGCAAGAAGCTGCGGTCGCCGAGATCGAGTCGCGCATGTCAGTCCTCGATTCCGCCGTGCGGGCGACCAGCGAGGCGCTCCAGCGCAGTGGCCGACTCCGGGCGGCGATCCTGCGTGCCGCCTTTGACGGTCATCTCATCTAAAGGCCCCAATGCCCAGCACCTCACAGCAACTCGTCCAGAAGCTCTGGAGCTATTGCCAAGTTCTCCGGGACGACGGCCTCTCCTACGGCGACTACCTGGAGCAGTTGACGGTCTTCTTGTTCCTGAAGATGGCGCACGAGCAGACCCAGCCGCCATGGAACAAGGCATCGCCCATCCCGAAGGACTGTGACTGGCCGAGTCTCCTGAAGCGCGACGGCGACGAGCTTGAGACCCACTACCGGCACGTGTTGGCGAAGCTGGGGAAGTTGCCCGGGATGTTGGGCATCATCTTCCGCAAGGCCCAGAACAAGATCCAGGACCCTGCCAAGCTCCGCCGCCTCATCGCCGACCTCATCGACGCCGAACAGTGGTCGTCGCTCGACGCCGACGTAAAGGGGGACGCTTACGAAGGATTGCTGGAGAAAAACGCTCAGGACACCAAGAGCGGGGCGGGGCAGTACTTCACGCCCCGAGCCCTCATCCGCGCCATCGTGGACGTGATGCAGCCGGGGCAGGCGAGAAGGTCTGCGACCCGGCTTGTGGGACCGGCGGCTTCCTCCTTGCCGCCCATGACTACATCGCCAAGCACAACAAGCTCGACAAGGACCAGAAGAAGCACCTGAAGCTCGACGCCCTGCGAGGCTGGGAGATCGTGGACTCCACGGCCCGGCTCTGCGCCATGAACCTCGTCCTCCACGGCATCGGCGGGGAGGACTCACCCATAGCCGTTGACGACGCGCTCCGAGCCGACCCCGGGACCCGGTTCTCGATGGTGCTCACCAACCCGCCCTTCGGCCGGAAGTCGAGCATCACCTTCGTCAACGAGGAGGGCGAGACCGCCAAGGAAGCCCTCACCATCGTCCGGGACGACTTCTGGGCTTCCACGAGCAACAAGCAACTCAACTTCGTCCAGCATGTGAAGACTCTCCTGGAGGTCAACGGCCGGGCAGCCGTGGTGGTCCCGGACAACGTGCTCTTCGAGGGTGGGGCTGGCGAGGTCGTCCGCCGGAAGCTCCTGCACGAGTGCGACCTGCACACCCTGCTGAGGCTGCCGACCGGCATCTTCTACGCCCAGGGCGTGAAGGCGAACGTGGCCTTCTTCGACAAGAAGCCCGGGTCGGCCAAGCCCTGGACCCAGAAGCTCTGGATCTACGACCTCCGGACCAACAAGGACTTCACCCTCAAGACGAACTCCCTCAAGCGCGAAGACCTGGACGAGTTCGTTGAGGTCTACCGGCCCGGTGCTCGCCACGAGCGGAAGGCAACCTGGACGGAGAAGAAGCCCGAGGGCCGCTGGCGCGCCTTCGGGATCGACGAGCTACTGGCCCGGGACAAGGTGTCGCTCGACATCTCCTGGCTCAAGGACGACTCCTTGGAGGACTCCGCGAACCTGCCACCGCCGGAGGTCATCGCGGCGGAGATCGCCGAGGACCTGCGGTCGGCCTTGGAGCAGTTCGAGGCCATAGCGGCGGACCTTGCGAAAGGATGAACATGGCGGCTTCGGAAGAGGGAGCGTGGAGTCGCCAGCGGCGCTCAAGCCGATCGAGACCGATCGATTTCGCGATCCGACTGGACGAGCGGCTGATCAAGGCGCTCGACAACGCGCTTGCACTGGCCGGTGCGAGAAGCCGCTACGAAGTGGCCCTTGTCGGTCCGCTGACGATGACGTGCGATGGGGTAGAGGATTTCTTGGAGTTGCTGGAGCAGCCCGGACGGAGTGTTCTTGGCTTCTCCGGCAGTGTCGAGCATCAAGAAGGCCTACGAGTGTTCGTGCGTGTGAGCGCCGAAGGCTTCTTCGAGACTGCGTCCTACCAAATCTACGGCGATGAAGACCGTACCCTAGTCATCGCTGACGCTCTTGATCGCTGTTTCGCAGAAGCAAAAGATCGATGGTCGTTTCTGCGTGCGAAGAATGGGCCGATGGCCATAGCAGGCAGCCTTGTCATAGTAGTGCCGCCAGGAGTGCTGGGAGTTGTTCTCGCCCACCTACAAGTTGGCAGCCACACTGGTCAGCCGATTCCAGCGAGCGAGATGATATGGGCGACAATCTTCGCGCTCCCGATGATCGGTGTGTGGAGCACTGTCGTACTTCGGCTCCGGGGCTTCTTGTGCCCACGCCTTACCGTCGCGATCGGGGATGGCAAACGGAGAGCGGAGGCCCTTGATCGCTGGAGGTTCTGGATCGCGTCCAGCGTCATTGTTGGCCCGGTGCTTGCGGCCGTTGGTGCTCGACTGCTGAAGTTGTTCTAGGCGCTCCCTCGAACCGGAGGCCTGTCTCGGGGCCGTTGGCCTGCCCTGCGGAGCCCAGGCGGACGTCATTACTACGCACTCACAGGAGCCCGTAAACAGGCCAATCCAGCGTCCTGACGTCCCGGGTATTGGCAGCGCGGCATCGGGGTGTATATCGCGTCCCGGGATGTCGCCCCAGCCTCGGAGGTGAGCATCCCTTCCCGGGTCCCCCACGTCAGAAATCGCCAGTCCGTTCGTCCGATCCAGAGCCTGGAGGCGCTCGGAGCGGCATGGCGGTCTTCAAGATCAAGAACCACAAGGTACGGGTCTGGCGCGAGCGAGGCCGATGGAGTCTTGCCGTCGATGGGGTCGTCTCCGGGGACTGGTTCATGTCGGAGGCCCAGGCAGTGCGGGTACCGGCGCATGCCGATCACCGATTCCGGAGCAAGCCGATCACTCATTCCGGCGGAAGCCGATCACCGATTCCGGAGCAAGCCGATCGCTGAACGCATGATCGGGTAGCCGGCCTCAGGGAGGTCACCCGGGAGCGTTGACGTCGCTGGGTAGTCAGCCGCACATGCCGCCTCCCTAACGGAGGTGGAAATGGCGGCGGAGAGGCTACCCATGCGGAAGCTGCGAGAGGTCATCAGGTTGAAGCTGGAGTGCGGCAAGTCTGGCCGCGCCATC
>CAIVAR010000030.1 GCA_903904005.1 uncultured Anaeromyxobacter sp.
GACGTCCTCGCAGGCGCAGAGGATGGTCTTACCCACGGGCGGCCTCCCCGGCGCGGCGGCCCCACGACACGGCCTCGGCGGCGGAGACGGGGCGGGCCACCTCCCCGGCGGCGAGCAGATCCGGCGCCGAGGTGGTGCCATCCGCGGCGACCCGGGGCGCGAAGGCCTCGATGGAAGGATCCCAGTCGACGCCCACACCCAGCGCCCGGAGCAGTTCCGGGGCCGGCGAGGGGGCTTCCCCCTGCGCGACCACGTCGCACGGGAGGTCGGTGCCGTCGGCGAGGCGCAGGGACCGCACCCGCCCGCGCCCCCGCGCCGCGGCGACAGGGCCGGGCACCCGCGTGGCGACGATGCCCGCGGCGTCGAAGCGAGCGACGAGGGCCTCGGCCTCGGCCCCGGCGCCCAGGATGGCCATTCGGCTTCCGGGGAGGACGCCGTGCTCGGCGAGGGCGAGGGCGAGGGCCCGGCCGGAGTGGATACCGGGGAGGTCGTCCCCCTCGAACCCCGGCGGGCGGGCGTGACCACCGGTGCAGACGACGATGCGCGCGGCGCGCACGAGCCGGGTGCGGGGAGGGTCGTCGGCGACGAGGAGGCAGACGGGCGATCCGCCGTCCCGCCAGAGACCGGTGGCGGTCGTGGCGAGCGCCACCTCGCCCCCCGCGGCGGCGACGGCGCGGACGACGTCGGCGGCCCAGGACGCGGGGGCGGCCTCCGGCTCGAGGTCGGCCCGGAGCCTGCCCCCGGGGAGCCGGTCCCGCTCGGCGAGGAGCACCCGGCGGCCCGCGGCGGCGAGGGTCTCGGCCGCGGCCAGGCCGGCGGGGCCGGCGCCGAGCACCAGCGCGTCGAAGGTCTCGGTGGAGGCCTGCGGCCCCCGCGGCGCCGCGCGGTCGGGCATCCTCCCGAACCCGGCCAGCCTGCGGGTGAAGGCGACGAGCGCCAGGTTCACCGGGAGCGGACGGGTGAACATGTGGTGCACGTCGAGGCCGCCCGGGGTGAGCGGGTCGATGATTCCGAGCAGGTCGTGGGCGGCGTCGGGCCAGGCGTTCTGGGTCTCGACCCGCATCCCGTCGCGGCAAGGGGTCCGGCACGCCCTGCGGTTGGGCTCGCCGTCGATGCGCACCAGGCAGGAACCGCAGCTCCCCGAGAGGCAGAAGGGCCCCCGTGGCCGGTGGTACTTGGCGCTGCGGGAGAGGACCTGCCGGCCGGCGGCGAGCAGCGCCGAGGCCACGCTTTCGCCGGCGCGGGCCGGTACCGCGCGGCCGTCGAGGGTCACGGTGCAGTCGGTCGCGAAGCGGGGGTCGGTCAGGCGCGGCATGGGGAGCGGCGCGCGGAGGATAGCTCCGGTGCGGCGCATCGGCCACGGTTATGAAGGTGGCCGTGGCGGTCCTCTTCCTCTTCGTCGACGGCGTGGGCGCGGGGCGTCGCGACCCCGACGTGAACCCGCTCGCCCGGGGCGACTTCCTGCTGTCCCGGTTCGAGGACGGGGGCGGGTCGGCGCTTCCGCGCGGGGGGCGGGCGGTGCTCGCCGACGCCTGCCTGGGGGTCGCGGGACGCCCCCAGTCGGCCACCGGCCAGAGCACCATCCTCTCCGGGGAGAACGCGCCGTCGGCGCTGGGGCAGCACCTGCTCGGGTTTCCCAACGCGCGGCTGCGCAGCTGGCTCGAGCCCCGGTCGATCTTCCGGGCGCTAGCCGCCGAGGGTCGCTCCGCCGCCTTCGCGAATGCCTACCCGGTGGCCCATCTCCACGCGCTGGGGCTTCCGGCCGACGGGGAGCCGGAACTCCCGATGGAGATCGTCCGGCGCCGGTCGCGCGCCTCGGCCACCACGGTCGCCTTCGCGGCCGGAGGAGGCCGCTTCCGGACCTGGGGCGAGGCGCGGGAGGGGAACGCGCTCACCCACGACATCACCGGGGTGCGGGCCAACGGCTACGGGGCCGGGATCCCGCCGCGGACGCCGGAGGAGGCGGCCGGGGTCCTGCTCGGCATCGCCCGGGCGCACGACCTGACCCTCTTCGAGCACTTCGAGACCGACGAGGCGGGGCACGCCCGGTCGATGGAGCGGGCCCTCGACGCGCTCGACCGGGTGGACCGCTTCTCGCGGGCGCTCGTGAACGGGCTCGGGCCCGGGGATTCGCTGGTGGTGGCGAGCGACCACGGGAATCTCGAGGACCTGGGGACGCGCAACCACACGCTGAACCCGGTGCCGGTGATCGGGTTCGGCCCGGCGGCGGAGGTGGTGGACAGCGTGCGGGACCTGACGGGCATCGCACCGATGCTGAGGGGGCTCCTGGCATGAAGCCCACCAGACGACGAGGGACCCAGGAAGGTGTCCGCCGAGGTGGACGGGTGGGTCCAACCGGTTGAACCGGAGGCGGCCATGCCGTTCCGCGCCAGCTGGGGAGTGACCGACGCCGGATAAGGGGTGCCCGTCACCCGCCCGGGTAGCGAAAGGCGATAGGAACCTTCACGTCGGCGTGGAGGCTTCGCACCACGGGGCAGGTGCGCGCGGCCTCCTCGAGCCGCGCCCGGTGCTCGGGCCGGACCTCGCGGGGCATGTCGATGACGAGCGGGAGCTCCCCGATGCGCCGGGGAGGAGGGGTCATGATCTTCTCCACGCTGGCGCGGGCGTCGCCCCAGGAGAGCCCCTCGCGCTGGGCGACGAGGGCCATCGTGCTGAGCGCGCAGGCGGCGAGCGCTGCGCCGACCAGGTCGGTGGGGGAGAAGCTCGATCCGTCCCCGCCGTTGTCCCGGGGCGGGACGGTCGAGATCGTCGCGCCCGAGGGGCCGTGGGTGAGCTTGCAGGTGAGGCCGGAGAGGGCTGCGGTCATCGGGACGCCGGGCATGGAGACCTCCAGACCGGGAATCTAGCGCGACCGGCTACCCCGCGGCTTCCTTCCCGACGACCGCCCCGGAGCGGAGGGTGAGGAGCGACACCTCGGGGGGCGCGTTGAGCCGCAGCGCCACGCCCACGTTGCCCACGCCGCGGTTCACGTAGAGCTGCACCTTCCCGACCTCGTAGAGCCCCTGGCTGTAGGGCTCCCGCGCCATCCAGCGCAGCGCCGGCATGAGGATCGGCACGTTCACCTGCCCGCCGTGGGTGTGGCCGGAGAGGAGCAGCATGGGCTTGCCCCAGTTGGCGAGCAGGTCGGCGGTGCGCGGGACATGGGCCAGGTAGAGGCGCGACCCGGCAGAAGCCCCCTTCATCGCTTTCGGGGGGTCGGCCGAGTAGGTGCGCAGGTCGTCGATGCCGATCACGGTGAAGGGCGCACCCCGGAGCATGAGGGTGGTGTTCTGGTTCTCGAGGAAGCCGTAGCCGTGGTGCTCGAGCGCCGCGCCGGCGCCGCGGGGGTCGACCCAGCGGTCGTGGTTGCCGAGCGTGGCCACGGTGGGCGCCTCGAGCCCGCCCAGTTGCTCGCGCATGAGCGACACGCCGCCCGTGTCTCGGGACAGGTAGTCGCCGGTCAGCGCGACCAGGTCCGGGCGGAACCGGTTGGCCTCGTCGATGGCCGCACGGATGCGCTCGACCGGCGTGAGCGGGCCGACGTGCAGGTCGGAGAGCTGGGCGATGCGCAGCCCGTCGTGGGCCGGGTCGAGGTCGGGGACGACGATCTCATGGGACTCCGGCGTGACCTCGCCGCCCGAGGCGAGCGTCGGCACGGCGACGCCGGCCGCGGCCGTGGCGGCGGCTCCCAGGAGGAACTGGCGGCGGGTGAGGCGGGCCATTCCTCCTTCTACACCCGGGGAGGGCGGAAACTTCCCCCCGGGCCCCGTACCCGTTCCCCTGCTAGGCTTCCGGGATGGCGCGCTCCGATGCCTGGCTCCCCGTGCTCGTGCTGGCGCTCTGCGCGACGCCAGGGCTCGCCCGGGCCGACGACACCTACCCCACCGTCCCCGACGACCAGGACTACCTGTGCGAGATGATCGCCCGGTCGTCGAGATCGCTCGTGCCGCCGGCGGACCGGAACTGGTCCGACCGGACCTGCACCTGCTCGGCGGCGGGCATCTGCGGACGGGCCGGGTCGAAGCGGTACGCGGCGCGCCTGCGGTCCGGGCCGGCCGAGCAGCAGATCCAGCGGGAGGCGGCGGTCCGGGAGCAGGCCTGGCGGAGGTCGGCGATCCAGACCACCGAGGGGCTCCGCCGGGCCTACCGGGCCTGCCGCGCCGCCGGGACGAAATGCGAGGCGCAGATGACCGTGCTCGAGGAGGGCTGCAACCTGGTGGGGCTCACGACCTGGGAGGAGTGCCTCGCCCGGGAGTGACGGTCGCGGTGGGCATCGTCTAGAATCGGGTTCCCGTGCGCCGCCTCGGAAAGTACCTCCTCATCGAGCCCATCGCCTCGGGCGGGATGGCCGAGGTGTGGCGCGCCGAGGTGGCGGGCCCCGCCGGCTTCGTGAAGCAGGTGGCGGTGAAGCTCGTCCGAGCCGACCGGGGCGGGGACGACGGCATGGTCCGGATGTTCCTCCAGGAGGCGCGCCTCGCCTCGAGCCTCCACCATGCCAACATCGTCCACGTCTTCGACCTCGACCTCATCGAGGGGCGCCACGTCATCGCCATGGAGCTCGTCCACGGCAAGAGCCTGCGCGAGGTGCTCGACCGCTGCCGGGAGCAGAACGTCCGCTTCGGGCTTCCACGCGCGGTGAACGTCGCACTTCAAGTGGCCCGCGCGCTCGCCTACGCCCACCGCCCGGTCGCCGAGGGGGGCGTGGCCGGGCTCGTGCACAGGGATGTCAGCCCCCACAACGTCCTCGTCTCCTTCGAGGGGGAGGTGAAGCTCACCGACTTCGGCATCGCGCGGGTGCCCGGCTCGGGCAGCCTGACCGGCCCGGGGATGCTCAAGGGCAAGCTCGGCTACATGGCGCCCGAGCAGGCGAGCGACGACCCGGTCGACGCCCGCGCCGACCTCTTCGCGCTCGGCGTCATGCTCTGGGAGATGTGCACCGGCCAGCGCCTCTTCGCGCGCGACACCGAGGTCGCGACGCTCCGGGCGCTCACCGGCACCGACCCGGTCGCGCCGCCCTCCTTCTGGAACGAGGGGGTGCCGCCGGCGCTCGACGCCATCGTCCTGGGGGTGCTGGAGCGGGATCCGGCCCGCCGCACCGCCACCGCCGACGAGGTGGCCGCGCGGCTCGCCGAGGTGGAACTGGCCCTCTCGCGCACGCCGGAGGAGCGCGATCTCCGCCCGCTCATGCGCCGCCTCTGGCCGGGGGACACCCCGTTCCGCCCCACGCCGTCGCCGCCTGCCCGGGAGGACGAAGCCGCTCCGCCCCCGCCCGTCGAGGCCACCACCGCAACCTGGCCGGCGCGCCGCCCGGGGCGAACCGCCGCGCTCCTCGCGGTCGGGATGCTCGTCGCCGTGGCCGTCGGGGCGGGGTGGTGGGTGGGCACGCGCCGTGGCGCGCCGTCGGCGCCTCCCGCGAGATCGGAAGAGCGTCGTGTAGGGAAAGAGTGTA
>CAIVAR010000031.1 GCA_903904005.1 uncultured Anaeromyxobacter sp.
CTCGGAGAGGATGAGCAGGCTCTTCTGCTCCTGGTACCGGGCGATGAGGAGCTGGCTGGAGAGCAGCGTGCCGAGCCCCTCTCCGAGCGACCGGTTCATGTTGAGGAAGCGGCGCCCCCGGGGCTCGAACAGCTGCACCGTACCCACCACGGTGCCGTCCACCTGGAGCGGCGTGATGAGCACCGATCCGAGCGGGCAGGAGGGGGAGAGGGTGCAGCCGTAGCGCTGCTGGACGCCGTCGGCGAAGACCACCGCGTTGTTGTCGAGGGCCTGCGTCGTGAACCTCGAGGCGACGGGCTTCCCCACCCGGTGGTGGTCGGCTCCCAGGCCGGACCAGGCGAGCACGCTCACGGTATCGGTGACGCAGACCGCCCCCACGCCGGTCTCCTCCTTCACGATCGTGGCGAGCTGGTTCGCCACCTCCGGCCGGAAGCCGCGGGCCATGAGCTCGAGCGAGCGCTCCGCGACCTTGAGGGCGCGCTCCGACGAGGCGGCCCCGACCCGATCCTCCTCCCGCTGCCGCTCGAGGAACACGGTCATGAAGAGGGCCGCACCCAGCGGGTTCATGGCGATCATGGGCGGTCCGATGGCCTCCACGACCGCCACCGCACGCGAGAACGGGTGGGTCAGGAGCAGGACGATCCCCATGTGCAGGATCTCGCCGACCAGGGTGGTGAGGAACGCCACCTTCGGCGTCATGAGCTGCTCGGGCTTCCTGCGGAGCGCCAGGTGCACGAGCCCTCCCAGCCCTCCCTCGAGGGTGGTGGCCACGGCGCCCGCCAGCGCCGCCGCCCCGCCCAGCGCGGTCACGCGGTGGATGCCGGCGGTGACGCCCACGAGGATGCCGAGGACGGGGCCGCCGAGGAGGCCGGCCAGGACCGACCCGACGGCGCGGGCGTTCACGATGGCCTGACCCTCGACCACCGGGACGCCGAGGTAGTTTCCCAGGATCCCGATGCCCGAGAAGACGAGATAGAGCCGCACCTTGCCGCGCGGGTGCGGCCAGGCGGGCATGAGGGGCTGGAACGCCGGCGATCGGCAGTAGAGGTAGAAGATCACCACGAAGACCGCGAGTACCTCCACCAGCTGGACCGCGATCCTCATGTCGGGCGCGGAGGCTAGCGGCGCGTGCGGGTCGGCTTGCGGGGCTTCGCGGGCTTCCGCGGCGCCTTGCGGGCCTTCGCGGGCGCCTTGCGGGCCTTGGGCGGCGCGGAGCGCCGCGCGGGGTGCTTCACCGCGTGCACCTCGACCTCGATGCGCGAGCCCTTGGGAAGCGCCGCCACCTGGATGGTGGACCGGGCCGGGAACTCGCCGGTGAAGCGCCGCCCGTAGACCTCGTTCATGGCTGCGAAGTCGGCCAGGTCGACGAGGAAGACCGTCGTCTTGACGATGTCGGAGAAGGCCATGCCGGCGTGGGCCAGCACGTGGGAGATGTTCTCCATCACCCGCTCGGCCTGGGCCACCACGTCGCCGGCCACGAGCTCGCCGGTGGCCGGGTCGATGGGGATCTGCCCGGCGGCGTGGAGCATGTGGATGTCGTCGGCGTGGCGGGTCACGACGCCCTGGCTGTAGGGGCCGATGGCCTTCGGAGCATGGGGGCTGGCGACGGTCCTTCGCATGGCGATCTCCTCGACGCGGGTTGGGTGCTAGACGCGCTCCACCGAGTGGACGCCCTCGACCTTCTCGAGGCTGCGCATCACGGCGGTGAGCTGCTTGAGATCCTGCACCGATACCTCGAAGGAGAGGACGGCGCGCTCGGTGCCGGCGCGCACGTCGGCCTGGGCGATGTTCACCCCGGCCTCGCTGAAGATCTGGGAGACCCGCGCCAGCATTCCGGGACGGTCGTCGCTGACCACGCGGACCGAGACGAGCCGCTTCAGCTCCCCCTTCACGTCCCAGGAGACGTCGACGCGCCGGAGCGGGTCCATGGCGAGCCCCTTCTCGCACCGGACGGTGTGCACGGTGACGCCGCGCCCCCGGGTGATGAACCCCACGATGGGATCGCCGGGCACCGGGTTGCAGCACTTGCCGTAGCGGACCAGCACGTCCTCGATGCCGCTGATGCGCACGCCGCCGGCCGGCCGGCGCGCCACCTTGCGGAAGATCTCGGTGAGGCGGCTCGTGACCCCGGGCTCGGCCGGGGTGGCGAGCTTGTCCTCCGGGACGAGCGCCCGGACCAGTTGGTCGGGGGCGACCTTGCCGTAGCCGACCGCCACCAGCACGTCGTCGCCGATGCGGAAGCCGAGCGAGGCCGCCGCCTTGTCGAGCGACCCGTCCTTCTGGGAGCGGGAGAGGGAGACGCCGTAGCGGCGCAGCTCCCGCTCGGCCACCTCCTTGCCGATCTCCAGCGAGCGCCGGTGCTCGGCCTGCCGGATGTACTGGCGGATGCGGGCCTGGGCGCGGCTGGTGCGGACGAAGGTGAGCCAGTCCTTGGACGGCTGGGCGTGCGGCGAGGTGAGGATCTCGATGGTGTCGCCGTTCTTCAGCCGGTAGCGGAGCGGGACGATCTTCCCGTTCACCTTGGCGCCCACGCAGCGGTGGCCGATCTCGGAGTGGACGGCGTAGGCGAAGTCGAGCGGCGTGGCCCCGCGGGGCAGGCTCTTCACGTCCCCCTTGGGCGTGAAGACGAAGACCTCGTCGGCGAAGAGGTCGACCTTCACCGTCTCCAGGAACTCGGTGGGGTCGGAGAGCTCCTTCTGCCACTCGAGGAGCTGGCGCAGCCACCCGAACTGGTCGGCGTCGCTGGCGCGCACGCCCGGCTTGCCCTTCCCGTCGCGCGGGTTCTCCTTGTACTTCCAGTGGGCCGCCACCCCCTGCTCGGCCACCCGGTGCATGTCCTCGGTGCGGATCTGGATCTCGATGCGCTCGGCCCGGGGTCCGACCACGGTGGTGTGGAGCGACTGGTAGAGGTTCGGCTTGGGGATGGCGATGTAGTCCTTGAAGCGCCCCGGAACCGGCTTCCACAGGGAGTGGATGAGCCCGAGCGCCTCGTAGCACTGGGCCACCGAGCCGACGATGACCCGGAAGGCCACCAGGTCGTGGATCTGCTCGAACGGCAGCTCGCCCACGTTCATCTTGCGCCAGATGGAGTAGAGGTGCTTCACCCGGCCGTAGACCTTGCCCTGGATCCCGTTCTCGGCGAGGCGGCCCTGGATGAGCTGCACCACCTCCTCGACGAAGCGGTCGCGCTCCTTGGCCTTGCTGGACACCCTTTCTTGAAGCTCGCCGTGCTCGGTGGGCTTCAGGTACTTGAAGGAGAGGTCCTCGAGCTCGCTCTTCACCGACTGCATCCCCAGCCGGTTGGAGAGGGGCGCGTAGATGTCGAGCGTCTCCTGGGCGATGCGGTCCTGCTTCTCGGGCGCCATGTGCTCGAGGGTCCGCATGTTGTGGATCCGGTCGGCGAGCTTGACGAGCAGGACGCGGATGTCCTTCGCCATGGCCACGACCATCTTCCGGAAGTTCTCGGCCTGCTTCTCCTCCTTGGTGTTGCC
This sequence comes from uncultured Anaeromyxobacter sp., assembly GCA_903904005.1. Classification (GTDB taxonomy): domain Bacteria; phylum Myxococcota; class Myxococcia; order Myxococcales; family Anaeromyxobacteraceae; genus CAIOAK01. Next base: position 3,492 of record CAIVAR010000031.1, read on the forward strand.
GGCCGAGAACTGGGAGAGCTTGGTGACGCCGTCGACCAGGTCGGCGACCTCCTCCCCGAAGAGCTCGGCGATCTCCTCGCGGGTGGCGAGGGTGTCCTCGATGGTGTCGTGGAGCAGGCCGGTGACGATCGAGGCCTCGTCGAGCCGGAGTTCGGAGAGGATCCCGGCCACCTCGAGCGGGTGGACCAGGTACGGCTCGCCGGACTTTCGGATCTGCCCCTGGTGGACCTTCGCCGAATAGACGTAGGCCTTCTTGATGAGGTCCAGGTCCGCGGCGGGGTGGTAGGCGGCGACCTTGTCGAGGATGTCGTTGAGCCGCAGCAATCGAGCATTCCAGCGTAGCCCTCGTGCCGCGCCGCGGCAAGGTCGGAAGCCCCCATTCGTCTCCGCCTCGGCGCCGGCCTCGCGGGGGACGGCCCGATTGGCGGCGGGGGAGCTCGGTCCGCGGGGATACACTGGCGCAGGATGCCCTTCCGGAGACTCCTCCTTCCCCTGGCAGCGCTCAGCGCGACCGTGGCCGCCGGCACCATCGGGTACTGGATCCTCGGACGAGGGCAGTGGTCGCTCTTCGATTCCGCCTACATGACGGTCACCACGGTGGCCACGGTGGGTTTCGGCGAGATCATCCCGGTGGCGGAGGTGCCGCTGGGGCGCCCGTTCACCCTCCTGCTCGTGGTGACGGGCACCGTGTTCATGTGGTGGTTCCTGGCGTCGGTCACCGCCTTCCTGGTGGAGGGAGAGGTGCTCGGCCTGGGCTGGAGGCGTCGCATGGCATCGCAGCTCGCGAAGATCCGGGATCACGTCGTGGTGTGCGGGGCCGGCTCCACCGGCATCCACGCCATCCGGGAGCTCTCCCAGCTCGGCACGCCGTTCGTGGTGGTGGACGCGAACGAGGCGGTGGCCCACGAGGCGGCGCGTCTGCACGGCGGGGCCGCGGTGGTCGGGGACGCGACCCACGACGAGGTCCTCGAGCAGGCCGGGATCACCCGGGCACGCGGGATCATCTCGGCGCTCACCGACGACAAGGACAACCTCTACGTCACGGTGACCGCCCGCGCGCTCAACCCTTCGCTGCGCATCGTGGCCAAGGCCATCGACGTGAAGGCCGAGCCCAAGCTCCGCCGGGCCGGTGCCGACTGCGTGGTCTCGCCCAACGCCATGGGCGGGCTGCGCATGGTCTCCGAGATGCTGCGCCCCGAGGTGACGACCTTCCTCGACACCATGCTCCGCAACAAGGAGCAGCCGCTGCGCATCGCCGAGATCCCGGTGCCGGCCGGCTCCGGCTGGGCCGGGCGCCCCGTCTCCGAACTCGGGCTCGGCGCCCGGCGGATCCTGCTGCTCGCGGCCCGGGAACCGGGCTCGGGTGGAAGCTTCACCTACAGCCCGCCCGAGGAGTCGATCGTCGAGGGAGGGTCGGTCCTCATCGTCCTCGGCCGGCCCGCCGACGTGGGGGCGTTGAGCGCCGAGGCCGCGCCGGGGTAGAACCCTCCTGGAGGGAACCCGTTGCTCCAGTGCTTCCACTGCAGCTCGCCGCTCGACCCCGCCATGTCGGAGTGCCCGGCCTGCGGGGCCGAGATCGAGATGTCGCGCCTCACCGGCATCCTCGGGAGCGTGTGCCGCAACTGCGACGCGTTCAACGAGCCCGGGACGACGACCTGCGTCTCCTGCGGGGAGTCGCTCGCGCCCCGCCCCCCGGTGCCGGTCCTGGGCTCCGCACCCCACGCGACGGAGTCGGCCGCGGAACCCCCTCGCGAGGTGCCGCCCATCGACTTCGAGGCGGTCCTGGTCGAGGACCCCGACTTCGAGCCGACCACCACCCCCCATCCCATCGAGCTCCTCGAGACGGTTCCCGACGACGGTCCGGAACCCGGCCTCTCCGCCACCTCCTTCCGCGGGGCACCGCCCGTGCTCCCCTTCGAGGCCGTCGCGCTCGAGCCGGCAGCGGCCGGCGCCAGCCCGTCGGCCTCCCGGGGCGGCCCTCCCCCGTTCCACCTGGTCCTGGACCGGGGCGACGGACGGGAGGGGGCCAGCCTTCCCCTGACCGGGGACGACGTGATCGGGGGGCCGAACGCCACCTTCCCCTTCCCCGACGACCCCTGGCTCGCCCCCATGCACGCCACCTTCCGCTTCCGGGACGGGCGGCTCCTGGTCGTCGACGAGGGCTCCACGGGCGGGACCTTCCTGCGCCTGCGCGGGCTCTCGGTGCCGCTGCGCCCGGGGGACTGCTTCGCGCTCGGCGACCGGATGCTCCGCTTCGGCGGGACGCTCCCGCCCGCCTCCCCGCCCGCGCCCGATGGGACGCGGCGCATCGGTTCCCCGCGCCCGGCCGGGCCGTCCGTGCTGCTCGAGGAGCGGCTGGCGGGCGGCGTCACCGGGCGGGTCTGGCTCCGCCCCGGGCCATCGATCACGCTGGGGCGCGCCGGGTGCGCGGTGAACCTGGGCGACGACCCGTTCCTCTCCCAGGCCCACGCCGAGGTTCTCCTCGACACCGATGGGACGGCGCGGCTGCGCGACCTGGGCTCGGCGAACGGGACCTTCGTCCGGATCCCCCCGCGCGCCGAGCGCGAGCTCCGCGACGGCGACCGGGTCCGGGTCGGCCGTCAGGTGCTGCGGGTCGCCGAGCACTGAAAGGGAGGCACCTCGTGGCCGTCGTCTTCCTCACCATCACCCCCATCGGCACCGCGACGCCGAGCGTCTCCCGCTACGTGGCCGGCGTGCAGCGCATCCTCCAGCGGAGCGGCCTCGTCCACCAGCTCACCGCCATGGGCACGATCATCGAGGGGGACCTCGACGCGATCCTGGGCGTGGTCCGCGAGATGCACGAGGCGCCCTTCCACGAGGGGGCGGTCCGGGTGTCGACCCTCCTCAAGATCGACGACCGGCGCGACAAGGAGCACTCCATCGCGCGCAAGATGCGCTCGGTGGAGGAGAAGCTCGGCGGGCCGGGGTAGCGCTATCCGACGACGAAGACGGCGCAGGAACGGGCGCCGTGCGCGCCGATCACGAGCGACTGCTCGATGTCGGCGGTCTTCGACGGTCCGGAGATGAAGAGGCCGTAGCCAGGGCGCGGCAGGGTGATGCGCCCGTAGGCCTCCTGCATGTCGTTGACCACGTCGGCGGCCCGGACCACCAGCACGAGGTGCTCGGGGATGACGAAGACGGCGCGGTGGGGGCCCAGGCTCTCCCCCTTCACCCACACCGCCCCGTTCTCGGCCACCGCCACCTCGCCCGGGATGGCGGCGACGTCGAGATCGGCGAGCTCGTGCGGATCGGCGACGGCCTCCAGGTCGACGGTGCCGTCGATCCCCGGGACGAGCGAGGCGCGGCGCTGGGCCGACCAGACCGGCAGCCCCGCCATCCCCGCGGCCAGCGCGGCGTCGTCGGCGACCCGGTACGCCTGGCCACCCACCGCCTTCACCGACTCCATGAAGCGGACCACGGGATCGCCCTGCTTCACCGGCGCCGGGTGGGCCGGTGCCGCCACCACCTCGGTCCGGGATGCGCGCAGCGCCGACAGGATGGCCTCACGGGCGCTCACGGCTTCACCTCCGGCTTGCCGTTCATCTCGCGGTCGTAGAGGTCGGCGAAGGACTCGGCTGGCGGCTCGGGCAGCTCCCGTCCGCGCAGCCACACGGCGCCCGGCCCGACCCGGGCGAGCCCCGGGGCGACCCGAAGGACCCAGCGGGCCACCTTGCCGCCGGCCCGGAAGAGCGCGGGGCGTGCCATGACGAAGGAGGCGAGCTTCATCCCCATGCGCTTCCCGAACGGCAGGAGCTTCTCCTCCCCGGCCTCCTGCCGCAGGGCGAGGAGCTGGTGGTGCAGGTCGACCTTCACCGGGCAGACATCGGTGCAGGAGCCGCACAGGCTGGAGGCGAAGGGGAGGCTGGCGTGCCCGGCCAGGTCCCGGTGCGGGCCGAGGACCGAGCCGATGGGGCCGGGGATGAGGTAGCTGTAGCTGTAACCGCCGCTGCGCCGGTAGACCGGGCAGGTGTTGAGGCAGGCCCCGCAGCGAATGCAGCATAGCGCCTTGCGCCGGTGGGCCTCCGAGAGCATCTCGGTCCGGCCGTTGTCGACGATGACGAGGTGCAGCTCCCCCCCGGGCAGCGGAGCGTGGAAGTGGGTGGTGTAGGACGACACCGGCTGGCCGGTCGCGCTGCGCGCCAGCAGCCGCAGGAACACCCCCAGGTCGGCGAGGCGCGGGATCACCTTCTCGATGCCCATCGAGGCGATGTGCACCGGGGGCAGCGTGGTGCCCATGTCGGCGTTGCCCTCGTTGGTCACCACCACGAACCCGCCGGTCTCGGCGATGCCGAAGTTCACGCCGGTCAGGCCGGCCTCGGCCTGGAGGAACTTCTCCCGCAGGTGCTCCCGGGCCCGCTCGGTGAGGAGCGTGGGATCGGAGAGCCCCTTGGGGGTGCCCAGCTTCTCGTGGAAGAGCTCGCCGATCTCCTCCTTCTTGCGGTGGATGGCCGGCATGACGATGTGCGAGGGGGGCTCGCCGGCCAACTGCACGATGCGCTCCCCCAGATCGGTGTCCACCACCTCGATGCCCCGGGCCTCGAGGTACGGGTTCAGGTGGCACTCCTCGGTGAGCATCGACTTCGACTTCACCATCTTCTTGACGCCGCGCTTCTCCAGGATCCCGTGGACGATCCGGTTGTGCTCCTCGCCGTCCCGTGCCCAGTGGACCTGGATGCCGTTCGCGGTGGCCTTGCGCTCGAACTCCTCGAGGTAGTCGGCCAGCCGCGACAGGGTGTGGAGCTTGATCCCCTCGGCGGCGGTGCGCAGCTGCTCCCACTCGGGCACCGTGGCGGCGGCCCGGTCGCGCTTCACCCGCATGAACCAGAGCGCCTTGTCGTGCCAGTGCGCCCGTTCGTCGTCGAGGACGAAGAGCTTCGCCTTCTCGGGGTGGTGGTGGATCACCGGGACAATCTCGCCTTCTCGAGCATCTCGGCCACGTGCACGATGGGGAGCTTCGTCCCGTCCCGGCGCGCCAGTCCGTCGAGGTGCATGAGGCAGGACATGTCGTAGCCGGCGATGACCTCGGCGCCGGCGCGGACGTGATCGGCGATGCGGTCACGCCCCATCATGCAGGAGACCGCCTCCTCGGTGACCGCGAAGGTCCCCCCGAAGCCGCAGCACTCGTCGGCGCGCTCCAGCTCCACGAGCTCGATGCCCCGGAGCTGGGAGATGAGCTGCCGGGTCTTGTCGAAGGGCGCGTCCATGCGCTCGCTCGACCGCGACTCGCGCAGCTCGCGGACGCCGTGGCAGCTGCGGTGCAGCCCCACCTTCTTGCGGAACTCCCCGTCGACCCGGGTCACCTTCACCACGTCGACGAGGTACTCGGAGAGATCGAAGGTTCGGCCGGCCAGGGCCCGCACCTCGGGCGTGTCGCCGATGAGCTCCGGGTACTGGAGCTTCACCATCGCCACGCAGCTCGCGGACGGGGCCACCACAGCCTCGTAGCCCGAGAAGAGGCGCACGAAGCGCTCGGCGAGGGGCCGAGCCTCCTGCGAGCAGCCCGTGTTGTACATGGGCTGCCCGCAGCAGGTCTGGTCCCGCGGGTATTCGACGTCGAGGCCGAGGCTCCGGAGGACCCGCAACGTCGCCAGCCCCACCCGGGGGAAGAACTGGTCGACGTAGCAGGGGACGAAGAGTCCTACCTTGGCCATTGATCCTCGACTACCGCGGGATCATCCACTGGAAGTAGTTGTGCTGGAGGAAGACCAGCACGCCGACGAGGCAGGCGAGCACGAGGCTGTGCCAGAAGACGTAGCGCAGGATCTCGCCCTCCTTGCCGTGCTCGCCGGTGGCCACCGCGGCCACCACGATCGACTGGGCGTCGATCATCTTGCCCATGACGCCGCCGGAGCTGTTGGAGGCGGCCGCCAGGATGGGGGACATGCCGAGCTTCTCGGCCGACACCACCTGGAGGTTCCCGAAGAGCACGTTGGACGAG
>CAIVAR010000032.1 GCA_903904005.1 uncultured Anaeromyxobacter sp.
CGAAAGGGTCGTCGCGCTGTAGTAGGCATCGCTCGGCCCGGTCGGACCCGTCGGTCCAGTTTGCCCGGTCGTACCCTGCAGCCCCTGCAGCCCCTGGTTTCCCTGGTTTCCCTGGATGCCCTGGATGCCCTGATCGCCTTTCGGACCGGTCGGTCCCGTAGGTCCGGTCGCGCCCTGAAGGCCCTGCAGCCCCTGGATTCCCTGGATGCCTTGCAGCCCCTGGATGCCCTGATCGCCCGTCGGTCCCGTCGGTCCCGTCGGCCCGGTCGGACCGGTCGGTCCGGTCGCGCCCTGGAGACCCTGGTTCCCCTGGAATCCCTGGATACCCTGGATTCCCTGGTCACCCTTCGGTCCCTGGATGCCCTGCGTGCCATGCGCGGCGAGGAGTTGCCAGTCGCTGGACGGAGGCGGGTTCGCGGTCGTCTGCGCGAGCGCCACCCAGGATTGCCCCTGGTACGCCACCCCGTCGTCGATCGCGTAGGTCGTCGTCGGGCTCCACGTGCCCGTCCAGTTGATGCCCCTCGCGCCGGTCGGACCCTGCGGTCCGTCGAGCCCCATCGCACCCGTGGGACCCCTCGCCCCCGCGCCCCCCGTCGCGCCCGTGGGTCCCATGGGCCCGCTGGATCCCTGGGGCCCCGCCGGATTGGAACACCCTGCGAGGAGGAGCAGTCCTGCGAAAAGGGCAACCGGAGCCTGCCTGTCGAACATCTGGATCTCCTCGTCGCGCGAAAAGGGGTTCACCGGACGTGCGCGTGGACCGGCGACGCCCCGGATCCTCGCATCCACCCGGAGCGGAATTCGACTCCCCTGCTGGGGCACGCCTCGACTGGTCTCTCGGGGAACCCGGACGTGGTCCTCCCAGAGGATGAACCCGGGAAGGGCGTGCCGCGGATGCCAGAACCGGATCGGCTGGGATATGTTGGCGCCTCCCCACCATGCCCATCGGATCCAGGACCCCCGGCAGGATCGACCCCATCTTCTCGGGGCTGAAGGCCGTCCTCGATCACCACCGCGAGCGGGACACGCTGCCGCCGCTCACCGAGGCCGATCGCCTCGACGGGAAGACCTGCCTCGTCACGGGCCCGAGCGCGGGGCTGGGGCGGGCCATCGCGCCGGAGCTGGCGCGGCGCGGAGGGCGCGTCATCCTCGCCTGCCGCGCCGGTCACGAGGGGCTGGCCGAGGAGATCCGGCGCGAGACCGGCAACCCGGAGGTCTCCCAGCGCACCCTCGACCTGGCCGACCTCGCCAGCGTGACCTCGCTCTGCGACGGGCTGGCGCGCGACGGGGTGAGGCTCGATCTCGTCGTCAGCAATGCCGGCGTCGCGCCCCTGGGCAACCGGCTCACGCGCGATGGGTTGCCCGAGCTCTTCCAGGTGAACTTCCTGGGCAGCTTCCTCCTCGTGAACCGGCTCCTCTCCGACGGCGTGCTGCCCAGCGAGCCCTTCGGCGGCCGGGGCCCCACGACGCCGCGCCTGGTGATCACCTCCTCCGAGACCCACCGGACCTGCCCGCCCATCGACTTCGATCGGTTCGGCCAGTTCCCGGACTTCGGCCTCATGGAGGGCACGACCTGGTACGGCCAGAGCAAGCTGTACGTGCAGACCTTCGCCTGCGAGCTGGGCCGGCGGCTCGTGAAGGCGGACGGCACGCCCGACGTCTCGGTCTACTCGTACTGTCCGGGCGCCGTGCGGACCAGCATCTCCCGCGAGGGCGGGTTCATGGGGAAGCTCATGACCGCCTACTTCATCCATCCCCGGGTCTCGATGTGGCCGGCCATCTACTGCGCCGCCAGCCGGACGTTCGAGGGACGGAGCCGTCTCTACCTCTACCTCCGCCACGTCGCCGAGACCGACGCACGGTCCTCCGACCCGCGAAATGGCGAACGGCTCTGGCGGCAGAGCCTCGAGGTGCTCGCCGGGCGCGGCATCCCGCTCCCGCCGTGGCCTTCGCCTCGACCCTGAACCTGGAAGGAGAATGAACGTGCTCGAAGGCCTTCGTTCGTGGAAGACCCGCGTGCTGGACCGCCAGGCGCAACTCCTCGGCTTCCTGCTGCTGCTCAAGTCCGGGAAGGGCTTCAAGGGTGGCCGCGAGAGGCTGCTCGTCGGCGACGGGAAGCGCTTCAAGGTGATCGTGTGGGGAACCGGCTTCGTGGGGCGGCAGGTGGTCCGGATGCTGCTCGACCACCCCCGCTTCGAGCTGGTGGGCGTCATCGTGCACTCCGCCGAGAAGGACGGCATGGACGTGGGCACGCTCTGCGGGGTCGCTCCGGTGGGGCTCGCGGCGTCGCGCGACGCTCGCGCGGTGCTCTCACGGGAGGCGCACGCCGTCGCCTACTTCGGGCCGACGGCGCAGTACCTGGCCGAGAACCTCTCGAACCTCACGCTCTGCATGGAGATGGGCAAGGACGTCGTCTCCACGTCGATGACGCCGCTCGTCTACCCGAAGGAGTGCCCGACCGCCATCGCCGGGACCCTGCAGGAGGTCTGCCAGCGCACCGGCCGCACCTGCTTCACGACCGGGATCGATCCCGGCTTCGCCAACGACCTCTTCCCGATGACGCTCATGGGCGTCTGTGGCCGGGTCGATCGCCTGCGGATCCAGGAGATCCTCGACTACTCGTCCTACGCCGGCGACTACAAGCCGATGGGGCTGGGGCAGCCCATGGAGTACCGCGCCATCCTCGAGGAGCCCGAGGTGCTGCAGTTCGGGTGGGGCATGACGATCCCGATGGTGGCCGACGCCCTGGGGGTCCGGCTCGAGAAGATCGACTCGGTCTGGGAGAAGTGGGCCACCCCGGTGGAGATCCGCTACGAGCACGGCGTGATCCCCGCGGGCTGCTGCGCCGCCATCCGCTTCGAGATCCGGGGCTGGGTCGCCGGCGAGCCGAAGATCGTCATCGAGCACTGCAACCGGGTGACGAAGGCGGTGGCGCCCCATTGGCCGAAGGGGAAGATGTACGAGCACGACGTCTACCGGGTGATCGTCGAGGGGGAGCCGTGCATCGAGCAGGAGACCGCGCTGCGCGACGCCGCCACCCGGGACGCGAACCGCGCCGGGTGCCTCGCCACCGGGATGCGGGCCGTCCACGCCATCCCGGCGGTCTGCGCCGCGGCGCCCGGGCTCATCTCCGCGCTCGACCTGCCGCTCATCCCCGGGTTCGGGAACATGCGGGATCCGTGAGGATGACCGGCGGGCGCCGACTTCCGGGCCCCCTCGATCTGGTACGCTGCGGCGCATGAGGACGATGACCGCACTCCCGGTGCTTCTCGCGCTGGCCCTTCCCGCCGTTGCCATGTCCCACCCGTGCGAGGCCGAGGTCGCACAGATGAACAAGGACCTGGATGCGATCCGCGGGGCGGTCGCCACCTTCGAGCGCCTGCGGCCGAACGACACCCAGCGCCAGATGCTCGCGGCGGCGAAGGAGAAGTACGACCTCGAGCTGAACCGGACGAAGGAGGCACAGGACCGGTGCGAGAAGCTGGTCCGGGCGGAGAACCCGGGCGCCAGGACGTCGCCGGCTCCCGCTCCCGCGCCAACCCCCGCTCCGGTTCCTGCACCGGCACCTGCGCCTCCCCCTCCGCCGGTCCCTCCAGCGGCGGCACCGGCCCCTGCGCCACCGGCACCGGTTCTCGCGGCTCCTGCCGCAGTTCCTCCGCCGGCCGCCGTCGCCCCGATCGCGACGCCGCCGATGCCCGCGACGCCGGCAACCCCCTGTCTGACCGGCTGCGGCAAGGACACCGACTGCAAGGGTGTCCGCATCTGCGTGAACGGTGCGTGCCAGGATCCGCCCAGGTAGCTCTGTCCCGCGAAGCGGAGATCGTCTCATGGTGAGGTGCGCGCGTTTCCCGTCCCTCCTCGTCACCCTCCTCTCCGGAAGGATGCTGGGCAACGTCGTCGTGGCGGGGGCCCCTTCGCGCAACACGGCGGGGCTGGTCTCCCGGTGGACGCGGGCCGACGCGGCCAGCTTCGACTGCTCGTGAAGGCCGGGAGGGTCAGAGCCGGATGCCCAGCGTGAAGCTGAGGAGCTCGTTGGCCCCGAAGGGATTGGCGTTCCAGGCGATGGTCGGGCCGTCGACGAGAAGCTCGATGAAGCCGAGGCGCAGCGCCAGCCCCGCACGCGACCCGGCGAGGAAGTAGTACTCCTTCCCCGGCGGGCCGTGCACCCCGATGGCCGTGTCGACCTCGTCCTTCCCGCGGATCTTCGGCCCCGACTCGGCGCGGACGGCCGTGACCGAGAGGCCGAGAGGCCCGAGGAAGTACCAGCGGGCGCCGAGGGCGACCGTGCCGGTGAGGTAGGACGAATCGCCCGAGGTGTTTCGGATGCCGGCCGAGAACGCGACGGTCGGCGTGAAGGCGTGGTGGCCGCCCCAGGCATCCTGGTCCCATTCCATCTCGGCGCCCAGCATCCCGAGGCCGTAGCTGCGCCCGGCGATCGCGTTGGCAGGCGGCGAGGCCGCGGTGATGCCCGCGAGGATGGCGACGGTGGTCTTCCGCCCCTGGAGCCAGCCGTAGGGTGCCGGCGGCGGCACCCAGTCGGCGTCCTCCCGTGCCACCTTGTCCTCGTGGTGGAGCAGGGTGTTGCCCCCGACGACGCGCGGAGCCTCGAGCCCGTAGCTCAACCCGACGCCGAGCGCCCAGTGGACGGCGGGCTGCACCCAGTTCACCACGATCGGTCCCTCGACCGAGATCGCCCACCTGTCGCCCAGGGGATAGTCGAGCCGGAGAAGCCGCGTGAGCAACTCGAAGGCCCCCCCGGAGCGCCCGAAGATGAAGCGCATCTCCGCGGCCGTGAACCCGAGGTCCGTCCGGAACCCCAGGGGCACGACGAGCCCAACCCCGAGCCCCACGTAGCCGGCACTTCCACCGTCCAGCTGGTACTGGTACCCGAGACTCGCGTTCACCAGGCTCTCGAAGGGGTTCAGACCCTCGGCGTAGCGCAGGACCGAACCGCGCGCCTCGACCTCGAACGTCCCCGGGGTCACGAAGCGGGAGTCCACGCCGAGGTAGGCGTAGTCACCCGGGACGAGATCGGGCGGCTGGCGGGTCGCGCACTCGTCGCCAGCGCAGGGGTGGACCGACGTGAACCACTTCGCCCGGTAGGCGAGCCACTCCGGCGAGGTTTCTGGCCGGGTGTCGGTCCCGGGAGGCGCGGCCTGGTGGGCGGCGCGCAGGTCCCGGATCAGGACGAGGAGCTCGACCACCGCCTGCCGGGCGCGCTCGCCCTCGACGGACAGGCAGTCGTAGGGAACGTCGTACGGATGGTCGGATCGCTCCTCGCACCGCTCCTTGCTCCCCTCGACGACGAAGGTCTTGTCCCGATGGTCGTCCCACTCGTGGAAGACGCCAGGGGGGATCTTCCTGGCCCGCTCGGTCGGGATCGCGGCGATCATCTCGATCGGCTTCCAGACCCGGAGGTAGTCGACCCGCTCCCCGTCCGGCGTCCGTTCCGTGTGGGCGTAGGAGAAGGAGTCCTCCACGGAGTGCATCAGCTCGTAGAGCCCGAACCCGCTCTGCCGGGCGCCGGGACCGCCGTCGACGACCACCTGCCGCATCAGGATGTCGAGGAGGTCGTTGCAACGGACCACGGCACTCGTGCCGAGTTCCCGGGGGATGGAGGTTCCGGGGAACGGATCGGAAAGGCTGTCGCCGATCGTCCCCATGTAGTGGAAGCACTGTCCGGAGTCGCTGAACTGGCGACGGAAGAAGGCATCCGGTCGATCGGACCTCGGCTCGGGCCAGCAAAGAAGCGGATTCCGGGCCGGCGCGGCCAGGCACTCGGCCGAGAGCTCGTCCGCACTCCCGAAGCAAACCGGGGCCTCGAGCGCCCCGTCGTTGATCAGGTCGCGGAGGACGTCGGGGCGGGGGGACTGGCCCCCGTATCCCTCCACCAGCGCCCGGTAGGCCAGGGCCTCGATGACGCTGTGCCCCCTGCTGTCGAAGGCGAATGCCGGTCCGGCGACGCCGATGGTCGCGAATGTCACCAGCAGGACGGTGACGACCGTCGTGTGCGATCGCGGGGCTCCCATCTGGGACGGTCAGGCCTCCCCGCCGGCGTCGTCGTCGTCGGCCTGGAGCGCCGGCTGCACCGAGCCCCGCAGGACGCCCACGGCGAGCCATCCCACGACGGCCAGCCCGGCCAGCATCAGCGCCCCGAGGGCCCAGCCGTCGCCGGAGAGAACCTCCCAGCGACGGTAGGTTTCCCCGCTGATCGAGGAGCGACGGCTCTCGCCCGCTCCCGCCACCGCCATACCCAGGATCACCACCTCGCCGAGCAGGACGACCCAGGCGAGCGGACGGACGAGCCAGACGATGGAGAGCGCGAAGCAGAGGAGGATCCAGGGCGCGAGGAGCCCGTACCCGAAGGTGTCGCGGGCCGCGAAGACCGGGAGCATGGCGATGACGACCACGGCGGTCCGGAGCAGGTAGGCTCCGAGCGGGGAACTGCGCGCCGCGCGCTCCGCAGACCCGTGGACGGACATGTGCGCCCGGACGGCGGCAACCGTCTCGTCGTAACCCGCCGGGGTGCAGTACACCCGCAGCAGCGTCCGCCAGCCGTTCCGGAAGGCGATGGTCCGGGTGGCGGGCTCCGGGATGGCCCGGAAGGCGCCACTCCACCTCAACCCCTGGTGCTCCTGGGTGGCGGCGAGGAGGCCGCTGCCCGCGGTGGAGCCGCTTCCGAGGACGACCCCGAGGAGGATGGCGCCTCGCGATGTCGCCCGCGCCACCCGGTCCACGACCTCGAGGCGGGCCCCCTCCCCGTCCACCGTGAACCGGGTTCGCGTCCGGTTCCGGAACGGGAAGGCCATGAGGAGCAGTCCGAGGAGGAAGAGCGCCCCCGAGATCGCGAGCAGCATCCCCGCCAGCGGCAGGACCGCCCTCCACTCGCCCTGCACGCCCAGTCCCAGCGTGACCAGCGCGACCACCAGGACGCCCGACCCGATCATGGCCTTCGCGAAGCCGCCCAGGAAGTACCGGTTGGTGAGCAGCGGGACGTCGAACTCCCACTCGATGGGCGCGGGGCGGGGGGTGTCGGGCATGATCGAGCCTACCGCAGTCCAGTCGTGATGATCAGTTGCTCGGGCTCGTCGTAGATGACGACCGGCACGCGGCTTGGCGAATCCGGATCGCCGTTCCAGGCCTTGCGGACCCGCACGATGCCGTCGCGCCCCGCGTTGAATGTGATCGAGCCGCTGGCCGGGATCTCGACCTGCACGCGCCGCATCTCGCCCGCCGAGAATCGGTTGCCGGGTCCGAAGGTCTGCCCGGACGGGAAGACGTGCACCGGCTTGCTCGAGCGGTTGGTGATCTCGGCCATCACGCGGGCCGGTGCGGACGCCTTGGCCGGGGGCGCCTGGGGCGGCGGAGCAGGGGAGCCGGCCAGGGGGAGTCCCTCGACCCGGGTGTGACCGCTGCCCTGCGAGCCGCCGTTCTGGGACCAGGAGGCCGGATTCGAGTCGACCACCGTGTACGTGCCCGCAGGCAGATCGACGTCGGGAGAGACGATCCAGTTGGCGTTGGGAACGCCACCCTGGCCGGCCGTGCCTCGCGCCTGCCAGGGGCCGTAGGTGCGGCCACCCGGTCCCTGCAGCGCGATCGTGCCCGGGGACGTGGCGCCACGACCATCGTTCCAGTGGTAGGTGCGGATCATCGTGATGCGGTGGGAGGAACCGAGCGTGAAGGCCGTGGGCCGGCTGGGCTTGTTGTAGACACCGCCCGTGTTGCAGTTGTCGAACACCGGGCCGGCCGCGGCCGCGGCAGGTACCGGTACCGGTACCGGTACCGGTACCGGTGCCGGGGCCGGGGCCGGGGCCGCACCGGTCGCCTCGGGGGCTCCGACCATCTTCCACTCCGCGTCGCCACCACCCCTCCAGCCCGAGCCATCCGGTGGGCGAGCCCCACCGAGCGGCCACAGGCGGAAGCGCACGATCTGGAAGACGGTCGGCGACTTGAACTTCAGCTCGACCTCCATGTTGTTGCCGCAGCAGTATCCGGCGACGTCGGGCAGCACGCCACGCCAGGTGTTGCCCTCGGCGCGCTTCACGGTGCCGCTGCCGTAGTAGGCGCCGCGGCTCTTCGGGGGCTCGGGTTCCCCCCCTTGCCACTGGTCGACCTTCATCGACGTGCCCGACAGCGAGGACAGGCGGAAGGTCTGCGAGCCATTCACCCGGTAGGCGCCGACCTGGGGCGTGACGGGTCCGGAACCCGCTGGCGCCTGGGCCTGCTGCGCCTGGTTCATCCGCGCCACGATGAGCTCGCGCCAGCGCTTGAACTGCGCGTTCTCGGGCTGCAGGCCGATGGCTTCGTCGCAGTTCCCCAGGGCCGGCGTCAGGACGTGCAACTGGGCGTAGTAGGGCTCCCGGTTCTCGGCTGCGTCGCGGACGTGCCCGACGATCGCCTCCAGCCGACGCTGCCGCTCGAACGCGTCGTTGCGCAGCTTCGCCGCCTCCCGGTACTCGGGCTCGGAGCCGTTGAACGTGATCTGCGAGTTCGCGAAGGCCTCCTCGTAGGTCTTCAGGGCGCCGGCGTAGTCGTGCTGCGCCACCTTGTCGGCGGCAACCCGCATGAGGCCGATCTGCTGGTCCTTCTGCGCCGCCCACTTGCGCGCCCACTCCTCCTGCTGCGAGAGCTCCTTGTCGGCGTAGGCGTCGAGGCGGGTCGACTGACGCCAGGCCTGTGCGATCTCGAGCGCGCGACGGAACTCCTTCTGCGCGCTGGCCTGGCGCACCTCGTCGAGCTTCGCTTGGACCGTCTTGCCGTAGCCCTGCTGGACCTCGGCCACGTTCACCGCGATCTCGACGACCGTGCTCGCGGTGGCCGTGCGCCCTTGCCCGTCGGTCACGACGACCGTCACCGTCTGTCGACCGGCGCGCGCCGACGCGATGCGCGCCTGCGCCCCCTGCCCGTCGGCGCCCTGCCACGCGTAGCGATAGGGCGGCTTGCCCGACGAGGCCTCGGCGCTGAAGGTGACCGGCTGGCCGGCGTCAACGCGGGCCCCGGAGGCCGTCAGGCGGACGACCGGATCCACCGGTGCCGGTGGCTTGTCCGAGACCTCGATGACGTTCACGGCGACGTCGGCGGTTCCCAGGAGCACGCCCTCGCCGTCGCGCGCCTCGACACGGGCCTCGATGCTCCCCGGACCGCTGCGGGAGACCGTGGGCGTCTGCGACACGTTGCTCGAGATCGTGCTGCCCTCGTTGACGGTCCAGTTCCAGCGCACGACCGCCGGCGCGGCTCCCTGCACCTCGGCCCGCAGCGAGACCCGCTCGTGCGTCGCGTACTGCCCCTTGGGTACCGGGACGAGGCCGACCTTGGCCGGGTCCCACATCATCGGGCGGTTCCCGGGCTCGACCACCTTGGCGCTCACGGTCCAGCCCAGGCCGGTGTAGGTCGCGGAGACCTCGGCGATCGTGTCACCGTGATGCGGCACCCGCGCGATGGTCTTGAGCACGAGGGGGCGGCCATCCTTCACCGTGAAGGCGATCTCCCGGGCGTTGGGGGTGAGCTCGGAGCGGTTGGAGGTGCCCGGCTCCTGCCAGCGGAAGTCGACGATCGGGTCGGGGATGGGCGGATCGCTGTTCACGCGCAGGCGAACCTCCTGGCCCAGCCGTCCCTGCCCCTCCGGCGGCGTGAACTGGACGCTGAACCTCGGCGCCACGACCTGCACGGTCTGCTGCTCGCACTCGCCCACCGTGTGGAACACGCCCTCGATCTCCTTCTGAATCTCGCACCAGAGCTTGACCGGCCCCATGCGGCTGTAGATCACCTTCGTGCGGCCGTCGGCGCTCGTGGGCGGCGCGAAGGTCACCACCGGATCGGACTGCCAGACGACCCGCTTCGGCGCCGAGCCCTTGGCGGCCGCCGGAGCCGGCGCAGGCGGCGACGCAGCGGGCGGCGGCCCGGAGGGCGGGATCGCGGTTGGCAGGACCACCGCCTTCTGGTTCGCGGTGGACACGCTCTTCGTGATCGTGACCGGGCCGCAGTCGTCGAAGGGGGTGCGCCGCCTGGAGGGGTCGGCACAGTCGTCCACGGGCGGAGGGGGTGCCGGCGTCGGGTCCGGAGGCGGCGGATCCTGGCCGGGCAAGGACAGCGTCGCCTGGTTGCCGTAATAGACCCGGGCCTCGACCCCCTGCATGCGCACCTTCTCCGGCGCCACGCGCAGCGTGGCCTGGCCTTTTCCGGTGCGACCGTCGGCATCGGTGGCGCCCACGGTCACGGTCCACTCGCCCGCCCACTGCGGCTGGACGGCGGCGCGGGCGCCGGTGGCTCCCGTGGACCAGGAGAACGCATGCGGCGCTCGCCCGCCCTGCGCCCTCGCGTTCAGCGTGACGGACGTCCCGAAGGGCACGGCGCCGGTGGGTGCGTCGATGACCACCTTGAAGTCGGCCGGGGCGTCGGGCTTGGGGACGGGAGGCGTCGTGGGCGGCGGCGGCACCGGCGGCTTGACCACTCCACCGGCCGGCTTCAGGCGCACGGTCAACGTGGGGGCCTTGTCGAGGGCCCGCCCCAGCAGGACATCCCGCACATCGTCCTCGTAGCCCGGGGCCTTCACGGTCAGGCGGTAGCGCGCGCTCGGCACGCCGAAGACCATCGGGTTTCCGGCCGCCTGGGCCGGCTTCCCGACCCCCTCGTTGGGACGCAGGTCGCCGGTGGCCCCGTTCACGCCCTTCTTTGGGTCGGTCGCGTCGACCACCGCGACGGTGAGTTGCACCGGAGCGAGCTTCCTCAGGCTGTTGCGGTAGTCGTCGAGCTCGGCCTTTCGTCGGGCGGTGTGGAACACCGCGCGGTCCATCAGGGCCGGGTCGGGGCGGGAGGAGCCCGCATCGCGGAAGGGGCGAATCCACAGGTCGTGCGTGAACACCCGCTCGACGACGGGCAGATCGTCGGCATCGAGATCCGCCTTCGGCAGGAACTCCCGCTTGATCGCCAGCACCGCGTCGGCGCTGGCCTTGCGGGAGGCCGCGGTTTGCTGGGCCCAGGCCGAGGCGGCCTTGGTGTCGGCGTCCGGTCGGCCGACCAGGAAGAGGGTACCGGTCAGGTAGCGCTGGTTGCCGTCGCGCGCGCCAGCCGCGGGCAGGGAGGCGGCGAGGTCGTCGCGGGTCTTCAGCACCCCGCGGTAGGCGTCCAGGTACTTCTTGACCACCTGGGCGGCACGCAGGGTCTCGCTCTCCTTGGGTGCCTGGCCGAGGGCATTGCGCTTCGCGTCCCAGAGCCAGCCGATGAGCTGCTTCAGGTTGTTGGTGTCGACGTCGGCGTCGAGCGAGCGCAGAACCTGCGGCTCGATCTCGAGCGAGGCCGCGGCCTGCCTCAATTCCTGGAAGAGTTCGGGCAGCATGCCCGAGCCCAGGGCCTGCTCGGCCTGCTTGCGGGCCTCCAGCCGGTCGACGAGCTCGGTGAGGAAGGCGAGCTTGACCTCCTGCCAGCGCAAGGCGCGCTGCTGGCCGTAGCGCTCCATCAGGCGCGGGCCGACCGCCGGGTTGCTGGCCATCTCGTCGATGAGCGCGATGACCGGGTCCGCCGCCTCGAGGTTGCGCGCCAGGATGGCGTCCTGGGCCTCCCAGTCGGTCAACCCCGCCGCAGCGCTCCGGAAGGCGGCCATGTCGATGCCGCCCCCGTCCCTCCGGGGGGTCTTCAGGCGCCGGTTCAGGTCGGCGATCTCGTCCTGACGCCGCTTCACGAACTCCGACAGGTCGACCCGCTTGCCCGTCCGCGGATGCTTCACGCTGACGAGCCGGTACACGCCGACCTTGGTCGTGGCCGTGGTCTCGACCTCGACGAGCTCGAACTTCGCGCCGTCGTAGGTGGTGTCGATGAAGAGCGACAGCTGCTCGCTCCAGTACAACGAGTACCCCGCCGAGTAGGCGGCCTTGGCCATGCCGTACGCGGCCTCGGGCAGGCCGGCGGGCGGGAAGATCGTCGTGACGACATCCCAGCCGGCCCGGAGCGTGTTCCCCATCATCGCGTTCTCGACCGCCGATCCGCCGGGGATGCGCCGGCGGAAGAGCTCGGTCGCGAAGCCCTCCCAGCCCTGCTGCGACCAGGCATCCCGGTAGGCCAGCATCTCGTCGGCGAGCCCGGTCACCGCCATGAGCTTCATGCCCTGCCGCGCGACCGCCACGGACTGCAGCTTCGTGTTCACCACCTGGTTGGCGGTCCGGATCCCCCGGGCCAGCTTCTCCTTCATCACGTTCAGGCGCTGCGTCTTCGCCACCGAGCTGCCCTTCACCAGGCTCTTGACCTCGGTCTCGAACTCGGCGAACTCGCCGTCGCCCCGGAGCTCGGAGAGGAGCGCGCCGTCGATGGTGTCGAGGATCTGGTTGGTTCCGTCGACGCCCTTCATCGTCTTCTCGGCGGCGCGGGCCGCCCGATCCATCACGTAGGCCTTGACCATCTGCAGCCGGGTCGGGTCGGGGTGGGCGCGCTGCGCGGCGAGCAGCTCCTCGACGAACTTCTTGTCCTTGAGGTCGTCCGCGCTCAGCGCCTTCACGCCGAAGCCCTTGCTCAACGACTGCAGCAGGCTTCGCACCTTGGCATTGTTGGTCCGGACGGACGTCGGGACGGGCATCGAGGTGCCGATGGCCTTCGTCTCGGCCTCGACCATGTCGATGAGGTCGACCATGTCCTGCCGCAGGACCTCGGCGTCCGCGTCGACCGGCTCTCCGCGGCGCTGCCGCTCGGCCAGTTCCCCCATCCTCCGGTCCATCTCCTCGGTGCGAAGGCGGGAGCCTCGCTCCGCCGAATCCCACATCTCCCGACGAGCCTGGTCGTGGAAGGCCTTCACCGCAGCAGGGCTCACGGTGAGGCGCAGACGCTTGGATCCCGCGTCCCAGACCGTGGTCGGCGTGGCGCCCAGCGCCGAGGCGATCTCCCGGATCATCGCGTCGCGGCTCGCCTGGCTCTGCGGCTTGGCGTTGGCCAGCTCGGTGATGGTCCGGGCGAAGGCCGCCAGCTTGGGCGGCTTGTCGGGCGCTCCGATGCTCTCGACCTCCGCGGTGTAGCTGCGGTCGAGGTACTTCGCCGCCTTCACGATCGAGGTGGAGGCGTCGAAGATTCCCGACTTCGCGATGTCGTGGTCGAAGTGGCGGACCATCTCCATCGACAGGCCGGGCTGGGCCTGCCGCACCGGCTTGATGGTCTCCACGCCACGCGAATCGAGCAGGTCGCGCTCCTCGGAAAGGATGCGGGTCACTTCCTCGAAGGAGGCCGACCTCCGCGTGCCGCTGACCAGGTCGACGACCTCGTTGACCTTCATGTTCTTCTCGGCGTAGGCCATGCCGTGGCGACCGATGTAGACGTCGAGGCCGGCCTTGCCGTGCTGCGTGCTGACGGCATCCAGCGCCTTCTGGTCCAGGCCCGCCCGGCCTCGGATGATCTCCAGGTAGGCCTCCCGGAGCTCCTTCGACAGCGCCTGGTCGTTGCAGACGAAGCTGAAGTCGATGTCGCCCGGAAACGTCAGCGCACGCGAGTCCTGCGTCGCCCACTTGCCGACGTGCGCGACGATCAGCTTCACGCCCTCGGCCGGCACCCGGCCCGAGAAGCGCTTCAGCGTCTCGTCGATGGCCGCCAGCGTCTGCTCCTTGCGCCACACGAGCAGGCGCTGCTCGACCAGCGTCCCGCCCTCGGGATAGGTCGCACCCAGGACCTTGCGCGCCAGGCCGGGCTCGGCGGCCTGGACCAGCGTCGACCGGACCTGGATCACCTCCGTCATCGAGCCCTTCATGGCGCCCAGCTCGGCGTAGAACTGGGACGCCGACCGGGTCCCGGTGCCCACCTCGTGGAGCATCGTTGCGATGCGGGCCTGGCGCTCGTTCATGCCCGCCTTGCGCAGCGAGTCGGTCACGTCGGCGAGTCCGGACCGGTTCAGCGGTGGGTTCCCGGGCCCGGGGTCCCCCGGTGGCGGCGCGTCGGCCGACCGCCTGGCGGTGAAGGGGGAGCTCTTCCCGGTCTTCGAGTCCTGGAAGGTCCCCTGGACGACCACGTTCCCGCCCGAGAGGTCCGGCCTGCCCTTCCAGACCTGCTTGTGGCTCTCGGAGGTGATCCCGCTCCGGATCAGGAAGAACTCGTCGACGCTGACACTGCCGGTGAATCGCCCCCTGTCGGAGGCCGTCTTTCCGACGAATTCGCCCTGGATGTTCCCGTCGGGCGTGGCCGTGTCGATGCGGAACTTCCCGCCCGCCTTCCCCTGCCCCTTCCATTCCCACTCTCCGGAGACCAGCGTCTGGAGATTGACCGGGTCCGCCGCCATCGCCGCGGCGGGGAGCAGGAACGCGAGCAGGAGCGCCCGCATCACAGAACCGTCCGGACCTGGAGGTAGGTTCGCTTGCCCGCCTTCACGACCACGTCCTTCAGGGTCTCCTTGGACACGACCCGGCCGGCGGAATCCATGTGGACGACCTCGATCTGCTGCTTCCCGGCGGGCACGTGGGCGTGTCCGATCCGGATCTGGGAGGCGATGGTGTTCCAGGCACGCGTATCGGTCTCGCCGGCCCCGGCGTCCCCGCCGTTCAGGTACCGGACCGTGGCCCGTGCGAGGGCCCGTTGCCGGAGCGAACCGGACGGATCCTCGAGGAGCGCCTTCGCGAGGGACGACATGTCCATTGCCAGCTGCACGGGAGACTCCTTGCCCTTCACGACGAGGCGGGAGGCGACGATCCGGTGCGGGTCCTGCGCGAACGTCGGGCGGGCGTAGGAGATGGTGTCGGTCCGCCTGCCCGCGGCCGAGGCGGCTGCCACCTGTGCCCAGACCGGCTCTCCGCCCACCGCCTGCACGGCGGCCACGGCCTCGGCCCAGGAGGCCTGGCGCGCTTGCGCTTCCACGCGCGGGGCGGGGCCGTTGTAGTGGATCAGGACGATCTCTCCCTCCCCCTTCTTCATGGGCGTGGCGAGGGCCTTCGGATCCACCTGCTGCGCCTTCGCGGGATCCTTGGCGGCCACGGACCTGGCCTGCTTCGCCGCTGCAGCGGCGTCGGCCGTCAGTCCGGCGTCCTCGTTCACGAGTTGCTGGAGGACGGCCACGAGGAGTTCTCCCTGCATCGGCATGGCGGCGGTGCCCCCCTGGAGCGCCTTCAGGTAGGTCCCGGCCTTGCGGGCCTCGACCACGGCGACCTCGGGCTGGCTCAGGAACAGGTCGTTGACCGCGCGGAGGAGGTGGATGAGGAGTCGCTCGTAGGCGGGGCCGGAGTACTCCAGGGAGGCCGGCGTCGAACCCGCCGGGGCGCCCGCCACCTTCGTCCGCGGGATGACCTCCTTCATCCTCGCCTCGGCCTGCGAGAGCGTCGCGTTGCTCTCGGAGTACTGGCTCGCGAAGTGGAGGGACGCGCCCTTGTCGAGGAGGACCAGCACCTGACCCGACCTGGCGTACTCGGCGTCCATGTCCCTCTCGAGCCCCTCGAGTGGGGACGCCGCGTCACCGCTCGCGACGGTGTCGCTCCGGTCCTTCTTCTGGTCGGCGGAGGAGGTCGCGCACGCCGTGGAGAGGACCATCAGGACGACGAGTGAGCGCTTCACCATCGTGCGCCTCCGGTCCGGCGGGCGAGTCGTTCTGCGCGCTGGAGCGTCGCCCCCACGCGCTCCTTCTTCAAGGCTCTCGGATTCTAGAGTGATCCGGCCTGAAGTTGCCGGACTATGCCCCGAACGGGGCGCAACGCTCCGACTTCCCCGGGAGTCGCCTCGCGAAGACGTCCACCCGGGGCTCCTGGAAATCGTTCGCGATGCCCGTCCTCGGGGGTCGCGGCAAGGACACGGCGACGATCCGCAGGCACCAGCGCACCTTGCCGTCGCGAAGGACCGTCGCCCCTCCGGCCGGGAGGCGCGCGATCTCCTTGCCGCGCTGCAGGATCGGAAGCCGAGGCGCACCCGCCGGATCGGCCGCTGGCGTGCCGAGAGACGCCCCCGCGACGAGAAGGGCTCCCGGCCGGAAGTTCGTGCCGAGGACCCACCGTGCCGGCCCCTCCTCGGGGCCGATCTCGATCCGGCGGGAGGGCCCCTCCGGATGCAGGCGAACCGTCGCCGTGAGCGACATGCCCTCCAGTTCCGGTGGACCGGCCGGGTCCGGCCACCGCGCGATGCGGATCTCCGCGGAATCCAGGACGAGGGTGACCTCCTTGCCGGCCGTGACCTGCCTCCTCACCGTGCCGGTCGCACCGGAGACGGGTACGCCGGTCGTCTCGAGCGGGCCACCTCCTGGACCGGGGCCCGCCGCGTCGGCGATCAGGAGCGCGGCGAGGAGAGCCGCCTTCACCGGGCCCCGTTCCCCTGCCGCAGGGCCTCGAAGTAGCTCGGCGGCGGAGCTTCCTCCTTGATCCTCCGGAGCGTGTGGTCGGCGAAGGGGGCCAGCGGTGACCGCATCGCGGCGGTCGGCTCCGAGCGGATGAAGCCCTCCACCCAGTTCTTCTCGCCCTGGAAGGGGAACTTGAGGTTCGCCCAGTCGTTGTAGTCCTTCAGCACGAAGTACACGTTGCGGACGGGCCGCGCCCTCATGGGCGCGAGGACGAGCGAGTTGCCGTCGTCGAGCCTCCCGTTGTCGTTGAAGTCGACCCATCGCCCGCGTCGACCGAGCCCACCGGTCTCGCTCACACTCGCCTCGTTGATGGACGCACCCGTCCCGTCCGAGAAGTCCATCCGGAAGACGCGCGGGTCGTCGCACGGCCCGGCCTCGAGCAGGCAGTCGTCCGTGGGCTTGTCGAAGTTCCAGTACGCGAAGCGGTCGCCGGCCGTCGCCGTCGCCGGGTTGGAAAGCCCCTGGAGCTGGTACAGGTAGTTCATGATCGAGAAGTAGTTGGGCTTGTAGTTGAGCGGCTCGTTCCCGCCGTGCTCCAGCCCGAGGTTGTGCCCGAACTCGTGCATGAGGGTGGCGGCCTGGGAGTTCACCAGCTTGTTCAGCATGGCTGCGGGCTCCGTGCGAAAGCCCCATCCTCCCAGCGAGACGAGCAGGCTCGGCCCCACGAGGTCCGCCAGGCCCGAGGAGCCATCGGCGCCGCTGGGGTTCTGCGTGCTCCCGAAGAGCACATAGTGGAAGATGCCGCGCCGCCGGACCTCCATGTACCGTGCCTTGTAGGCGAGGAGGTCCCCCTCGCACCCTTCCTCCCGCGGGAAGGTGATGCACCTCGAGAAGGGGACCGTAGCGTCCCGCTGGCCCAGGTCGTAGCTGCCCGGGAAGCGGTCCCCGGCGTCGAAGTGCAGGTGGATCTGGCGCCCCTTGAACTTGGCGACGACGATGTCCAGCGCTTCCTTCCTCGGGATGATCCCGGGGTCGGTGCTGGCCATCGCGTCGAGTTCGAGGAAGACGTCTTTCTGGCCGGTCCGTGCCCCCATCGCCCAGAGGTCCATTCCGGCGAAGGTCCCGCCCCGCGTCTCGGCCGAGTCGGGAATGCCGTCACCGTCGGCGTCCACGGCCCCGGGCTCGACGTCGTTCGGCCCACCGGGCGTGGAGAACTCCACCTGCCGCCAGTCCGCCGCCGTGCGGGTGACGGCCTGGTTCGGGCGCCTGGCCAGCGCGACGTTGTAGACCGGCATGGCGACGGGGAACGATGGGGCGTTGAGTCCGTTCCACCATCCCGTCGTGGTCGGGACGATGTCGCTGGACCCGAAACGGACGAAGTCGACCGTGGCGCCGGACTTGACCAGCTCGACGAACCCGGAGCCCTTCCAGTAGGGCACGTTCCCGTTCGCGTCGGCCACGTGGACGAGCATGCGACCGTCATAGTTGGGGCTCCCCGGGACCTTCCCGGCGACGACCGCATACGCGCCGGCCGGGATCCTCAGGAACGGAAGCGGGAAGTTGCCCCAGATGAGCGTGTTGCCCGTGGCGGCATCGACCGCGGGCGCCCGGAGAACGTAGGCGGAGAGGTCAACCTCGGCCGCCGTGCCGTTGTAGATCTCCACCCAGGCGGGATAGTCCACCTTGTTCCAGCTCCCCACCTCGCTGATGACCAGGTCGGCCATGGCCACGAGCGGCTTGCAGTCCACGGTCGGGTGCTGGAAGAGGAGTCGCGCCCCGCCGACGGTGGCGCTCACCGTCTTCACCTCGGCGACCGTCGAGGTGAGGTCGGACGTCGCGATGCCGCTCGCGTCCGTCACCGCGCTCGAGGGGGTCAGGGTGTTCCCTTCGCCCGAGGCCTGGAAGACCACCGCGACCCCTGGCACCGGCGCGCCGTTCCCGTCACGGACCGTGACCGTCAACGGTTCGACCGAGTAGCCGTCCGCGAGGGAGAGCCCGTCGTCGACATCCAGGGTCGAGGTGAAGGCCGAGGGCGAGGTGCTGCTGCCCCCTCCGCATGCGGTGGCGAGGGCGATCAGGAGAACCAGGTGCCGCAAGCTCGATGGTTGGGCCATGAACCAGCCTAGCCACTTCGTGGCCCGCTGGACGGCGCCCGCTCGGGTATCCACCGAGGACAGACCCTTCCGGGCCAGCGCACGAAGGTGCCGCAGGTGAGGGAGGGTGTCCGTGTCGTGCGACACCCCGACATGCCCGCCGTTTGCGGGACACGGCGCGGGTCTGAAGGTGTTCGGCTCACACACTCGTGGTCTGTGTTGGCACGACCCTCGATCCAACGTGGGCCGGTCGCGGGGCTATCTGCGACCTGCGGTCGGCCGCCAGGATGGGCAAGGCGACGGGCGAGACAGCGAGGGTTCACGGTGCGCGAAGGACGGGCGATACGGGTGACGAGAGCGGGCGCGGCGGCCATCGGGGCCGCCCTCGCACTGCTCCCGTCGTCCATCGGCCGCCACGACGGACCCTCCCCTCCCCGCCCCCCCCCGGCACGACCTGCCCGCGTCGACCCGCTGGCCACCCTGATCCTCGCCCGGATGCCATCGGCGACCATCGAGCTGGCCGGAACCATCGCGAGCACGGTCCGGGCCGGAGCCCACAGGGGCCAGCTCGACCCGTTGCTCGTCCTGGCGGTCATCGAGGTCGAATCGGAGTGGGAGGCCGACGCCGTCTCCGGACATGGCGCTCGCGGGCTCATGCAACTGCGGAAGGCGGCGCTGGCAGATTCGGAGCGCGCTGCGGGGGTGCCGCCCGGCGACGTCCACGACGCGGTCCACAACGTCCGCATGGGCATCCGCTACCTGGCCCGCATGGTGGAGAAGTTCGGCGACGTGGACCTGGGCCTGATGGCGTACAACGCGGGCCCCTCCCGGCTTCTTTCCTACCAGGCGGCCGCGGAGGTCCCGGACTCGGTCCGGTCGTACGTCCGGAAGGTGCGGCGCGAGGAGCACAAGCTCCGGGGAGAGCTGCCGAGGAACCTGGAGGGCGGGAAGATCGTCCAGGCGCGCTGCCTCACCTCACATCGACCGCCCCTGGCTGGCATCGCGTTCGCCACGTCCACCGCGGCGCGAATGCCGGCACAGTGGGAACCGCTCGAGTGGTCGAGGGTACCGGTGGCTGCGGTCCGGCGGCGGGCCTGGGGCCCGACCCGCCTCGCTTCCCGGGCGGCGTGAACGCCACCCGGTGCTCTTCTTCAGCGGGCCTTCGAGCGGGTTCCCCGACTCTGGACCGGCACGCTCGCCTTGGCGAACGCTTTCCGGGGCTGCCTCGGCGCCTTGCGGGGGCGCGACTTCCGGAATGCCTCGCTGGCCGCCTGGATGTCCGACGCCAGAGACTCCCGGGTCAGTTCGCAGCGGTCGAGGAGGGCTCGCACCCCGGAGCGAAGCTCGCTCCGGAAGACCTTGCGGGCCTCGTCGCCGGCCGTCGTGCGCGCCAGCCGCTCCGCCTGGAACTTGCCGAGCATCGCCGTGATCTCGTGGCCGAGGGCTTCCATGTTCCTGGGAGTGAAGCTGGTGAACTGGCTCTTCATGGCGGGGCCCTCGTTCCTTGCCGATGGCGACGAACAGGCCCGTTCCCCAGGCTCGCTGCGAGCGGGCCCGGGGAGCGGGACCATCGTCGGGTGCTGCTACGCGTTCGGAGCGGCGGCGGTGGCGGTCAGGCCAATCGCCTCGGCGTACTTGAGGTAGGTCTCGACGGAGGCGATGACGACGCGCGCCTCGATGGAGAGCAGCTCGATGCCGACCAGCGAGACCTTCGCCCAGGCGTCGATCACGATGCCCTTGTCGAGGATCCGGTCCACCACTTCTGCGAGACTCGACGAGTCCGTCGACTTCATGACCTTTGCCATTGAAACCTCCAGCTGCATGTTCGAGTCGCTCGATTGCGACCTCTCGCTCGGGAAGGAGCATCCGCCGTGCCAGGAGGTTCGTGGCCAGGCGCCGTGGCTGGGTGGCGGGATTGCAGGGGTTTCGCGCGCTCCCGGGAACGCGGACGGGCACGACCCTCCCGGGAGGGAGCCGACTCCCACGATCCCTACCCAGGAATGGGGAGTTCGGTCCCCGACGCTCCCTCGGGCTACCAGCCGGGGCCGATGCAGTCCTGGCAGACCAGCGTCGGCGTCCCGGTGCCGTCGGGAAAGGACCTCTCCCTACTTTGCGCTGGCCAGGCTGGCGACGATCTCCTGGACCGCCTTCTGCGCCTCGGCACGGGCCTGGGCGTTGAACGCGATGGTCGTGCCGCGCTCCACGCAGGGATCGTCGTAGGTGAAGGCCTTCCCTGTCTGACCGTTGACGATACGTCCGCCCTCGACCTCTCGAAGCTGGCAGTGGCGGACGGTCTGGGCCTTCTCCAGCTTCACCGGCACCTTTCGCGTGGCCCCGTCGAACGCGTGGTGGGCATCCGCGTACTCGGTCAGGACGACGTCCTTGCCCGCCTTTCGCAGGCGCTCGGCGTAGGCGCGGCACGGCGCCACCGGACTCCAGTCGTCCGCGATGCCGTGGAACATCCGGATGGGCTTGCTCGCGACGTCATCGTCGTCGATGTACGTCGTCATGCAGTCTGCGTAGAAGGGAACGTACACGGCGAATGCCGCATCCGCCGGCCCGTGCATGCGCTGGAAGCGCTTCACGCTGGCGTAGAGCGCGGCCTGCCCTCCCCTGGAGAAACCCATGACCGCGATCCGACGGGGATCGATCCTGGGGTGCTTCGCCAGCAGTTCGAGGGCTCGATAGACGTCGACGACTCCTGCCAGGCGGCCGAGCTGTGACTGGTCGTTCCGCACGTCCACCAGGCCGCGCCCCGAAAAGCTGTCGACGACGAAGGTGGCCACTCCCGCCCCGTTCAGCAGCGGGACCCAGTCCTCCACGCTCGCTCCGATGCCGCCGGAGCCGTGGGCGAGCACGACGGCAGGCACGCGCGCGGTTCCCGGCGTCGGTATCCGCAGTTCACCCGCGATGGTCGCGGCCTTCCCATCGCGTTTCCCGACCAGGAACTCCTGGTCCGTCAGGGTCGTCGTCTGGAACGGGATCACCTCCATTCGCGCAACCTGCGCGAGGACCGCCGCCGGGGCCACCGCCGCGAGCGACAGGAAGGTCGGGAGGAGCAGCCAGCGAACACGCAACGGCCAGGCATGAATCCACATGGCTACCTCCCGCTCGAGGTCTTCCGCGATCTCGCCATCGCCCGGTCGGCGCTTGCCGAGGCGGGCGTGAGGGCGGGAAAGCCCACGGGTCAGTCGGGGTAGAACTCCACCTGGACCGTGGAACGCAGCTTCATCACCTGCGCGTTCTGGAAACGGTCGCGGTAGGCCTGGATGACCTCGTGGATGCGCTTGTCGGTGCCCTTGCCGGGCGGGTGTACGAGCACGATGACCCGGCTCGGCTGCTTCTCGATGCGGCCGTCCCGGTGCTGCATCTGCCCGTAGGCCTCGAGCACGGTCATGCCCTCCGGGAACCGAGGCGTGATGACCTCGGAGAGGAAGGCTTGCCACGCCTTCGGGCTGACGTGCTTCCTGCCGGGCTCGTCCTCGCCGAAGTAGATCTCGGTCTTGATGGCTTTCATGGGTCGAGCCAACCACCCCCGGAGCGGGAGCGCAAGGGGGTACGGCCATCCAGCGAGGCCACCTCCCTGCCAGGGTCAAGCACCGGGCCATTCTCAGGGATCGGCGGGAGGCTTCCCTTCTCTGCAGCGGCGGACATGGTCGCCCAGGAGCTGGTCCAGGTGGCCGAAATGGTCTCGAAGCCACCTGTCCAGGAAGCCCGTCAGGGCGAGGACGAAGGCGGGTGAGTCCCCCTCCGACCCCCAGTGCACCGTCACCGATTCGAGGGTCCTCCGCAACCCCTCATGATCCTCGACCTGTTCGGCGATGCCGGGGAAGTTCACCTCGCGCATGAGTGCCTCCTCGGCGTCGAAGTGTCTCCGCATGTACCCCGCCAGGAAGTCGAACAGGGCTTCCACTTCGCCACTGGCCAGGCCTTCCCGGAGGCTCGTGTTGAGGGCGCTGACTGCTTCGAGTAGGGCAACGTGCTGGTCGTCGATCTCGGGGACGCCGATCGCGAGCAACGTGTCCATCGCGCGCCTGCCCCTCCGAACCTTCTTCCCAGGCGGCTTCACGGTGACGTCCTGCGGCTGGGCGCGTGCTCGCGACCCGGACGGACGGTATCGATCTGGAATGACCACGAGCCCGCGCGCAGGTTGCCCTTCGGGTGCCGCCTGAAGATGAAGCCACCCCGAATCCGCGACGGTGGCGAGGTCGAGCAGGGACAGTTGCCCTTGTCTTCTGGCGTCCGCGATCAGCTGGGCCGCCGCAGGGATGCTGAGGCCCAGAGGCTGGATATCCGCAGCGACTGCGCGGGTGTGCTCCGAGGACCACGAACCCTCCCGAACCGTACAGACATCGCACTCCGCGGAGCGGTAGCCCACCTTCACGAGGACGTCCCCGCCGAGAATCTCTCGCACGGGCTCGAAGACGTCCTTCGCGAAGCGGCGTGCCTGCTCCTTCAGTCGGGGGGCGTCCGTCCAGGTCTGCCGATTCGCCTCCTTCCAGCGTGGCTGCGGAACTTCCAGGAAGTCCAGCACCGCCAGGTTCGGGCTGAGCCGTTCTTCCTCCAGCACCTGCCCGCTCGCACCTTCGAGGGGGAGCTCGGCAGCGGGAATCCGGTATAGCTTCGCGAGGGCTCCGAGCAATGCTCTCCCCGGGAGTTCCCGGCCGTGCTCGAGCCGATGGACGATGCCTTCGGGGATTCCGACCAGGTGCGCGACCTGCCTGGTGCTGAGGCCGAGCCCGAGCCGAGCGGCACGCGCCCTTCGAGCGAACGACGTCAGGGTCTGGGAAGGGAGGGTTGGCATCCGGTCACCGGTGTCGGCCGGACCTTCCACATTTTAGACCCCTACGGGCTCCGGCTGGTCCGTGGACACACTTCTTCACCTGCCAGGTCCCCCGGCACGGGCTCCGCAGACGCGGCCGGCAGTTCCAGCCGGAACGTCGATCCCTTCCCGACCAGGCTCTCCACGGTGAGCGCCCCACCGTGTGCCGTCACGATGGCGTGGCAGATGGCGAGGCCGAGCCCCGTGCCCTTGCCCTCGACCCGGGTCGTGAAGAACGGGTCGAAGACGTGCTCCATGATCTCGGGCGTCATGCCGGCGCCGTCGTCGGTGACCTCGAGCCGGACCCTTCCCTCGGTCCCGGGACCGGTCCGGATCGTGATCTCCCCGCGCCGCCCCTCGGGGATGGCGTGCGCGGCGTTCGTCACCAGATTCACGACGACCTGCTCCAGTTGCCCCGCCGAGGCCAGCACGTCGGGCGCCGCCGAGGACTCCATGCGGGTGATCGCGACGTCTCCCACCGACACGCGCAACCACCGCATCGCCGACTTCACGACGTCGGAGAGTTGCACCAGGCCGAGCTTCGAATCCGGGCGCCCGAAGGTGGACAGGTCTTTCACGATCTGTGCGACCTTGTTCACGTCGGCCTCGGCGCGGCCGAGCATCTCCATCACCTCGTCCGCGAAGCGGGCCAGGACTTCGCGGTCGAGCGGGTCGCCTCGGCGAAGGAGTTCGGCGAACTTCTGGACCTCCTGGAACGCTATCGACCGGCATGCCATCTCTCCGGCGAGGGGATTCCGGATCTCGTGGGCCACCCCCGCGACCAGCGTCCCCATGGCCGCAAGGCGTGCCGAGAAGGCGAGTTGCGCCTGGAGATTCAGGCGAGCTTCCTCTGCCACCTTCCGGTCCGTCACGTCCTGGATCGTGCCCACCAGTCGAACGGGCGTTCCGTCCGCGCCCCGTTCGAGCTCGCCGATACCGTGTACCCACTTGACCCGCTGGGTGGCCTGATCGACCACCCGATACTCGTTGTCGAACCGCGAGCCGCCCGACAGCAGGTCCTCCAGGTACCGCCTCATGGTCGGGCGGTCGTCGGGATGGACGATGCGGAGCCAGTCGGCGCCCGTGCGCGGGAAGCCCGGGTCGATCCCGAAGATTTCGTTCAGCGCCGTCGAGCTGCTCCAGTGGTCCTTCCGGACGTCGAACACGTAGTTCCCGAGCCTGGCGATGCCCTGGCTCATCCGCAGCCAGCCCTCGCTCTCCCGGAGGTCGTCCATCGCCTGATGGCGTTCGCTGATGTCCTGGCAGAAAGCCACGTACCTGTCTTCCGCGATCATCACGGCCCCCAGGGCGACCCAGAAGTGGCTCCCGTCCTTCCTCCGCAGACGGAAGTCCTGGTCCAGCCGTCCCGTCGCGACGAGCGCGCCGAACTGGGCCAGCGCCGCGGGCCTGTCGACCTCGTCCACGAGGTCGGAGATGTTCATGCGCCGAAGCGTGGGACCGTCGACGCCGATCATCTCCAAAGCCGCTGGATTGCAATCCTGGTAGTTCCCTCGGCCGTCCACCACGAAGATTCCGAGAGGTGCAGCATCGACGTATGTCTGGAACCGCTCCTCGCTCGCCTTCAGGGCTCGGCCCGTGGCGACGAGATCCACCTCCTGGCGCTCCCGGGCTCCGCGTTGCCGGATGGCACCCACGCCGAACGCCACGTCGTCGGTGAGCCTCTTGAGGTAGGCAAGCTCATCGCCTGAGAACGCGGCGACATCGCCCGAATACATGACGATGGCGCCAAGGACCGTGCCCTCCAGGATGATCGGGAGCGAGGTCACGGAACGATAACCGCGCTTGAGCGCCTCTTCCCTCCAGGGCACCATCAAGGGATCGGTGGAGAAGATCTGTCCCACCACCATTCTCTTCTCCCGGATGGAAGTTCCCGTCGGGCCTCTTCCCCGGGGTTCGTCCGCCCAGACGATGTCCACGAGCCCGAGGTAGCCGTCCTCGTGCCCGGCATGGGCCACCGGACGAACCGTCCTCCGCTCGTCCCGCTCCGCGAGCCCAACCCAGCACATGGGGTAACCGCCCTCGTCCACGATGACCTTGCAGATGTCGGCGTAGATCTCCTCCTCGGTGGTTTCCCGCAGGATCGCCTGGTTGCAGCGGGTGGTCATGGCGAGTGTTCTGCGAGCCGCGCTCTCTTGCGACCGGATGCGCCGCAGGACCTCGAGGGTTACTCCGATGGCCACGCCGCTCACCACGAACAAGGTGAGCTCGACTTGATCCCGGTGTCTCGGAACGAGGAACGTCCTCACGGGTTCCGTCTGGAAGTAGAGCTCCTCCAGGAGGCCCACCGCCGTCGCCACGGCTGCGGGACCGAGGCCGCCCAGGGCTCCTGCAATGGCCACGGCCAGGAGCAGGAGATCAGGCTCGGGCTCCCCCGTGTTCCCGAGGAGGGCGTTGCGGATGAGGACCGCGACGCCGATCAGGATCGGAGCCGCGACATAAGCCCTTACCTGATGCGAGCGGGGCTTCATCTCGCCTTCCATGTGGCGCTACTCGAGAGGAACTTACAAGCCGGTGGCGACGGCGGTCCCTTCCTCCGAAGGAGCGGCAGGCAACTCCACCCGGAACGTCGAGCCCTTGCCGACCTCGCTCTCGACGGTGATGGTCCCGCCGTGGGCAGTGACGATGGCGTGGCTGACGGGGAGTCCGAGCCCGGTGCCTTCCCCGGCGGGGCGCGTCGTGAAGAACGGGTCGAAGACCCGCTCGATCACATCCGGGGCCATGCCCACCCCGCTGTCGATCACCTCGATGCGGGCCATACCCGGGTCTCCCGGACCCAGCCGAACGACGACCTCACCCTTCCTGTCGCGGGGCGTGGCCTTGGCGGCGTTCGTGATCAGATTCACGAGCACCTGTCCGATCTGGCCGAACGACGCCATGACGTCGGGCGCCCCGCCGTCCTCCACCTGGAGGGTCACCGCCGCCCCCACCGACCCGGGCAGCCAGCGCCTGGCCTGATCGACGATCTCGATGATCGGAACCCGCGCTCGCTGCGGGTTGGGGCGTGCGAAGAGGGCGAGGTCCTTGACGATCTGCGCGATGCGCTGCCCCCCGTGCTGGCTGTCCTGGAGGGAGTCCACGACCTTGTCGAGGAGTCCGGCCAGTTCGTCCCGCCCCTCGGTGGCACCCTCCGTGACAAGGCGGCGCGCATCCTCGGCGAGTTCCAGTGCGATCCCCCCACCCGCGAGGATGCCGGAGAGCGGGTTGTTGATCTCGTGGGCGACGCCCGCCACCAGCGTCCCCATGGCGGCAAGGCGTGACGCCACCGCGAGCTGATCCTCCATCTTGCGGATCTCGGTGACGTTCCTGGCGACACCCACGATGCCGATGACGCGCCCCTCGGCGTCTCGCAAGGGAGCCTTCGACGAGAGGTACGTCCCGAGTCCGGTCGGTCCGGGGACCTTCTCCTCGAAGGTCCTGGGCACCCCCGACTCCAGGATCTCGAGGTCGTTGAGGACCAGCGCCCGTGCCGGCTGCAGGCTCCCGAAGATCTCCGCATCCGTCTTGCCCAGCACCTCCTCCGACGGCTTTCCGACGACCTGGAGCACCGCCGCGTTCACGAACGTCCATCTCCCCTCCAGGTCCTTCGCGAAGATGGAGTCGGGGCTGGAGTTGGCGATGGCGAGCAGGAGGGCCCTGCCGTTCCTGATGGCCTCCTCGGCCTGCTTCCGTTCGGTGATGTCGTGGATGATGGAGTGCAGCAGGTCCTTCCCCTTGAACTTGACCTTGTTGCTGTAGACCTCCACGTCCCGGGCGGAGCCGTCGGCCCGGCGGTGACGGAACTCGAAGTGCGTTCGCTTCTGGCTCCTGGCCAACTCCATCTCCTCCGCGATCTTCTCCGCCGGAAGCGTGTTGAGGTCCTGGACGCGCATCTGCCGCAGACGATCCACGGGCCACCCGTAGAAGCTCGCAGCCGCGGGATTGGCATCGATGATCCTGCCGGTGTCCGGGTCGACGACGAGCTTGACGGCCGAGTGGTTCTCGAACAGTCCCCTGAAGAATGTCTCGCTGTCGTGGAGTTCCCGTTCGATCCGCTTCCGCTCGGAGATGTCGGTCAGCGCGACTCGCGCCTCGGACTCCTGGTCGCTCCC
Source organism: uncultured Anaeromyxobacter sp. (assembly GCA_903904005.1). GTDB lineage: Bacteria > Myxococcota > Myxococcia > Myxococcales > Anaeromyxobacteraceae > CAIOAK01. The sequence continues at coordinate 27,241 of CAIVAR010000032.1, forward strand.
GTGGATGAACCAGCAGGTCACCTGGGCGTCGAACACCGTTCCGTCGCCTCTGCGGATCCGGAGGTCGCCGACCTGCTTCTCCTCCCCTTGCCGGGCACGGGAGAAGAGGCCCTGCCAGGCCAAAGCGTGCCCGGGGGCGACGAGGAACGCGAAGCGATTCCCCCGGAGCTGCCCCCGGGAGATGCCGAGAAGCGTGGCGGCGGTGAGGTTCGCCCCCGTGATGGATCCAGCCGCATCGAGGGTGACGTAGCCGTCCGGCGCGAACTCGAACAGGTCGACGTAACGGCTCCCGGCCTCCTCGGCCGCGTCCCGGAGGCGCCGGAGTTCCTCATTCTGCATCTCCAGCTCGACCCCTCGAACCTCGAGTTCGTGCAGGAGCGCCGACCGCGCCGCCCCGGCCATCGACGTGCCAGCTCGGGGGGCACCCTTGTCGACCTGGGCCTCCGCAGCTCCCCGAAACTTCTCGAGATCGTTGCTGCCGGGGTCCGCCATCCCGCCGTGGGGACTCCGCTTGGCGCCGAGCGGGTCCTCCGGACGGTGGTCCGGATCGAGGAGGTCGTGGACCCGGACCCCGTAGACCTTGGCCAGCGTCGAGAGCATCTCGATGGTCGGGAAGCGGCTGCCGCGCTCCACCCTGGAGAGGCCACCCGGGTCGATCCCGGTGCGGACCTTCACGTCCGGCCCCGTGAGGCCCGACGCGATCCGTACCTCACGCAGGCGCCGGCCCAGCGCGATCGCGTCGGGGTCGGGAGCGTCCTCGCTGGTGGATCCCGGCACGATGCCAGGCGGGTGTTCGCTCACGGTCGGCGCCATCTCCTAGGGGCCATCAAGGTACTCGGTGCTGGGTGAAGGCGTCCACCATCAACGGCCTCTACGACTCGCGCCTCTCCTCGTCTCCCCCGGCGGGTCCTGCCGGGCGGCGGGCGAGCCCGTTCACGCACCGGACCTGCGCCGCCTCCCGCTTCCGCCGGAGGATCTCCCGACCGACGGCCACGTCGTCGCGGGAGTAGTTGGCCGGGTGGTGCAGGTGGTAGACGACCGCGCGGTGCTTCACGCTCGCGAGCGTCACGCCGGTGGCGAGGAGCCGCCACTCCACGTCGACGTCCTCGCCGACCCCGGCGGTCCGGAAGTCCTCGTCGTAGCCGTTGATGGACTCCAGATCCGAACGGTTCACGCCCCAGTTGCAGCCCCAGATCCCCCTCGGGCGGCCGCCCTTCGCGGAGAACGGGATGCGGAGCGCCTCCTCGATCCGCTTGCTGTCGGAGCGAAGCAGCCGCAGGAGGGAGGGCGGCATGCGGGCCCGGCCGCTCAGAACACTTTCGGTGAATGCCGGCCCGAGCATCACGCGCCGCCCCACCAGGGCCTGGCCCGGCGTGGCCGCGCGCCGGTAGGCCGCCACGAGGCCGGGATGGGGAACACAGTCTCCGTCGAGGAAGACGACGTAGGGGTGGTGGCTGGCGCGGAGCGCAGCGTTCAGGATCCGGGTCTTCCCGAAGCCGTCGTGGGGCTGGCTCACGTGGATCAGCCGGTGGCCGAAACCCCCGCGGAATCCCTCCACGGTCCGGGCCATCGCCTCGAGCTGGTGGTCCTCGGCGACCACCACCTCGAAGCCGTCGTCGGTCTGGCCGGAGAGCCCCTCCAGCACCAACCGGAGCTGGTCGGTGCGGGTGTAGACCGAGACGATCACGGTCACGAGGGGACGCGGGTCCGGGTGCACAGCACCACGGTAGCCAGATTCCGCGCGGCGGCAAGCCGCCGGTCCCGCCGAACGAGCGTGCTAGGCTGGTCCGGCATGTTGCGACGCCACGCCCTGCTCGACACCCGGGCGCCCCCCATCGGGTTCTTTCCGACGTCCCGTCCCGTCCCCGGGGCCCGCTTCACCGTGGTCATCCCGTCGTGGAACAACCTCCCGTACCTGCGACTCTGCGTCGACTCGATCCGGCGCAACTCCGCCTTTCCCCACCAGGTGGTCGTCCACGTGAACGAGGGCTCCGACGGCTCCCTCGCATGGGTCCGCTCGGAGGGGCTCGACCACACCTGGAGCGCGACCAACGCCGGGGTCTGCTTCGCGGTGAACGCCGCGGCGACGCTCGCCCGCACCGACCTCATCACGTACATGAACGACGACATGTACGCGTGCCCGGGTTGGGACGCCGCGCTGGCCGGAGCGATCGACCGGATCGGCCACGATCGATTCATGCTCTCGGGAACGATGATCGAGCCGGGCGGCAAGACGCCGGGGAGCCTCGTCCCGCACGACTACGGCAGCGACCCGGCCACCTTCCGGGAGCGCGACCTGCTCGCCGACCTCGACGGCCTCGTCCGCCCCGACTGGTGGGGGGCGACCTCGCCCCCGACCCTGGTGCACCGGCGGATGTGGGAACTCGTGGGGGGTTACAGCGTCGAGTTCCACCCGGGAATCGGATCCGATCCCGACCTCTCGATGAAGCTCTGGCTCGCCGGCGTCCGCGAGTTCCGGGGCGTGGGGACGAGCCGGGTGTACCACTTCCGTCACCGGACCCTGGAGCGGGGCATCCCGTTGAACTACGGGGCGAAGCTCTTCGCGCTGAAGTATGGCCTGCCCGTCAGCTACTTCCTCCGGGAGCAGCTCCGCTGGGGCCAGGAGTGCCGGGGACCGCTTCCCGAGCCACCGCACGACGCACGCTGGCGCTGGGCGCGGCTTCGCGCCTTCCACTACCGGCTCCGGCCGTAGCGGCCCGATGGAGCCACCGACGGGACCCATGTCCGCTCCCAGGACCATGTTCGTCATGCCGGTGTTCAACCAGTTGCACTACACCCGCCAGTGCCTGGAGAGCCTGGCCGGTGTCGGGATCCCGAGTGGAGACGTGGTGGTCGTGGACAACGCCTCCAGCGACGGCACCCGGGACTTCCTCGCGTCCACCCCCGGGCTCCGCGTCGTCTCCAATGACACCAACCGGGGGTGCAGCAGCGCCTGGAACCAGGGGGTCGAGACCGCCCTGGCGGCCGCCGCGGACTGGATCGTCGTCATCAACAACGACGTGCTCGTGGGGCAGGGATTCCTGGGCGGACTCCTCGGCTTCGCAACGCGAAACGGCGCCGACATCGTCCACCCCGCGACGGCGGAGGGGGAGCAGGACTACGACTTCCCATCTCTTGCGGCCGGGTTCGTGGAGAAGATGAGCGGGTTCTCCCGTCCCGACGACGGCGGAGGGGACTGTTTCCTGGTCAGCCGACGGGTCTTCGAGTCGGTGGGGCTCTTCGACACCTCCTTCGGCCTCGCCGGCTTCGAGGATGTCGACTTCTTCCGCAGGGCCCGGAAGGCGGGTTTCCACCGGGCGATCACCGGCGCCGCCTTCCTGCATCACTTCGGTTCGGTGACGCAGAGGGCAGTCAAGGCGAGCGCGGGCATCGCCCGCCACGCCAGGCTCGCTGACCAGAATGCCTACCGGAGGAAGCACGGCCTGAACTGGTTCCGGCGCCGCGTGGAGAAGCTCCAGGGGGCGATCCGAACCTCGACCTGCATCCGGGAGGAGTCCCGAACCACCGGGTGGTCGCTCCGCATGCGGCGAGCGGGCGGCCTGTGGGAGCTGAGGTGATCGGGAGTCGCTCAGGGACCGGCAGGCCGTCGCCGGCCCGATGAGAGCCGCTTCGCGATGGACCAGCGGAGCCGGCTCGTCTGGCTCAGCTGTCCGCGCCGGGTGGTGAAGGCGAACCGCGGCCCGGGGCGCCCTCGGTACTCCTCCGGAGGGAACCGGTTCTCGTAGTGCCACGCCGGACCGTACCGGACCGGGCTCGTGTCGAGGCTCAGGTGGCGCCCCGTCCCGGAGAGCACCCAGGCCTCGGCGTCGTACCGCGCGTCCCACTCCTGGCCAGGAACCTGGGGGGCGTATCTCACCTCGGAAGGGCGCCTGAGGCGAAGGAGCGTCCGGACGTAGGACGCGCGCGCCCACCAGAAGTTCCCCACGTAGTGGGGCCAGGGGCGGAACCGGAAGTTCACGCCGCAGGAGTCGCGCCCCGCCTCGAGCGCCGCGACGCAGTCCCTCCACCGCTCCACGGTCCAGTACTCCATGAAGCGGGCCCAGTCCCGCACGGCCGGATCGTCCGGCCGGGTGACCCCCTTCATGTGGAAGTAGGCGATCGCCGTCTCGGCGTCGGCCGTATCCGCGAGCGACGGGAGGGAGGCGATGCTCGGCACCTCCGCCTCGCGGGGTTCCGCGCGCGGGTCGAAGGTCCAGCGAACGTTTCCGCGTCCGGCGAGGCGGCGCCGCAGGCCATCGAAGGAGCGCTCGTCGTAGTGGGCGAGGAAGTGGGCCTCGTCGAGCGCGTCGAGAAGCCCCGAACTCTCGAGGAGCCCGACCTGCCGGTCGGCGATGCCCTCCCATCCGGGGAGGTCGACGAGGTGGTAGACGAGGAGAAGCTTCACGCACCTGGCCTTGCCAATCGACTTGTCGCTTCGGCGATGAACCTCGGGATGATGTCCCCCCGATGTCACCATCCTATTCCAGGAACTTCAACGTGCCTTCCACTGATCCTGCAACTCCACGAGATGCTCGGCGCTGCGGAGAACGGCCCGCGCACCGGCTCGTCGGATCGACGCGGCGTCAGGCACCCATCGAGGTGTACGACCGGCGGCTCTTCATGGCCTCGGCGATCCGGTTGCGCACCACCATCTTCACGTAGGTCGCCACGAGGGAGCGCTCCCGGGGCGCCCAGCGGGCGATGGTCCGGCTCATGTTGACGACGTTGAAGAAGGCGTCGAGGACCTTCTTCCTTCCCGCCACCGCCTCGACGTGCGTGAAGTTCTTGAACTGGATGGAGGGGAGATCCTTGCGCACCTCGTCCCAGTTCCGGTTGACGCGTCCCTCCTTCTCGAGTGCGGCGAAGAAGGGCGTACCGGGCCACGCCGTGGCGAAGAAGACGCGGGGAAAGTCGGCCTTGCACCGGCGCAGCGCGGCGATGAGCTTGTCGGGATAGTCGCAGCCGTGGGAGTCGAGCCCGTAGATCGTGGAGGCGATCACCGCCAGCTTGTGCTCGTGAAGCCGGGCCACCACCTGCTCGTAGTCGAGCCCGATGTTGTGCCCCTTGTTGATCTGGGCCAGCCCCTCGTCGTCGATGGCCTCGAAGCCGAGGAATACGGCCCGGCACCCGGCCCGGTACATGAGGTCCATGAGCTCGGGCTCGCTGGCCAGCTTCGTGGAGGCCTGGCACCCCCAGTAGAACCCGTACCTCCGCCGGATCATGCGCTCGAGGAGGGCCTTCCGGTCCTCCACGTCGGCCTCGGTGTAGCCGATGAAGTTCTCGTCGGTGACGATGACGATGCCCGGGTCGCGAAGGGAGTCGAGATCCCAGAGCACGGTGTCGTGCGGAATGGTGCGGTACTTCCGGTTCGGGAAGACGGTGAGGTAGCAGAAGGAGCAGCCGTGGGGACAGCCGCGCGACGTCATCACCGAGGGGTACTGGTAGTTGGGGTGGATGAGGTCCCGGCGCGGCGTGCGCAGCCCGTCGAGGGAAACGTCCATCCGGCCCCGGTAGACGGGCTGGATGCTCCCGCGCTCGAAGTCCTGCAGGAACTCCCTCCAGGGCCCCTCGCCCTCGCCCACGCAGACCGAGTCGAAGTGCTGGAGCGCCTCGTCGGGCAGGGCCGAGACGTGGGCGCCCCCGACGATGGTCCTGATGCCGCGGCGACGGAGCCGGTCGGCGATGGCGTAGGCGCGGGTGATACCCGGGGTGATGGCCGAGACGGCCACGACGTCGGCGTGGACGCGGTCGGGGTCGAAGTCGGCGCCCACGTACTCGTCGTACGCGGAGACCCGGTACTGCGGGGGAGTGTGACGGGCCAGGTAGGCGAGCGCGAGCGGGCTGTACAGGAGTTCCTCGCCCGTCGTCTCCTTCACCCGGGAGGGGTAGACCATGGCGAGATCGATCATGCGCGTCGCGCACCTTGACAGTCCGGGGGTATCGACACGAGAAGAATCGGTTTACCTGATGGATCACGGCGCTTTGCAGATCACATCCTGGTCCGGCTCACCCGTCGTGCGGCCTAGGCGCACGATGGCGTGGCAGATGGCGAGGCCGAGTCCCGTCCCGCGCGCATCACCCGCCGGCCGGGTCGTGAAGAACGGGTCGAAGATGCGGGACAGGACCTCCGGCGCAATCCCCGCGCCCTGGTCGATGACCTCCAGGATGGCCCAGCCCGCCTTCCCGGAACGGATGCGGACCACGATCTTGCCCGTCGTGCCTGGCCGCGTGGCCCTGGCCGCGTTCGTGACGAGGTTCGACACCACCTGGGCGATCTGACCTCCCGCGGCCATGACCTCCGGTACTCCAAGGTCTTCCACCTCGACGGTCGCGGTGGCGAACAGGACCATGTCCCGGACGATTTTGGCGACGCGCTGCCCAGCCTCCTGCGCGTCCTCCAGAGCGTCGATTGCCTCGTTGATGTCCCGCAACTTGGCCGCGGGATCGACCTGGGCCCCCTCCTGGAGTTGCCTCTTGAACTCCCGGGCCACCTCCAGGGCAACCCCTTGCCCGGAAAGTTCCACGGCAAGCGGGTTGTTGATCTCGTGGGCCACGCCCCCCACGAGCGTGCCCATCGTGGCGAGTCGCGACGACACGGCGAGTTGCTCCTCGAGCTTGCGCAGTTCGGTGACGTCCTTCGCGACCCCCACGATTCCGACGACCTGACCCTGCGCATCGCGCAGGGGAGCCTTCGACGAAAGGTACGTCCGGATCCCGGTCGGGACGGAGACCTTCTCCTCGAAGGTTTGCCCCACGCCCGACTCCATGACCTTGCGATCATGGCTCCTCAACTCCTGCGCACCCGTGGGGTTCGCCAGGATCTCGGCGTCCGACCGGCCCAGCAACTCCTCGGAACGCTTTCCCGTGATGCGGAGGGCAGCCGCGTTCGCAAACGTCCAGCGACCCTCTCGGTCCTTTGCGAAGATGGCGTCGGGGCTGGAATCGGTGACGGCGCGCAGGAGTGCCTGGCGGAGTTCTCGCCGCTCGACGCCGAGCAGCGATGCGGCGGTCAGGTTCGCATCCTGGATCAGGCCGGATGCCCCAATGGTCAGGTATCCGACCGGGGCAAAGTCGTACAGGTCGACCAGTCGCTCGTGGGCCACCGCCAGTTCGATCTGGTCGCGACTCCGCCTCTTCTCGCATCCCCTTGGGATCGTCCAAGAGGGACTTCTTGGCCACCGGACCTCCTGCGCAGGCTCGTTGCTGGGCTGCACAGTCGCATCCCGGCCTTCGAATGCAAAGGTTCGGCGTCAGCCCAGAACGCTTCTCGAGCATCCCTCAGGATGGATGGAAGCGATCCCTCGCGCGAAGAGGCGGCTTTCGCCGCCCCTCGTCACTGCGATCCTGAAGGGAGATCCTCGAGCTACGCCTTGCGCTTCTCGTCGACTTCCTTGGCGAGCTCGGCGAGCTTCGGGTCTTCGACCTTCTCGCCCTCGGCCGCCTTCTCGTCGGTGGCCTTGCCGGTCATGTACGCGGCGCCGGGCGCCCAGCCCGGGGTGACCGTCGCGGCCAGGTCCTTCGCCGACCGGTGGAACACGCCCGTCACTCCGCCGACGACCGTCTTC
>CAIVAR010000033.1 GCA_903904005.1 uncultured Anaeromyxobacter sp.
ACCGCTCGATTCGCTTCCCCAGCCGATCTACCCCGGCCGACAGCCTCCGCGTCCCCATGGCCCGTCCTCCCGTCCCTCGACAGGTCCGGACCCTACCCCGGTGCCGCCCCCCGACTCACGCACGCTTGCCGAAGGGACACGGTGAACCCGCCCAACCTGCCCATGTTCAAGGGCGGGACCAAGCCGTTCTTCGGCGACTACATCGACGTCCAGGGCCCCGCCTTCGTGAAGAAGAACGGGAAGTGGGTCTTCAACACCGACTTCACCCCGGCGCCGATCTTCCACGCGGTGTGGACCAGCAACGAGGACGTGAAGGCGCCCGCCGACGGGAAGTGGGACCGCTACGCGCCCATCAACGTGAACGGGAAGAGCCTCTTCGATCCCCTGGCGACCGTCGAGGCCTGCACCGAGTCGACGGCGATGTACGCGGCCTCCCGCAACCAGAACATCTACACCGCCCGGATCACCGAGGGGCTCCTGGTCTCGACGCCGCAGAACACCAAGCCGCTCAGCGCCTCCTTCGTCCGCTCCTTCGTGATCGCGGCCACCAACGCCACGGGCGCGCCGAAGAAGGTCACCTTCTCCTTCGCGGCGCCCAACGGCGTGTCGGCCTCGTTCCAGGCCCTGCCCGGGGAGACGCTGGCCAACCTCCCGACCGTGACCGCCGACATCGCGCCGCACTCCACCGTGTCCCGCTCGCTCTTCGTGAAGTCGTCCAGCGCCACGGCGACCCTCACGGCCACCGTGACGGAGGTGGGCGGCGCGCTCGCGTCCGGGTTCGTCCTGCTCAACCCGCCGGGGACGATCCCCGGCCTGGTCGCGCCGGACGGTAGCGCGGCCATCGGCACCAGCGAGACCTACACCCCGATCCAGGTGGCGGCGAACCTGTCCAACGCGAACCTCTCGAACGCGAACCTCTCGAACGCGAACCTGTCCAACGCGAACCTGAGCAACGCCAACCTGTCGAACGCGAACCTGAGCAACGCGAACCTCTCGAACGCCAACCTCTCCAACGCCGCGCTCGCCAACCTGTCCAACGCGAACCTGTCGAACGCGAACCTCTCGAACGCCAACCTGTCGAACGCGAACCTGAGCAACGCCAACCTCTCGAACGCGAACCTCTCCAACGCCAACCTCTCCAACGCCAGCCTCTCCGACCTGAACTACGAGTTCCAGAACACCGGCAACACCAGCACCTCGTACGCGATCAAGATCGTGGGAGCGAAGCCCGCGCCCGGCGAGGTCCTCCAGCTCATCCTGGCGAGGACCTACACCACGCCCACCGCCGTCGGCTGCGAGATCAAGGAGGAGCCGCACAACCACATCCTGGCCTCCATCGACGACGTGAGCCAGGCGGTGGTGCCCGACACCGATCCCGTGAACCCCGGCGTGGGCGACCCGTCGGTGGCCAACGCGACGCTCATCCTCGCCCCCGGCGAGAAGGCCCAGATCACCCTCCGCGGCAACGTCACGCTGCAGCGCATGGCCGAGATCGGGACCACGCTGACGCCGTTCCCCCTCCCGCAGCGGACCCCCATCGGCGGCGCCCTGGGGAACACGCGGTACAACAACTTCAAGCGGACGATCTTCACCTGGACGACGATCGACTACGACCCCGCGACGGGCGCCTTCAGCGCGAACGTCTGGGACGACTACACGGGCGTGACCGCCGGCTCGGTGACCTTCGTCGCCAACGGGACGATCATGCTCGGCACCCTGCCGGTCGACTCCAGCGGGGCCACCTCGTCCTTCATCCCCAGCGGGCTGCCCTCCGGTGCGACCGTGGTGGCGTTCTACTCGGGCGCCTTCGACTGGCTGCCGAGCTCGGCCACCGCCACCTCTCCGGCCGTCGCCCTCGCCATCGACCCGCCGTCGGTGACGCTGCCCTACGGCGGATTCCAGCGCTTCCACGCCACCGTCACCGGCACCACCGACGATCGGGTGACCTGGTCGGTGGACGAGACCGGCGGCGGCAACATCGGCAACGACGGCGACGGGTTCTACACCGCGCCGTCCCAGGCGGGGACGTACACGGTCCGGGCCCGGTCGCGGTTCGACCTCACCCGGACGGCCACCGCCACGGTGACCGTCACCGCCCCCGCGCCGGTGATCACCGTCACCCTCACGGCGCCCACGCCGGCCATCGTCAACGGCCAGCAGGGGGTCCTCACGGTCGCCGTCGGCGGAACGACCAACAAGGCGGTTACCTGGACGGTGACGGCCGGTGCGGTCGGGGCGACGGTCACGTCGGCCACCCCCGCTTCCACGTCCGCGACCTTCCTGGCCCGGGACGTCGGTAGCTACACGGTCCGTGCAACCTCGAACCAGGACGCCAACGTCTTCGCCGAGACGACCTTCTCCGTGGGAGACGCAGGCACACCCGTGCAGCCGACCCTGGGCACGAGCGGCGTCTACCAGGTCGGGGTGGTGGCCAACCAGCGTATCGCCCAGGTCGTCGCCGGGTGGTACGGCGGGACCTTCCAGGGTATCCGGGTGCCGATGGCCTGTGCCGCCGGAACCCAGCTGACCGTCGAGGTCCAGGAGGTCACGAACGGCGTGCCGAACGGGATGGTCCGGGCCGGAGGCCGGAAGGTGATCGCCAACGCCCAGCCGCTGCTGCCCGACTTCCACGCCACGATCGACGGATTCCAGGCGATCTACTTCGACGCCTCGGTCGCGGCATGGCCGCCCTTCGCGGTCGTCTTCTCGGCGGTTGCCGGGACCCCCGGTAACGCCTGCGGCATCGTCGCCGGTCCGCCGGGGAACGCCTACGCGGGTGGCGACGCGTTCTACGACGACGTCACGGCGACGCACTGGATGCCGGTCGGCGCGGGCGTCTTCGACATCCCCTTCGAGGTGATGATGTCGGCCCCCGGCCTGACCGTCATCGGCGGTGACCTCTCGGGGTCGTTCCAGAACGTCGACGTCTACTACAACGGGGTTCCGCAGTCGGAGGGCGTCACCATCCGTGTGAGCGATGCCTCGGCCCCGGGCACCAACTACGTCGATCTCGGCCTGGCGGGCAACGGCTACTACAACGGCGCCCTGCCCACCACCGTTCCCCCCGGTGGAACCATCGTCATGTCGGTCTCGCGGGGATTCGAGCACGTGGTGGGAACGGCGATCGTTCCCGGCCAGCCCTCGGCCATCAGCCCGAACAACGACACCCTGCAGGTCTCGCTGCTCGATCCGATCCGCGTCACCTGGATCAGCGCCACCAACCCGCACGCCTTCAAGGTCTCGGCGCAGTGGAACGAGCTCATCGGCGGGGTCCCCGCTGGCTACGGACGCTTCGCGTACGTTCCCGGCGGAATCGCCACCCGTGAGTACGTCATCCCGGCGGGAACCTACGGGTACATCGGGGCCTCGAACTGGGAAGCGCGTGTCTACAACTACAACTACGGCTCCTTCACCGGGCCCTGCAACGGCTGCACGATGCCGCTCCGCGCCAGCGCCCCCGTCGAGATCAACCTGATCAACGTGGTGCCGCCGCCCGTCCCCTGACGGGCCACGGCAACCGATGGCCTGCGGCCCGGGGACTCCGGTCTCCGGGCCGCTTCACGTCCGGACGCGGCCATGGCCGCGCCTCACCCGGACGTGATAGACCGGATCATCCGCACGCGACGGGGGAATCCTGACCGCCTCGACCGAAGCCGCTCCCGGAGCGCACACCCCGCCGAAGCCAACCCTGGTCCTGATCGGCGGATCCGGCTTCCTGGGGCGCCACATCATCGCGGCGCTCCGGGACCGCTACGACATCCACGTGCTCGCCCGCCGGACCGAACTGGCGGTGGGCGTCGAGCCGCACCGCGACGTCCACTGGACCCAGGTGGACATCGCCGATCGACCCTGGCTCGCCCACGCCTTCGAGAAGCTGCGGAACCTGCCCCGCCCGGTCCACGTGGTGCACCTCGCCGCCCACTACGACTTCACCGGGCAGAACCACCCCGAGTACCAGCGCACCAACGTCGACGGCCTGCGGAACGTCCTCGACCTCTGCAAGGAGCTCCGCCCCGACACCTTCGTCTTCGCGAGCTCGCTCGCGGCCTGCGCCTTCCCGCCCCCGGGCAAGCCGCTCACCGAGGACAGCCCGCCCGACGGCGATCACCTCTACGCCGCCACGAAGCGCATCGGCGAGGCGATGGTGAAGGAGTACGAGCGGTGGTTCCCGGTGGTCATCGTGCGCATGGCGGCGCTCTTCTCCGACTGGTGCGAGTACCCGCCGCTCTACTTCTTCCTGCGCACCTGGCTCTCGAAGGCCTGGAACGGGCGCGTGCTGGGCGGGCACGGCGAGTCGGCCATCCCGTACCTCCACGTCCGCTGCGCGGCCCGCTTCTACGAGCGGATCCTCGAGGTGGCCCCGCGCCTCGCCCCCGGGGAGGTCGTCATCTGCTCCCCCGACGGCTCGGTCTCCCACCTGCAGACCTTCGAGGCCGCCACCAGGGCCTGGTTCGGCCGCGCGCTCCACCCGCTCGGGACCGCCAAGGTGATCGCGCGGCTCGGGCTCTGGGTCATGGAGCAGGCGGGGCGCTTCCGCGCCGACCCCCCCTTCGAGCGCTCCTGGATGGGGCGCTACATCGACCTCAAGCTCGACACCGACGGCCGCCGCACCCGGGAACGGATCGGCTGGGAACCCAACCCGCGCCTCTTCCTCCTGAAGCGCATCCCCTTCCTGCTCGAGAACCTCCGCGCCAACCCGCTCGAGTGGCACGCCCGCAACCTGGCGGCCATCGACTCGATGCGCGTCGAGCCCAACCTGGCGCTCTACCACCTGCTGCAGGAGCACGACGAGGAGATGCTCCGGGTCTCCACCGAGCGCTTCCTCGATCCCAAGGACGGCGCCATCCTCCGCCACTACCGGGAGATGGACCGGGAGGAGCTCCGCTGGGCCAAGCGGCAGCTCTTCCTCCAGTTCCGAAACTCCATCCGCACCGCCGACCGCACCGTCTTCCGCTCCTACTGCCGGGAGCTGGCCGCGCGCCGCCACGGGCAGGGCTTCACCTGCGACGAGGTCTGCGCCGCCATGGCGCTGGAGCGCCACGTCGTGCTCTCCACCCTGCGGAAGGACCCGCGCACCGCGAAGCTCGTCCGCGACGTCGACGAGCGGGTGGCCTCCACCTTCGCGGCCGGGGTCGACGAGATCCAGGACGTCTTCGAGGAGTTCGACGGGTTCCGACCCGCAGGGGTCAGCGACGGGGCGCCGGCCTCGCCAGCCACGCCGCCGCCATCCCCATGAGGGCATCGCCGGCCGCCGAGAGGGGGACCGACCAGCCCGGCACCCCGGCGAGCCAGGAGGCGGCGAGGAAGACCGCCGCGATCGTCTTGGCGGTGACGAGCAGCGCCACGCCGCCGCGCCGCGCCTCGAGCAGGTAGCCCGCCGCCAGCACCAGGTGGAAGACGCCGGCCTGGCGCGCGAAGAAGATCGGGCGCACCGGACCGAACCCGGCGAAGGCGGTGGTCCACTCCGGGAAGGCGGCGAGCGCGATCCCCACCGCCGCGCTGTGCGCGGCGACGAGGATCACGACCAGCCGGAGGAGCGGTGGGAGCGGGGCGCTCAGAGCGCCTTGACCTTCGCGACCTCGTTCCCGCTGGCGTCGTGGACGTGGACGGCGCAGGCGAGGCACGGGTCGAAGGAGTGGATGGTGCGCAGCGCCTCGAGGGGCTTCTCGGGCTGGGCGATGGGATTGCCCACCAGCGAGGCCTCGTAGGGGCCGGCCTGGTCCTTGGCGTCGCGGGGGCCGGCGTTCCAGGTGGAGGGAACCACCGCCTGGTAGTTCTTGATCTTGCCGTTCTCGATGACCACCCAGTGGGAGAGCACGCCGCGCGGCGCCTCGTGGACGCCGTAGCCGCGGATGGTCCCGGACGGGAACTTGGGCTCGACGTAGACCGCCGTGTCGCCCTTGCCGATGTTGGCGGCGAGCAGACCCCAGTGCTTGACCGCGATCTCGGAGAGCGCCGCGGCCCGGATGGCCCGGGCGGCGATGCGCCCCAGCGTGGAGTGGAGCACCACCGGGGAGAGCTTGGCCCCGGCCACCTTGCCGGCGATCTCCAGGCACTTGTTGGACCAGCGCTGGATGCGCTCGTCCCCCAGCGCGTAGCCGACCAGCACCTGGGCGAGCGGCCCCACCTGCATGGGCTTGCCGTCGAAGCGCGGCGCCTTCACCCACGAGTACTTCTTGTCCGGGTCCCAGGCGTTGAACTTGGGATCGGTGGTCTCCTCGTAGGGGTGCTTCTGCCAGTCGCCGTCGTACCAGGAGCGCGCGATGCTCTCGGTGACGTTCTTCTCGAAGTACTCGTCCTTCCAGGACTTGATGGCCTTCACGGTCGAGAGGTCACCGTTCATGATGGTGCCGCCGGGCAGGTCGAACTGGGTCGCCGCCGCGTCGGTGGGCAGGTCGGGCACCGCCAGGTAGTTCTTCACGCCGGCGCCGTATCCCAGCCACTCCGCGTACATGCCGCCGATGGCGGCCACGTCCGGGAAGTAGACCTGCTGGACGAAGCGAACCACGCTCTCGAGCTGCTCCTTGATCTCGAAGAGCTTGTTCATGTTGAGCGGCGAGGCGGCGTCGAGGTTGATGGCGTTGGCCACGCCGCCCACCGCCAGGTTCTGGATGTTGGGCGTCTTCGATCCCAGGATGGCCACGGCCTTGAGCGCGAAGCGCTGGAAGTCGAGGGCCTGGAGGTAGTGCGCCACCGCGAGCAGGTTCACCTCCGGCGAGAGCTTCATGGCCGGGTGGCCCCAGTAGCCGTTCGCGAAGATGCCCATCTGGCCGCGGGACACGAACTGCTTGAGCCGCTCCTGCACGGCCCGGAACTCCTGCACGCTGTTGCCCGGCCACTCGGAGAGCGACTGGGCGATGGCCGCCGACTTGGCCGGGTCGGCCTTGAGCGCCGACACCACGTCCACCCAGTCGAGGGCGCACAGCTGGTAGAAGTGGACGATGTGGTCGTGCAGCGCGTGGGCCACGATGATCAGGTTTCGGATGAGCTGGGCGTTGAGCGGGATCTGGAGGTTCAGCGCGTTCTCCACCGCGCGCACCGACGCCACCGAGTGGACGGTGGTGCAGACGCCGCAGATGCGCTGGGTGAAGATCCAGGCCTCGCGGGGGTCGCGCCCCTGGAGGATGGTCTCGATGCCGCGCCACATGGTCCCGCTGGACCAGGCCTTGCCGATCTTGCCGCCGTCGACCTCGAAGTCGACGCGGAGGTGCCCCTCGATGCGGGTGACGGGGTCGATGGTGATTCGCTTGCTCATGGGAGACCTCTAGCGGCTTTCGGCCGGGGTGGCGCTGGAGAGGACGGGGAACCGCCGAACGATCCACAGGTAGATCATCACCTCGGCAGCCACGAAGCCGGCCGTGATGAGGATCTCGAGCGCGGACGGGAAGTAGCTCCAGCCCGAGCCCGGGTCGTAGGCGAGGATGTAGGTGTCGAAGCGGTAGAGGATGCCGCCCGCCAGCATGGAGAGCGCCGCGCCGAACTGGGTCGAGGCGCGCTCCCGGGCGTTCCGGCCCAGGAGCACCACGGCGGGCGCGAGGAGGAGCAGCGTCTCCAGCCAGAACCAGGCGGCGTACTTGCCCGCCACGAAGGCGGCCGGGAGGCTTCCGCGCAGCGCGAGGTCGCCGAAGCGGAGCACGACGAAGAGGATCAGCACCCAGGCCATGGTCGGGGCGAGCGCGCCCAGCAGCCGGGTCTCCCGGCGGGTGCCCAGGCCGGTGGAGGAGAGCGTCGACTCGGCCACCACCATGGCGTAGCCGAGGAAGAGGCAGTTCACCAGGAAGAGCAGCGGGAGCAGCGGCGAGAACCAGAGCGCGTGCATCTTCGAGAACGGCAGCATCATCACCGTGCCCAGCGACGACTGGTGCATGGTGGGGAGCAGGAGGCCGAGCGCGATGATCCAGGGCAGCGCCCGGTCGAGCCGGGGTCCGGCCGATTCGGCGAAGGAGCGCTGGCCGGGCGTCCCGGAGGCGCGCCAGCGCTCGAGGATCGAGGGCGAGAACTCGATCCAGAGCACCATCACGTAGGTCATCACGCAGAGTGCAACCTCGAGCAGCGCCGAGTCGAAGTTCCACCAGGCCACGTAGGTGGGGATCTTCCAGATGCCCCAGTACCGACCCACGTCCACGATGATGGAGGTGGCCGCGAAGGTGTAGCCGAGTGCGCCGGTGAGCATGGCCGGGCGCACCAGCGGGTGGTACTTCCCGCGGTTGGCCAGGTAGACCAGGAGCGCCATGGCGTAGCCGCCGCAGCCGAGCGCCGTGCCCACCACCACGTCGAGGGCGATCCAGATGCCCCAGGCGTAGCCGTCGGTCATGCCGGTGGCCGCGCCCAGTCCCTGGGCGAAGCGGACCACCAGCGCGGCCGCGCCGGCCAGCGCCACCAGGGCCATGAAGTTGAAGAACGGGGTGGTGAGCTTGCCGCCCACCGGGGTCGCCGGGGCGTGGCTCATGGCTTCTTCTCCTCGTCGCCCTTGCGGGTGTTGCGCCAGACGGCGAGGCCGATGGCGGCGTAGAGGGCCACCGGCGCGATCATCCCCTTGTAGACGCCGTGCTGGATGGAGGTGGAGAGGTGCGGCTGGGGCGTCCCGTCGACCTTCGGGAGCCCGAGCGTCTCGAAGGGCACGTCGGCGGCGGTGAGGTAGAGGCACTGGGTGCCGCCGACCTCGTGCTCGCCGTAGATGCGGGCCAGGTACTTGCCCGGCGAGGCGGCCTGGCGCCGCTTCGCCTCGGCGAGCAGGTCGGGCACCTTGCCGAAGACGACCGCCTGGCGCGGGCAGACCTCCGAGCAGGCCGGCCCCTCCTTGCGGTGGCGGCACATCTCGCACTTCACCATCACCGGGACGGCCTTCGACCACTGGAACTTGGGGACGTTGAAGGGGCAGGCGATCTGGCAGTACCGGTCGCCCAGGCAGCGGCTCTGGTCGTAGCCGATGACGCCGTCCGGCCCCTTCTGGTAGGCCTTGATCATGCAGGCGCTGACGCAGGCCGGGTCGAGGCACTGCATGCACTGCCGCTTCACGAAGGCGAAGCGATCCCCCTGGGCGGCCACCTGGATGACGGTCTTGGTGGTGGCGTTCAGGTCGTCGGGGGCGTCGTAGGGGACGCCGTTGATGTTCATGGCGTCGACGGGGAGGTTGTTGGCGCTCTTGCACTTGGTGACGCAGGCGCGGCAGCCGATGCAGAGCGTGGAGTCGTAGAGGAGGCCGACGTCGCCCGGCTGGCGGGCGCGCGCGGAAGCGGCCTCGGCGACCGACGGGACGGCCACGGCAGCGGCACCGGCGGCGCCGGCGACGGCCGCGCCCTGGAGCAGCTGGCGGCGGGTGAGGGTGGTCATCGTCACTCCTCCTCCCCGCCGTCCTTCTCCGCGGGCTCCTGGCCGAGCTTGCGGGTCATGGCGATGCCCGCGCCCACCGCTGCGCCCACCGCCACGCCGGCCAGGCCGGTGGCGAGAGGGCTCACCTCGCCGTGCTTGGCATTCACCGACGGATACATGCCGGGGGGGCTGAGCTGCTCCGGCTCGACCGTCTGGAAGAGCGGCACGCGGAAGGCGAGCTCCTTCTCGGTGCAGCCGAAGCACTGGGCGCCGATGCCGATGGGCCAGGCGCCGATCACCTCTCCGAAGTTGAGCAGCGAGCAGTTGGCGTGGGTGCGCGGGCCCTTGCAGCCCATCTTGTAGAGGCACCAGCCCTGGCGGGAACCCTCGTCGCCGTAGCGCTGCGCGAACCGGCCGGCGTCGAAGTGGGCGCGGCGCGGGCAGTCGTCGTGGATGACGCGGCCGTAGGCGAACTTGGGGCGGAGCTTGGCGTCGAGCTCGGGAAGCGTCCCGAAGGTGGCGTACTGCAGCACCACGCCGAGCAGGTTGTAGGGGTTGGCCGGGCAGCCGGGGATGGTGACGAGGGGCTTGCCCTTCACGATGTCGGGGACGCCGGTGGCGCCGGTGGGATTCGGATCCGCCGACGGGATGCCGCCCCAGGAGGCGCAGGACCCGATGGCGATCACCGCGCCGGCGTGGCTCGCCACGTCCTTCAGCATGTCGAGGGCGGTGCGGTCGCCGATCTTGCAGTAGATGCCGCCGTCCTTCACCGGGATGGCGCCCTCGACGACCAGGACGAACTTGCCGTCGTTCTCCTTCACGGCCTCGGCGAGCGACGCCTCGGCCTGGTGCCCGGCGGCCGCCATCAGGGTCTCGCTGTAGTCGAGCGAGATGAGGTCGAGGATGAGCTCGGCCGCGCCGGGGTGGCTCGTGCGGAGCAGCGACTCCGTGCAGCCCGTGCACTCCTGGAACTGGAGCCAGATGACCGAGGGCTTCTTCGGCAGGGCCACCCGCGCCGCCATCTTCTCGGCGGCCGAGGCCGGGAGCCCGACGGCGGCGGCAGCCAGCGAGCAGATCTTCAGGAAGTCGCGACGGCCGACTCCCGACGCGATCGCGGCAGCGGCGCCGGTGAGGTTGGAGACTTGAAGGGCATCGCGGTCCATGTGGACACCTCCAGAAGGGTGCCCCAGGGTGCGGGATACGCGACCCCGATTTCCTTGCGCCCGGTCACTTATCCGAAAAAAGTGCGCGCAAACGATGCAAAAAAGCCCCTTGGGGGGTGCCACTTGCGCTTCGCGCCGGGGAGGCACATGCTCCTCTTGTAGGGCTCACCGTGGTACCCACCATGAGGAGGCTGAGATAGCGGAACCGTCGAACCAGACGACAGATTCGCAGTCTCCACCGGCGTGAGCCGGACAGGTGCCCGCCCAAGGGTACCGAACAGCAGCGAAGGAACGAAGAGGCCCCGAGGGGCCTCTTCCCAATTCTCGCCTACAATCCCCCGATGCCCAGGCTCCTGGCCCTCGCCGCCCTCTCCGCGACCCTCCTCGGTTGCGCCACGATCGTGAAGCCGGCGCCGACGCCCTTGCCCATGACCCCGCCCCCGGCGGGGGGTCCGGCCGAGTTCAGCCCGAAGGGGGAGGTCACCTGGACCGACCTCACCGGGGTGAGCCCGCCGCGCCGGGCCACCTTCGACGACTGGCGCGTGAGAGGACCCACCGTGTCGATCACCCGGGCCTCCGAGAGCCGGTGGGTCGGGCGTGCGCGCGGGCTCGACGTGGTGCTCACCACCTCCCCCGGGAAGATCGCCGGCGGCGACGTCGACCTCGCGCTCACCGTCGACGACGCCGGTGCGGTCTTCGTCGAGGGGCTCTGGGGCGGGAAGCGCGTCAAGCTCACGCTCACGAAGACCAAGGTCAGCGGCTCCATCCCCGGTGGTCCCGTCGACCTCACCGACATGGGGACGGGGATGTTCAACAGCTACCAGGGGCTGCTCCAGATCTCCGGCCCGTCGGACATGCCGCAGGTCGTGATCGCCCTGCTCGACGCCATGGTGCCCTGACCGGATGAGCCCGCCCCGCTCCATCGCCCGCGCCGCGGCACGGGGCCGCCCCGCCACCGATCCCGGCTGCGCCGGGTGCGCCCACCTCGTCACGCTCCGCGCGCTGCGCCGGGCCGGCGTCGAGGTGCAGGGCGGGCTGGGCTGCGAGGAGGGCGCGGTCGCGCGCTTCGATCCCTCCCATGGCCGCTGGGCCGCCGTGACCGGGGTGGAGCGGCTCCGGCGGCGCGGCGCGGGGGAACTCCTCGCCGAGGCCTCCCGGGCTGGGGCGGCGCTCGTCGTCGTGGCCGACCGGGTCGCGCCGGTGCGGTCGCTGCGGATGGAGGAGGAGCTGGCCCGGGCCGGCGCCACCTTCGACTGGCTCGACCTGGATGACGCGGCCGGAGCCGAGGCCCGGGTCCGCGACGCCCTCGAGCGGCCCGGCACGGTGCTGCTCGCGCTGGCGCGCTGCGTGAACGGGACGCCGCACCAGGCGCCCTACGCGGTCGATGGGGCGCTCTGCAACCGCTGCGGTTCCTGCCTGACCCTCGCCTGCCCGGCCCTCCACGACGCCGGGGACGCGAGCGCGGTGGACCCCACCACCTGCACCGGGTGCGGACGCTGCGCGCCGCTCTGCCGGTCGGGCGCGATCGTGCGCGCCGGTCCGGTGTAGTCTCGCCGGCCATGCCCTTGCCCGCGCGCCCCCGCTTCGCCGCCTTCACCGACGGCTCCTCGCTCGTGAACCCGGGCGGTCCGGGGGGCACCGGCTTCGTGGTCCTCGACCGGGAAGCGCTGGCGGTCCGGTTCGGCGGCACGCGCTGGGTCGACGACGGACCGGCGGGCGTGACCAACAACCGCATGGAGCTCCGCTCGGTCCTCGACGCCCTCCACGGGATCCCGGGAGGCGAGACGGTCGAGGTCACCTCCGATTCACGGTACGTGATCGACGCGCAGACCCGCTGGATCGCCGGCTGGCGCCGCAAGGGCTGGCGAACCTCCACCGGCGGCCCGGTCCTGAACCGGGACCTCATCGAGGAGATCTCGGCCCGGGAGGCGGAACTTCGAGTTTGCTGGTCCTGGGTCCGGGGGCACGTGGGCCACCCGGTGAACGAGATCTGCGACGCGCTGGCCTCCGCGGCGGCACGCCGGACGGACGGCCCCGCCGCGGCCGACGTGGTCGGGGCGCTGCGGGCACAGGGGCTCCTCGGGGCAGGGGACGAGCCGCGGGTGGTCGCCGGCGGCTTCGAGGCGCCGCGCCCGGCCGGGCAGCGCCGGGGTCAGCTGTCGCTGGATCTCTGACCGGCCTGGCTCCAGCTGGCCGGGACCTCCACCGCGACCACCTCGGCGCGCACCACCTCGCGACCGCCCGAGCGGACCGTGCAATCCACGATGCGCTTGCGCCCGTGCGTCTCGCGCACCCGGGCCCGCAGTTCCATGGGGAGGTCGATGGGGGTGGGGGCGAGGTAGTCGACCTTGAGCGAGGCGGTCACGCACCAGCGGTGCGGTTCGGTCCCGATGGCCTGCCCGGCGGCGCGGTAGGCGTCGGCGATGGCGGTGCAGACCGTGTGGCAGTCGACGACCGCCGCGATGATCCCGCCGTAGAGGACGTGGGTGGGCCCGGCCATGTGGTCGGGCGAGGGCTGGAACGTGCAGACCGCCTCGTCCCCCTCCACGTGGCTCTTGATCCGGAGCCCCCGCGGGTTGAGCGTCCCGCAGCCCCAGCAGTGGTTGTGCGGGATCTGGTCCTGGATCGCGATCGACGAGTCCGAGTCCGCCATGTCCGCCGGGAGTCTACTTCACTCCCGGACGGGTAACGGGGTTCGCTCGCGACGCCGTGGGAGGATAGTCTCCCGTCCCATGGGACTCGACGGATTCCTGAAGGGCATCGGCCTCACCCGCCGCGAGCCTCACGCCACGGCCTCCTTCTCCCAGGAGGGGGAGGACATGATCCTGCGCCGGGTGTTCCGGGGCCGGAAGCAGGGTTTCTACGTCGACGTCGGCGCCCACGCCCCCCGGCGCTTCTCCAACACCTACCTCTTCTACAGACGGGGCTGGAGCGGCCTGAACGTCGACGCGATGCCCGGGAGCATGGTGGCGTTCGACCGGGAGCGCCCCCGGGACGTCAACGTGGAGGCCGCCATCGCGCCGGAGGAGGGGGAGCTCACCTACTTCATGTTCAACGAGCCGGCGCTGAACACGCTCGACGAGGCGATGGCACGGGAGCGGGCGGTGGGGGAGTACCGGGTCGTCGAGCGGCGCAAGGTGAGGGCGAGGCCGCTCCGCGACGTCCTCCGGGAGCACCTTCCCCGGGGGCAGGCCATCGACTTCCTGTCCATCGACGTGGAGGGGCTCGACCTCCAGGTGGCCCGGTCGAACGACTGGGACGCCTACCGGCCCGAGGTCGTGCTCGCCGAGTCGAGCGCCACGACCCTCGCCGAGGAACTCGACTCCGAGCTCTGCCGCTTCCTGCGGGGCGCGGGCTACGAGCCCTTTGCGCGTACGGTGAAGACCCTGCTCCTCCGCAGGCGGTAGCTGGTCCGGCGCGATGGGTAGAATCGTGGAGTGAACGGGTCGAGTTCAGCCCTCTCCGGGGGTCGTTGCGGTTCCCGCCGGACGGTGAGACGGTTCAAAGTCTCCACCGGGGTCAACTCGTGAAATCCACCGCCGCCAGCGCCCCCTCCTCGACACCCGTCGGGGGTAGACCCTACGCGATCGCGGTGGGGGTAGCCCTGGTCGCCGCGTTGCTGACGCTGGGGATCGAGAACCGCTTCGGATCCACCTACGCCTTCTTCTATCCCGCCGTGGCGATCGCCGCGGGGGTGGGCGGACTGTGGCCCGGAGCACTGGCGACCGCGCTCTCCGCCTTGCTGGCGCTGGCCTGGGTCCTGCCGGCGACGTCCGCGACCCCCGGCATCTCCCTCGACCAGGCGGCCCGGACCGCGCTCTTCGTGGGAATCGGTGTGCTCGTCAGCGTCGGGGGGGAAATGTTCCGCCGGGCGGTCCGGCGCCAGGCCCATCTGGAGCGCGACCGGCACCTGCGGGAAGTCCTCGACACCGCCCAGGACGGGTTCTGGATGCTGGACGGCCGGGGGCGGTTCGTAGACGCCAACCCGGCCGCCTGCGCGATGACCGGGTATTCCCGCGACGAGCTCCTCACCATGAACATCGCCGATCTGAAGGTCGACCGGGAGGAGACCGGCGAGCGGATCCGCAGGATCCAGGAGAGCGGAGCCGATCGCTTCGACTCGAGGCTCCGGCGGAAGGACGGAAGCGTCCTGCTCGTCTCGGCCAGCGCGAGCCGGACGGGCCTGCCGGGTGGCCTCATGGTGAGCTTCCTGCGCGACGTCACCCGGCGCCGGGAGGTGGAGGACGATCTCCAGCGGGCGCGCCGCACGCTGCTCGTGATCAACCGGTGCGACGAGGCGATCCTCAGGGCAACGGGCGAGGAGGAACTGTTCGCCGAGGTCTGCCGGGTGATCGTGGAGACCGGTGGTTACCGGATGTGCTGGGTCGGGATCCCCGAGCACGACGGGAGGCGCACCATCCGGCCGGTCGCCCACGCCGGCCACGAGGACGGCTACCTCGCCACGGTGGACGCCGTCTGGGCCGACGAGCCCAGGGGACGCGGGCCGACGGGGGTCGCAGTCCGGGAGGGGCGGATCGTGGTCGGACCGGACTTCGCGAGCGACCCGACGCTGGCGCCCTGGAAGGGCGAGGCCCTGCGGCGGGGCTACGCATCGGCGACCGCGGTGCCCATCGCCCACGGCGGGCAGAAGGTGGGGGTCCTCGTCATGTACTCGGCCGACGTCGCGGCCTTCAGCGAGGAGGAGCTTCGCCTCCTGGGCCAGCTGGCCGACGACCTGGCCTTCGGGGTGCACGCGCTGCGGGAACGGGCGGCACGGGCCCGGGCCGACGCCTCCCGCGAGGCGGCGCTCCTCGCCCTCTCCGCAGAGCAGGATCGGTTCCGGGCCCTCATCGAGCGGTCGAGCGACCTCACCCTCATCCTGGACGACGGGGGGGTCGTCACGTTCGCGAGTCCGGCGTCGGTCGACGTGCTGGGCATCGAGCCGCACCAGGGCCTGGGGAGGCCGGTCATGGACTTCGTCCACCCGGACGACCTGGCCCGGGCGACCGAGGCCTTCGAAGCCGTCCGGAGCGACCCGACGACGACCCAGCGGATGGAGGTCCGGGTCCGCCACGCGGGCGGCACCTTCGCGCTCATCGAGGTCGAGGGGCGAAGCCTGGTGGACGTGCCCGGCGTCCGCGGCATCGTGGTGAACGGCCGCGACATCACCGAGCGCAACCGCCTTCGCGACCAGCTTCACCAGGCGCAGAAGCTGGACGGCATCGGGCGGCTCGCCGGAGGGGTGGCCCACGACTTCAACAACCTGCTCACCGTCATGCTGTCCTGCGGGGAGGACCTGCGTCTGGCGGTTGCGGAGGGTGCGCCGCCGGCCCGGGAGACGGTCGACGACCTGC
Organism: uncultured Anaeromyxobacter sp.; assembly: GCA_903904005.1. Lineage (GTDB taxonomy): Bacteria > Myxococcota > Myxococcia > Myxococcales > Anaeromyxobacteraceae > CAIOAK01. Next base: position 15,830 of record CAIVAR010000033.1, read on the forward strand.
TCGGCGCCGGGCAGCGGGCGCGCGAGCTCACCCGGCAGCTCCTCGCGTTCGCCCGCCGCCAGCCCATCGCCCCGGTGCCCCTCGACCTGAACGGCGCGGTCCGGGACGGCGCCAGCCTCCTCCGCCGGGCCATCGGGGAGCACGTCGAGATGGCGGAGGACCTCGCGCCGGAGGCCTGGCCGGTCCGCTGCGATCCCGGGCTGCTCGGCCAGGTCCTCATGAACCTCGCGCTGAACGCGCGCGACGCCATGCCCGGGGGAGGGACGCTCGTCCTGTCGACCCGGAACGTCACCCTGGAGCCGGGGACCGCCCCGCCCATCGCGGGGATCCCGCCCGGCGACTACGTGAGGCTCGGCGTGGCGGATTCCGGCACCGGGATGGATCCCGAGGCGCTCGTGCACCTCTTCGAGCCCTTCTTCACCACCAAGCCACCGGGCGCCGGTACCGGGCTCGGGCTTTCCACGGTCTACGGGATCGTGAAGCAGAGCGGCGCCTGGATCGGCGTCGCGTCCACCCCGGGTGAGGGCACCGCGTTCGGGATCTGGTTCCCGCGCAACCTCGGGGCGTGAGGTCGTCCCGCGGCGGGGCGCTACCGGTCCTGCCCCAGGATCTCCAGCATGGCCGTCACGTCGACGACCTTGTCGCGCGGCGCGCCGCGCCGGGCGCCGCGGGCCACCTCCACGTCGTCGAGCTTCTTCCAGTCGTCGAAGGAGACCAGCTGGACGCCACGCTCGCGCAGCAGCGCGGCGACGGCGTCGCGGTGGGGCAGGGGGCGCTCGTCGAGCCCCGCGCCATCGGCGACCATGTGCGCGACCACCTGCGCCGACGCCTTCTTGTGCTCGCCGATGAGCCCCTGCGGTCCGCTGCGCGCCCAGCCCACCACGTACTCGTTCGGGATCACGCTCCGGGTGGTGGAGTCGACGACGCGGCCATCGGCGTTGGCCACGATGCGCGCCTTCTCGTCGAAGGGGACGCCCGGGATGGGCCGGGCGGCGAAGCCCACCGCGGGGAGGACCATCCCCACGTCGAGGAGCTCCGACTCGCCGGTGGCGCGGGCGACGAGCGTCCCGTCGGACCGGGGCTCGAGCCGGTTCCGCTCCAGGCGGAGGCCGCCCACCTGGCCGGACGCGTCGGCCACCACCTCGGTGGGCGATCGCAGGAACCGCAGGTGGAGCTTTCGCGCATCCGGCCTCGGCGGGCGCGCCGCGTAGGCGCGCAGGAGCTCGAGGGTCCCCTTGCGGGCCTCCTCGCCGACGAGCGCGCCCTCGGCCAGGTCGGCCGGATCGACCACGGGATCGGCCGCCTCCAGCTCGCCCAGCTCCTCCAGTTCACCTGCCGTGAATGAGGCCTGGGCCGGTCCGCGGCGCCCCAGGACGAAGACCTCGCGCACCCGGCTCGCCACCAGCGCCTCGAGCGCGTGCGCTGCGATGTCGGTCTTCTCCAGCTCGGCGCGGGTGCGCAGCAGGATGCGGGCGGTGTCGAGGGCGACGTTGCCGTTCCCCACCACCGCGACGCGCGGGACAGAGAGGTCGATCTTCGCGTTCCGGTAGTCCGGGTGGCCGTTGTACCAGCCGACGAAGACCGACGCGGGCGTGCAGCGCCCCATGCCCTCGCCCGGGATGCCCAGGCGGCGATCGCCCTCGTTCCCGGTGGCGTAGACGATCTGGTGGTAGTGGCGCCGCAGCTCCTCCACGGTGACGTCCCGTCCGAGCTGAACGTTCCCGAGGAACCGGAAGCTGGGGCGCGCCGCCGTGGCCGCGAAGACCCGCGCGACCGACTTGATCTTCTGGTGGTCGGGCGCGACGCCGCCCCGGACCAGCCCGTAGGGCGTGGGAAGCCGGTCGAAGACGTCGACCTCCACCGCCGTGTCGGTGCGCTTGAGGAGTGCCTCCGCAGCGTAGAAGCCGGCGGGGCCGGAGCCGATGATCGCGATTCGCATGAGAGAATTCCAAGCTGGAGTGGGGAGCAGCGAGGATTGTAACGGCTCTGCTGCGCCGCGTCAGCGTCCCGGCCGTTCAGGCGACGGGGAGCTCCATGCGAAACGTCGCGCCCTCTCCGACCACGCTTCGCGCGCTCATCGTCCCGCCGTGCGCGGTCACGATGGCATGGCCGATGGCGAGGCCGAGACCCATCGCCCTGCCGGCGCCGACGGCGTTGGTGGTGAAGAAGGGCTCGAAGATCCGATCCAGGACCGCGGGCGCGATCCCGGTGCCGTGATCGATGACCTCCAGGCGGGCCATCCCCGGCTGCCCGGGGCCGACCCGGACGATGATCGTGTCCCGCTGCCCCTCGAGGGTGGCCCGGGCCGCGTTCGTGACCAGGTTCACCACCACCTGCTCGATCTGGCCCGAGGAGCCCACCACGTCGGGGGCGCCACCGTCCTGGACCTGGATGGTGGCGGTCCGTGCGACCGCGGCCGGAAGCCAGCGCAGGGCGCCGTTCACCACGTCGATCATCCGGAGGCGGTCGCGCCGCGAGTCCGGCCGTCCGAATATCGAGAGATCCTTGACGATGCGTGAAATGCGCTGGCCGCTGCCCTGGGCATCCTCGAGGGCCTCCACCGCTCCGCCGAGCAGCAGCGCCTCCGCCTTCCGGTCGAGCGCGGCGTCGCCGTCCAGGTGGGTCCGGACCTCCCGGACGACCTCCAGCGCCAGCCCCTGGTCGGCCATCGCGGCCGCGAGGGGGTTGTTGATCTCGTGGGCCACCCCCGTGACCAGCGTCCCCATCGCCGCGAGGCGCGACGCCAGCGCCAGCTGGGCCTGGAGGGCGCGCGACTCGGTGGTGTCCGTGAGCGCACCGACGTAGCCCGCCACCGCCCCGGCCCCGTCCAGGAAGGGCCTTCCGAACATGCGGACCCAGTTCACCCTGCCGTCGCTCAGCTGGTGGCGGTACTCGGCGGTGACGGGCGAGCCCGACGACACCGCTTCCTCCCACTGCCGGACCGTCCGCTCCCGATCGTCCGGGTGGATGGCCATCTTCCAGTCCGGACCGTAGGCCTCCTTCTCGGAGAGCCCGGTCATGGCCAGGTAGGTCTGGTTCACGAACAGGACCTGCCCCCGCGCGCCGGTCTGGAAGATCCCGATGGCCGTGACGTTGGCGAGCAGGCGGAAGCGATCCTCGCTCTCCCGGAGGGCCTCCTCGGCGTGCTTCCGCCGGCTGATGTCGGTGAGCGCGACGCGCGTCGCCCCGCTGTTCCCGGCGCCGCCGGCGCGTCGACAGGAGACGTCGCCCGCGAAGACCGCCGTGCCCCGCAGGAGGGCCAGGTCGCAGGAGTGGGACTCGTCGTCCGCCTGGGCGTCCGACTGGAGGCGTCCCCAGTTCCCCAGGCTCTCCGGGACGACGAGCCCCGCGAACCGGCTCCCGCGCAGGCGCGTCCGGTCGACGCCGAGGAGCGACGCAGCGGTCAGGTTGGCGTCCTCGATCAGCCCGGCGTGGGTGACGGTGAGGTACCCGACCGGCGCGAAGTCGTAGAGGTCCAGGTACCGATCGCGGGACGTCTCCAGGGCGACCTGGGCCAGGCGCAGCTCCTCGTTCTGCATCTCCAGCTCGATCTGGTGGACCTGGAGCTCGTGCAGGAGCGACGACGCCGGTTCGCCCGGTGCCGGGGGAGGTGGGGCGCGTGCGAAGCGGGCCTCCGCCTCCGCCCGCAATCCCGGGCGGCCCGTCGTGGGGGTCCTCTCGGTCAACTGGCCCTTTCCTCCTCCATGGCGAGGAGGACCATGCGGGTCTTCCCGTCCTTTCCCGGAACCCGCCGGGCGTTCAAGATCAGGCTGCGCCGACCGATGCGGGGGAAGTCGTGCTCGATCCGGTAGCCATCGAACGCCTGGTCGCGGGCCAGCACGGTCTCCAGCAGTTCCCGCAGCGCCGGGACGTCCCACTGCCGGTCGCCCAGGGCGTAGATCGGACGGCCGATGGTCTCCTCCGGCGACACCTGGAAGTACCGGTAGAAGGAGCGGCTCGCCGACGTGAGGGTCAGCTTCCCGTCGAGCAGCACCAGCGGCTCGCGCACCGTGTCCACGATGCTCTCGGCCAGGTCGCGCGCCTCCTGCACCGCGACTTCCGCCATTGCACGAGCAGTGATGTCGGTGAAGGTCATGACCGCGCCGTCGATCACGTTCTCCAGCGTCCGGTAGGGCTGGATGCGGACCAGGTACGAGCCTCCTCCCAGGGACCGGACCTCCTGCTCCCAGGGCAGGAGCGTGTCGACGACGCCGCGGGCCGCGAGGAGGAGGTCGACCCCCCCGAGGTCGGTCTTGATGTCCGCCAGCGGTCGACCGAGATCGGTGGGGATCAGCCGGAAGACCTTGGTCGCCTCGCGCGTGAAGCGCCGGACGGCCAGCTTCGTGTCCAGGAAGATCGTCCCGACGTTGACGTTGTCGAGCAGGTTGCGCATGTCGCTCTGCATCCCGGCCAGCTGCTCGATCTTGGCCTCGAGCTCGGCGTTGACCGTGACCAGTTCCTCGTTCACCGACTGCAGCTCCTCCTTCGAGGTCTCCAGCTCCTCGTTGGTGGACTGGAGCTCCTCGTTGGTGGACTGGAGCTCCTCGTTCATCGATTTCTGCTCCTCCGCCGAGGCCTGCTGCTCCTCGGCGGTGGTGCGGAGGAGCTCCCGGGAGGCGGCGAGCGCGCGCTCCATCTCCGCGAGCTTCCCCTGATCCACGGGGCCGGACGCGCGCCTGCCCCGCGCACCCGGCACCGGCGGTAGCGCGGAGACCTCCTGGAAGCTGACGAGGAGGAGCCTCCTGGCGGTGCCCTCGCGCCCCAGCGGGCGGACGCCCAGCAGGACGCCCTGAGGCTTGCCGTCGACCTTCAGCGAGATGGCGCGGGCCGGGTCCGGCGCGTCCCCGGCGACCGCCCGGTGGAAGGCGGAACGAAGCTCGGACTGGAGCCCGGGTCGCGCCAGCTCGATCACGTTCAGGGTGGCGTGGCCAGGAGCGGGGCGCAGGTACCGTCCCGTGTCGCCGTGGACGTACAGGATGTCCCCCGCCATGTCGGTCACCACCGCCGGCGGGGCGAAGGACTGTGCGAGCGCCCGCCCGGTGATCTCGGCCAGGTCGGCTTTCCGGGTCTTCGGCGACGGGACGGTCCCGGTCGCAGGGTCATCGACCTCGGCTCGGCGGAGAGTGCTGGGCGCTCCGGTCCGGATCGATCCCGGGGAGGAGACGACCCGGAAGAGCTTCCACTTCCGGTCGATGGGGCGGAAGCGGTCCATGTCCTGCCCGATGCCCTCCGATGGCGACAGGAAGAGGACGCCGCCGGGGCGAAGGGCGTACTGGAAGCTCGCGACGAGCCGCTCCTGGAGCTCGGGCTCCAGGTAGATCATGAGGTTCCGGCAGGAGAGCAGGTCGAGCCGCGTGAAGGGCGGGTCCTTGATCACGTCCTGGATGGCGAAGACCACCATCTCCCGGATCTCCTTCTTCACGCGGTAGCCCGCCTCCTCCTTCACGAAGAACCGGCGCAGCCGTTCCGGGGTCACGTCCTGGACGATGCTCTGCGAGAAGGTGCCTGCGCGGGCCGTGCCGATGGCGTCGTCGTCGAGGTCGGTGGCGTAGATCTGTGCCTTGAAGTCGAGGTGCCCCTCGTCCATCGTCTCGCGCAGCATCATGGCGATGGAGTAGGCCTCCTCGCCCGTGGCGCAGCCGGCGATCCAGGCCCGGAACACCCACCCCTCGGGCTTCCCGGCCAGGAGTCCGGGGAGGATGGTCCTGCGAAGGCACTCGAACGCCTCCGGATCCCGGAAGAAGCTGGTGACGTTGATGAGCAGCTCCTTGAAGAGGAACTGCACCTCGGCGGGGTGCTCCTTCAGGTACCGGGCGTAGACGCCTGTCTCCTGGATGTCGTGCTGCGACATGCGCCGTTCGACACGGCGGACGACCGTGCTCTTCTTGTACTGGGAGAAGTCGTGGCCGGTGCGCGCGCGCAGGGTGGCGAGGATCTGGATCAGCCCCTGCGACGTGGCGGCGGCCGGTGGTGCGCCCGGCCTGGGCAGCGGGCTCAGGGCCGACGTCCGGAACGCCTCCGGCATCTTCTCGACCGGGAGGACATGGGTCGCGAAGCCCGACCGGATCGCGCTCGCCGGCATCCCGTCGTACTTGGCCGTGGCAGGCTCCTGGACGAAGGTGACGCCACCCGCACCCAGGATGGCGCGAAGCCCCAGGGTGCCGTCGGCGCCGGTGCCGGAGAGGACCACGCCCATGGCCCGCTCTCCCCTGTCCTCGGCCAGGGATCGGAAGAAGGCGTCGATGGGCATCCGCTGCCCGCGTGGCATCTCCGGCACGCCGAGCTGGAGGACCCCGTGGAAGATGCTCATGTCCCGGTTGGGCGGGATCACGTAGACGTGGTCGGGCTTCACCGCCACCTGGTCACGCGCCTCCACCACGGGCAGGGCGGTGGCGCGCTGCAGGATCTCGGTGAGGATGCTCTCGTGGCTGGGGTCGAGGTGGGAGACCAGCACGAAGGCCATGCCGAGGTCGGGCGGGATGGCGCGGAAGAGCTGCTCGAAGGCCTCCAGGCCACCTGCCGACGCACCGACGCCGACGATGGGGAAGTCGGGCCTGGGGACGGTCTTTGCCGGGACCTTCGCGGGCACCTTGGTCGGGGAGCGACCCTTGCGCTTGGCGGGCATGCCGGATGCTCGCACGTTGGCGCGAGAAGGGACACCCAGGATGGCCGGGCGGGGGCCCATTCCTACGCCGGTGCGGCCGCACGGGCGTCGTCCCCGACGTCCACCACGAAGAGCGTGCTCGACTCGCCCGGATCCGGCGGCTCACGGTGGCCTTTCCGATGCCGAGGTCCACGCCAGCCGCCGTGAAGCTCTTCCGAGTCCCGACGGCCGCGATGTGAAGATCCCAGGCTCCGCTACCGTCCGGTCGGGGGTGTAGCCTGTCCGGAGGAGACGGCCCGTCGAACGGGGCGGGGAACGGAAAGGAACAAGGAACATGGACGCGGGAAGAGCAGCGGGAGGGGCCGGCATGGTGTTGCTCGCATGCGCGGCCCTGGCAGCGACGCCGCCACCGGCGGTGAAGGCGATCGAGGTGAAGATCCTGGACCACAGGACGGGGAAGCCGCTGCCGCGCCTGCCCGTCGAGGTGACGTGCAGCATCCCGATTCCGTGCCTTCGCCCGCCCTGTCCGCCGTCCGACCAGACGCGGTGGCAGGGGAGCACCGACGACCAGGGCGTGCTCGCCTATCCCGCGAGCCTCGACGTGGAGGGGGCGGTGGTCTACGTCCACGCCGTGGGATCCGACTTCGCCGCCGACGTCCACGGGGCGGGAAAGCGCGACGCGCGAAAGCGCCCCATCCTGCTGCTGGAGCCGCCCGGGGAGTGAGCAGGCGCCCCACCGGCTGGCCGGATCGACAAGTCGCCCTCCCTTCGAGCAGTATGACCGCATGAAGAGCGTTCGACTCGTGCTGCTTCTCGGCGGCGTCGCCACCGGGGCCCTCTCCGGCACGGCCTCGGCGGCGCCCGGCAAGAAGACCCCGGTTCCCTGGGTCGTCACCACCGGAACCCTCCGCTACACCGGCGGTGCCCCGATGGTCGTCACCACCGGCACCCTTCGCTACACCGGCGGCGCCCCCATGGTCATCACCACCGGCACCCTTCGCTACACTGGCCGTTGATCGGAGACGACCCACGTGAACCTCCAGCGCTTCCTGCTGATCGCCGCCCTGCTCGTCCTGCCCGCGTCCCTCGCCACCGCGCAGGTGACCGATCTCCAGCTCAAGCCATTGCCGGTACCCGACCTCGCGGGCGCCGTCGTCAGCGGCGCCGCCGGTGGGGCGTCGAGCCTCACCCTCAAGGTCCCCGTGGAGCTCACCCACATCCCCGCCGGGGTCCGGCAGGCGGTCGTCCAGTGCGGCGTCGGGGTGGGCGCCGTCTCCGGAGGAGCCACCTGGAGCCGGGAGACCAGCGTCGGCGGCGGGAGCAGCACCATCACGCTCCCCACCTCCGCGAAGGTCCGGAACCACCGAGGGACGGTGAGCGTGGAGATCGCGGTGACCAACCCGGGTCGCACGATGAAGGAGGCGACCCACTACAGTTGCCGTCTGACCAGTGTCGCGGGACAGCCGGCGATCGCGGGAGATGCCGCCGTCACCGGCGCGATCCGCAAGCCGTAGCGATCGGGGCCTCCTTGACGATGTAGTCCCTGGTGACTACATTTGTTTCATGAAGACCGCCGGGATCCGGGACCTCAAGGCCCACCTGAGCGCCTACCTCAGGGACGTGGCGCGCGGCGATGTCGTGCTCGTCACCGACCGGGGAGAGGTGGTCGCGGAGCTGCGGCCGCCCGGCACCGGCGAGAGAAGCCTCCCGCCCGCGGAGCCCCGGTACTGGCGGCTCGTCGAGCGGGGCCTCCTGCGTCCGGCGGCGGCCCCGTCCTCCGTCGACTGGAGCGCGGCACCGCGCGTCCGGCTCCGCGGCGGGACGTCGCAGGAGTTGCTCGACGCGGAGCGTGGCGAGTGAGGCGGCGGTACGTGGAGACGAGCGCGCTCCTGCGGGTGCTGCTCGACGGGGACGAGGCGCTGCAGCCCGGGCTGTCCGGCGAAGGTCTCGTCACGTCGGCCCTGACCTTCGTCGAGGCCGCGAGGGCCATCTCGCGTGCCCGGCGCGAGGAGCGGCTCGATGCCCGGGAGGCCCGTGAAGCGGAGCGGCAGCTGGCCGCCTTCGAGCGATCCTGCGACGTCGTCTCCCTGGGCGAAGAGGTGCTTCGGCGCGCGCGCGAGGACTTCCCCGTGGAGCCCGTCCGCTCGCTCGACGCGATCCACCTGGCTTCGATCTGCGTGCTCGACGACGAACTCGGCGCCCTGGACGTCGCGAGCACGGACGACCGGATCCGCGGCAATGCGGCGGCGCTGGGGTTCGTGGTGATCCCGACGATGTGAAGTTCTTGGGGCGCGGGCCGCGCTCCCTGTTGGGTCACGCCTCCGTCACCCTGCGGCAAGGCCCGGCATCTCGATTACCCTTCGAGATGGACGCGCCCATGGATGACGGCCGCATACTGGAGATGAACACCGTCGTGCTCCAGGCCGCGGCCCGCGTGGAGTCCGCTGCGCAGGGTCTCTACACGGACCTGGCCGGGCATTTTTCCTTCGACCCCCACCTGCGAAGGCTCTTCCTTCGCCTCGCGGCGGAGGAGGGGCAGCACGCGCTGCACGTCGAGTCGCTGGTCCGGCACTATCCCCGCTCCCTCTGGTCGAAGGATCTCGTGGGTCGGTACCTCAAGATCCTGGATGCGATGACCGACGAGATCGAGGCCAACCGGATGGCATTCCGGGAAAGTGCCGACTGCCGCCGTCCCGGGAGCGTGCTCCGGCAACTCTCGGACATGGAGACCCGCTTCAACCGGTTTCACGAGGTGGAACTGGCCAGGAGCGTCGAACCCAACGTGAACCGGTTCTTCGCGTCGCTCGCCCTGCAGGATGCGACCCACCGGGAGCTGCTCCAGATGGCACGGACGCGAATGGGGGCGTAGCTCTCGGCTACGCCCCAGAAGCACGAAACACGAAATAGAAGAGTTCCTTCGGCCAGACCTTTCGACCGTCCTCGAAGGAAGGGTCGTGGACACTGCGGGTGACAAACGCATCGGCGACGGTTCGCGTCAGTCGATCGAGAAGGAGAGGGGAGATTGGCCTCACCCATATAGAGACGCTTCACGGCGCGTGACCTGACGTCTCGAAGGGGCTGAGACCCAAGATACCGCCGAGCAACACGGTAGCCGCCCCCCGCCGTCGACTACGCGGCTCGAAGTCCCTGGGCACGCTGGTCGGCGAACCGCTGCACCTGCACCCTGCACTCCGGGCACGCGCGGAACCGTCGGTAGGCCGTGTCGCTCGCGGCGACCGCGTGGCCGCAGATCAGGACGTCGAAGTTCCGGGAACCCTGTCGCTCGCTCAGCTTGACGATCCGACGCCAGGCTTCGGGCACCGAGAACTCGCTGCGGCTGATCTTGCCCCTGCTCGCCATCTGTTCGTGTGCTCCTGGTTCGGGTTGGCGGTCCCCATCTATCCGGGAGGCGACCCGGAATCCAGGGAGGTTGCCACCCGAGGCCACGCACGCAGCAAGGCCAGCCCGTTGCGGGGCTGGCCTCGAACTCCATCGGGCCGCTGGCCCGCAGTGAACTTCCCGTCTACGCCTTCGTCGCCTGGGCAGCGGCCTTCCGGGCCGGGGTCTCGGCGAGGACGCCTACCGCAGCGCCAGCCACCGCGCCGCCGACCGCGAAGAGGGCGCCGACGCCGGTGACGCCCATCACCATCCCGAAGATGATCAGGGCCTGGACCGCGAAGGTCGGGGCCACCGGCGTTCCGAAGATCCCACCGGCCAGCATGACGCCCGCGTAGCCACCGTAGAGCAGCGCAGGGAGCAGGGCGATGGCGAGGAAGAGGGCCAGTCCGACTGCGGCGCCGACGATGCTGGGGGTCTTGCGGTTCATGGTGTTCTCCTGGGTTCCGTCGAGGTTGGTAGACGGGAGGAGGTAGTGCAGGGGGCTTGCCAAGATCCCGACCCTGGAGTTCCGGGGGGTTGGCGGGGCGGGTGTCTGGAATCCCAGACGGAATGCCGGGGACTCCAGACCCGGGATGTGGGGCGCTGCGGGTCCGGGACCTACTTCGCCGCGCGCCCTCCGGCGTCGTCATTGCCCCGTGGAAATGCAGCCCCAGTGCTCGGATCCCCTTCATCCATGATCGCGAGGGTGGAGCGAGGGTCCGACCGGCGCACCCCGCGATGGGACGTTCTGCGGCGGGTAGGCCTGGCCCTGGGCGGGCAGCTGGCGCTCGAGTTCGTCTCGTCCAGATCGACGGCGCGGTGACGCCCGTGACGGCCGCCGCTTCGCCCCGGTTGCGCGGTCACTGCGCGGCGGGAGTCGCTCCGGGCTTCGGGCAGCGGTAGGCGACGCCGGTGTAGCAGTACGAGTACGGTCCGCAGTGCTCGAGCGACTCGGTGACCAGGTGCGTGGCCCCCTTCTTTCCGGCCGTCTTGACGGCATCGGCCTGGACCCGCTCGGTGTTCGGAGACGTCGCCATGAAGCGTTCCTCGAAGATCTCGCCGAGCGACTCGCAGCCCGACGGGAGGCCGGTCTTGTCGCCGAGGACAACTGGCGGCTCGGACCGGTCGTCGGCCCCGGCACGGCTCGACAGAGCCGCCGTCGAAAGCGTCACGACCGCAACCATGCACCGCGCCAGCATCCCACCTCGAACGTCACGAATGGTCATTGCAGTTCTCCCCCCGCGGTCACCCGGCCCGGCTGTTCCGGGACCTCGTCGCTGTCGGCCGCGACGATGGAAGGGTACGGGGTGCCAGCGAGGAGGTCCCGTGGGCATCGAGCCGGGCGATTGGATCGGGAACCGCCAGCATCTCGATGGCCTCGCGCCGGGAGGAGAGCCCCAGCTTTCGCAGCGCCGATTCCAGCCGGGTGGAGACGGTGCTCGTGGCGAGGCCGAGCAGGTAGGCCGTGTACTTGTTGGAATGGCCCCGCGCGACGCAGGCGAGCACGTCCCGTTCTCCCTGGGTCACCGCAATGGGGTCGCGCGCCCCCGGGGCATTGCGGCGGGCCAGCAGGAATCGGCGCCCGTCGGACTCGACGTGCTCCACCACCGACCAGCGCCCGTCGAAGAGGGCGAGCCAGATGTCCAGCGCCTCCTCCGGGTCGGCGTGGCGGAGGCGCCCGCGGGCGCGCTCCACGCGCCGCACGATGGCGCCCAGGCTGGATCGCGCGTCCCTGGACTCCGCCACTCCCTTCGCGTCGTGGACCTTGCCCGCGGGGTCGAGAACCGCCTCGACGTCCGGAGCGAGCCCGTCCGGCCGCGGCGGATCGACCGACGCCCTCCGGCGCAGCCGGATCGCCGCGCAGAGGTGGGCCGTGGCCCGGGCGAGTTGCCACCGGGTTCGTGGAGGTATCGTGACGTCCTTCCGGTACGGGACGGAGACGAGGAGGCTCGGTCCCACCGGTTCGGCCGACAGCACGCCCAGGCAATCCTTGAAGAGGGGCCATTCCCGGAACAGCGCCCGGATGGGTTCGAGAGCGCTGGCCGGGATGCAGGAGCCGCGTTCGCTCGACCAGCAGACCACCGACGGATTCGGGGAAAGGATGGCCCGCAGCGCCGCGGGATGGTGCTCCCCCAGGTAGGCGTACATGGCTTGCCAGGCCGCGGGAAGCCAGTCGGGTATCTCGTCGCGACCCACCCAGTTCCCGACCGTGGCGCCCGCCTCCTCGAAGTCGACGATCCCCGCCATGGCGCCCATGTCGCGCGCCAGCGGCCCGAAGGCCTCCACGATCGGTGAGAGCCACTGCTCGTCGCTCGAGGCAGGGGCGTATCCGGCCTCGATGATGCGGATCGCGTCCACCTTCATGGCGTCCCCCATGTCCATCCTTCGCGCGTGGCGAGCGCGATCAGTTCGGCGCGCGACCCCACCCGGAAGCGCCGGAAGAGGCTGTCCACCTGGTGCGCCACGGTCCGCTCCGACCGCCGGCGTCGCCAGGCGATCTCGGTGTTGGAGAGACCCCGGAGGAGCAACTCGAGCACCTCCCGCTGCGCGGGTGCACCTGGAGGGACCGGATCGGAGGTGCCCGGCCCCGATGCCGCCGCCGGTCGCCCCCGAGGCCATTCCAGCAAGGCGAAGGTCTCGCCGCCCTCGTCGAACGTGTCGACGACGAGGCCGGCAGGCGGACGGAGCGTCGGATGGGGCGGGATCGCGGCCGCGCCAGGTCTCGTCGCACTGCCTGTCGGCACGGCCGTCGCTGCCGGGATTCCGTTCGCTGTCCGGACCATCCGCGCCTCCCCCCTCGGGGCTTCACGCGCCGAGGCCATGGAGCCGCCGGGATCCCGGGACGAGGACGGTGTCGGCGCGAGGGGAGTGTCGGTCGCCCGGGATGTCGGGCGGGCTTCCAGTTCACGAACTGTGCGCCGTCGCGCGAATGGGTGTCAAGGGCGCCGCCAAGAGGACAGGCCGGAACCCCTTCGGTTTCCCGAGAGATTCCGGCCTCATTAAACTGTAAGGCAACTACTCCAACCTGGCGACGGCACGCTGCTTTTCTCCTGAAACACCAGTCAGCCAGGGCTTCGGTCGTGCCAAGTCACTCTCCGTGAGATCCGACGAGGTACCAGGAAGTCCCGCTGGGAATGGCACGCAGGAGGCACGGGGAGGCAGCTCGGGCCTCTGGCCCGCAGTGAACTTCTCGGCTACGCCTTCGTCGCCTGGGCAGCAGCCTTCCGGGCCGGGGACGCCCATCACCATCCCGAAGATCCCACCGGCCAGCATGACGCCCGCGTAGCCACCGTAGAGCAGCGCGGGGAGCAGGGCGATGGCGAGGAAGAGGGCCAGTCCGACTGAGGCGCCGACGATGCTGGGGGTCTTGCGGTTCATGGTGTTCTCCTGGGTTCCGTCGAAGGTTGGTAGACGGACCGCCGGGGAGTCCAGACCGGTCCCAGTGTGCTCCCGAAAGCCACCTGTCCGCTGGCACTGGAGATGTGCCCGGGAGCGCCAGGTGAAGGCCCCTGATGGGTGTGAGCAGCCCCTCCCCACCTGGCAATCTGTCTGCAGCGTTCGGCGAGTGCCAAGCGATAGGGCGATGCGGACGAGGGTTCAGTTGGACGGGCCCGCGCGCGCCGCAGGGCGGGTGGCTCCCGGGGAGCCAGGAATCTCCTCCTGGATCACCCGTGCGGTTCTCCTCGAGCTGGAGTCGCGCGGCGTCTCCGCCGCCCCCTTCCTCATCACCTGGGTTCGCGCAGCCATCGTGCACGTCGGGTTCTTCCGGCTCCACCATCCGTACGGTGGCGCTGCGGGAGTCCGCCGTGGCGATGCTGGTGGCCAAGGACATGACGGTGGCAGACGTTGCCCTTCACGGAATGCCGAGGGGCCAGGTCCTCGCGTGCGGGTCCGCGCCGGGGCCTGCAGTCCCCGGCGGGTCTGCACGGAAATGACTGCCCTTGGCGGATTTGGATGCTGGTAGGGTGAAAGGGATTGGAGAACCCCTTGCGAAACCTGCTCCTCACGACCGCCGTCCTCTTGACCCTCGCCGCGCCCGCCGCCGCGCAGACCCCGTCACCGGAGCCCGGCAGGCTGTTCCAGGCCGCGCCTCCGGCACCGACCTGGAACAACGTGGCCAGGGTGAACCTGGGCGTCGGGTTCTACAATTCCGGTTGGTACAACTGCTACACGGTCTGGGGCTACGCCTGCACGAGCGGTACCTACTCCAGTTACATCCCGTTCCTCGTGGGCCCGCAGGTCGACTTCCATCTGGGCGGCATGCACAACGTCAGCGTGGGGCTCACGGTGGGCATCGGTACCGCCACGCTCACCTATTACGATCAGTTCAACGCGCTCCTGACGCAGACCGCCAACGCGACCCTCTGGGAGCCGACGGTCGACTACGTCGCCAAGTTCGGATCGCCGACCAACGATGTGGTGAGCCGTTTTCGCGTGGGTGGGGCCATGTACATCGGTCCCAACTCCCGGCTGGGTGGTGCGGGCCGTATCGGCGCAGGGGCGTCGCTGCTCAACACGAGGCGCCTCGGGGTGGGGCTCGACCTGGTGTTCGAGGGGGGCGGCTACGACGGACGGTGGATCGGAGGGCTACAGCTCCTGGTCTCCCCCGAGATCCACTTCTAGGCGACCGGCCAGGCGTCGATCTCGGCCAGGACCTCGGCGGCCAGCGCGACCAGGGAGGGTTCGTAGCGCCTGCGCAGCGGGACGAAGTCGGCCCAGGCCCGATCCCGGTCCGGGGACACCTTGGCCCCCGCGGCGGCCAGCCGGTCGAGCGCGACGTCGAACTGGGCTCGGCTGACGAGACACCCCGGAGCAGTGCCCACCTGCACCCTCATCGACGAGGCCACCGCCGCGAGCGCCCGCTCCCCGGTCTCCAGGCAGATCAGCGCATGTCCCCGCGGAGGGGCCCCGAGCGCGGCAATCGCCAGTGCGGCGGTGTCGAGGACCACGGCGCTGGCGTTCACCCAGGACTCGCCTGGCCAGTAGGAAGGGGCAATGGTCAGGCCGGGCGAGAGCGACTGGGCGGCGCCGAGGGTGCGAAACCATGCCTCCCAGTCGTACCAGTGCTCGCCGAGTGCCTCGGGCCGCCCGGATCGCAGGTACCATTCGAGCAGCGCGACCCCCGTGGCCGGATGCCCCGTCCGAACGTAGACGGCGTCCACCCGGTCCGTTCGCGCCTGGATGATGCCCAGGTAGCCCGGCACGAAGGACAGGATGTAGACGATCACGAAGAGCCCCATGCCTCCCTCGGCGATGGAGATCACCTGTCCGATGGTGCCCGGGGGCGTCTTGTAGCCGAGCGTGCTGAGCGCCGAACCGCTCGTGAGGAGGGCGTCCAGCCACGTGGATGAGGCGCCGGCGGCGCGGTAGAGGAACGCGAACGCCAGGATCCCGTGCAGGTACCAGGCCCCCATCAGTACGAAGAGGGAGACCGGCCAGAACCAGAGGAGCCGACGGTCGAACTGGCCAGGGCTCCGGCCGCGTCCCAGGAAGTTGCGGAACAGGAACCAGGTCGACCGGGCCGTGAAGTCCCGGATCGGGTCCCGGCGGTGCCGCTCGAGCAGGGTCACCGTGATGAGCGAGCGGAAGAGGAGCACGAGAAGCCAGAGGCCGACCAGCACCTCGAGGATCTGAACGATCCGCGCGCTCAAGGCGTCGCCTTCCCCGCGACCCGGGTCGCCTCGAACTCCCCGCACCACCAGTCCGGGAGCACCCGCGGCCACGCCACCCCGCCCGCGCTCCAGGTGTCGGGATCGACGCTCGAGGCCCCCAGCAGGGCCGGGGGATTGCGGCGGCAGGCACCGGCTCTACCGGCGGCGCCAGCGAAGAAGCGGCATTCGCCGCAGCGGGAGGCGAGGTCGGGCACCGGGGCTCCCGTCCGGCTGATCAAGCCTTGCGAGCGAAGAGGTTCAGGCCGAACTGCTCGGAGAGCGCCTGTGCCGCCAGCTGGCCGCGCACGCTGTTCCCGAACTCGTCGAGCGGTGGGGAGTAGGCGCCGATGGCCAGCTTCCCGGGGACCACGGCCAGGATTCCCCCGCCGACGCCGCTCTTGCCCGGCAGGCCGACCTTGTACATCCAGTCGCCGGTCGAGTCGTAGAGCCCGCTCATGCACATCTCGGCCAGGATCTTCGGCACGTTGCTCGACTGCACGACCTGCTTTCCGGTTCGCGGGTTGACCCCGCCGTTGGCGAGCGTCGCGCCCATCGTCGCCAGGTCTGCAGCGGTGATGTTGACCGAGCACTGCCGGGTGTAGACGTCGGTTGCCTCCATCGGGTCGGAGTACATGTAGCCGTAGCTCTGCAGCAGCCAGGCGATGCCCCGGTTGTGCTGGTTCGTGTCGGCTTCGGACTTGTAGATCACCTCGTTCACGGTCAGCGGCCGCCCTGCGAAATCGCCGTACGTGGAGATGATCTGGGCCCACCGGTCGTCCTTCGACTTCGCGGCGACGAGGCTGGTCGTGGCGATGGCCCCGGCGTTCACGAAGGGGTTCTGCGGCTTCCCCTTGTGCAACTCGATGGCCATCACCGAGTTGAACGGCTCCCCGGTCGGATCGGCCCCGATCTTCTGGCGAAGGGCGGCGGGCCCGATCTGGTCGAGGACACGCGCCAGCGTGAAGACCTTGCTGATCGACTCGATGGCGAACTCCTGCCGGGAGTCACCCGCCTCGATCACGGTGCCGTCCGCGAGCACCACCGCCAGCCCGAAGAGCCGGGAAGGTACCTGGGCAAGCGCCGGGATGTAGTCCGCGTTCTTGCCGTCCTTCACGCCGGAGAAGCTGGCGATGGTGGCGTTCACGGCCTTCTGGAGGGAATCCTTGTCGATGGTCATCTCGTCTCCTCGTGGGCAATCGTGGCGGACATCTCAGGTCTTCGCGGCGACACCCGCAGCCGGGGGCGACTTGGCCGCCGCGCTGGCTGCGGCCTCGGCATCCAGGTCCTGCAGCGCCGCCGAATAGCGATCCGACTCCTGCTTGGGCACGATCTGCCAGGAAGGCTTCCGGAAGTGGAAGAAGAGGAAGGCCGGCGCCGCCGTGACCACCAGGCCCGCCACCAGCATCCCGACGTAGATGGCCGGCGGCAGCATCTTGAACTGGGACGGCGGCAGGAATCCGAGCAGGAGCGCCAGCACCGACGAAAGGATTCCCAGGATCGACCAGAAGTGGATGGCGGGCGCGCGGTAGCCGCGCTTCACGTTCGGCTGCGTCTTGCGGAGCTTCATCGCGGCCGCGAACATGAAGACGTAGACGATGAGGTACATCTGGACGGCGAGCGCGCCCAGCATCCAGAAGGCGCCGGAGACGTCCGGGACGACCACGTAGAGAAGCGCGAGCAACGAGACCAGCACGGCCTGGAGCACCAGGATGTTGGCCTGGATTCCCTGCTTGTTGGTCTTCTGGAACCACGGGGGGAGCGACCCGGCCTTGCCCACGAAGAGGAGGCCCACCGAGGGGCCGGCGGTCCAGGCGAGCACGCCGCCCAGGGCACCGAAGACGAGCAGCAGGGCCATGATCTTGATGGCCCAGCTCATGTGGAAGGCCTGGAAGAAGTCAGCGTAGGCCTGCATCACGCCGGCGGTGAGGCTGGTGGAGTCGGCTGGCACGACGAAGGAGATGGCCAGGGTCGGCGGGACGAAGATGAGGACGATGAGGATCGCCGCCACGAGGAGGCTCCTCGGCACGTCCCTCTGTGGGTTCTTGAGCTCGCGGACGTGGACGGCGTTCATCTCGATGCCGGCGAAGGCCAGGAAGTTGCCGACCACGAGCACGAGGCCGGCCGCGCCGCCCTCGAATCGCTGCCAGAAGTCGAGATGGAGCTTCTGGCTCCCGGCCGTGACCACGGCCGTCGAGCTGAAGACATCGGGGATGAGCGCCGAGAGCGTCATGGGCTGCGCCGACTTGCGCCCCACCGCGAGCCAGACCACCCCGAGGACGATGAGCAGGGCGGCCGGGAAGAGGGTCCCCAGGATCATGAACCACGAGCTGAGCTTGGAGACCGCGTTCATCCCCTTCAGTGCCACGAAGGTGGAGATCCAGTAGAGGACCACGATGACCACGGCGGTGAAGACGCCGCTCTTCGCGAGTTCCGGGTGGAACATGTACGCCAAGGTGCTGGCTGCGAAGGCGAGCGCGGTGGGGTACCAGGTCACCACCTCGAGCCACAGGAACCACATGACGAAGAAGCCCCACTTCTCGCCGTAGGCCTGCTTCACCCAGCCGTAGATGCCACCGTTCCAGCCGGTGCCCAGCTCCGCCGCGACCAGCGAGACCGGGATGAAGAACACCAGCGCCGGGACGAGGTACAGGAACACGCTGCCGAGCCCGTAGACCGCCATGCCGGGGAGGGAGCGAACGCTCGCCACCGCGGCCACCATCAGGAAGGCCAGCGTCAGCCAGCTCATCGCCTTGTTCTGGTTCGTGCTCATGGATCGTTGCCCTCGGGGCTAGCCGTGGTGGAAGCCGGTGCTGGTGGATGCGGGTGCCGTCCCGGCAACCCCGGCCTTGAGCTCGTCGAGCGCCATGCGGAAGTCCCGGACGAGGAGGGACGCGAAGTCCATCTCGAAGCCCCGCCGGCACATGACGCGCATCACCGTGATGTCGGAGGCTGCGTCGGTCAGGGCGAAGGCGGGGACCTGCCAGCCGCGCAGGCGGAGCCGCTCCGACAGCTGGTAGAGCGTGTACCCCGGACTCACTCCATCCCGGATCTTGAAGGTGACCGCGGGAATGCCGACCCGGGGATTCCCGTCGTGCAGGAACTCGAAGGGGCCGAGCGGCGCGAGCTGCCCGTGGAGCCACTGGGCAACCTGGTAGATGGCCGTCTGGACCTTCGTGTAGCCGTCCCGGCCCAGGCGGAGGAATTCATAGTACTGCGAGATCACCTGCCCGGCCGGGCGGGAGAAGTTGATGGCCATCGTCCCGACCTGGCCGCCCAGGTAGTCGACCTTGAAGATCAGGTCCTCGGGCAGGTCGGCGGCCTCGCGCCACACGACCCAGCCGCAGCCCAGCGGGGCGAGACCGTACTTGTGCCCGGAGGCGCTGATCGACTTCACGCGCGGGAGCCGGAAGTCCCAGAGCAGGTCCGGCGTCATGAACGGTGCGAGGAAGCCGCCGCTCGCGCCGTCGACGTGCATGTCGATGTCGAGCCCCTTCGCCTTCTGCAGCTTGTCCAGCGCTTCCTGCATCGGGAGCGGGAACTCGTAGTTGCCGGTGTAGGTCACGCCGAGCGTGGGAACGACGCCGATCGTGTTCTCGTCGCAGGCCTCGATCATCCGCTTCGGGTCCATGAAGTAGCGCCCGTGCTCCATGGGGATCTGCCGGATCTCCACGTCCCAGTACCGGGCGAACTTGAGCCAGCAGACCTGAACCGGGCCGCAGACGAAATTGGGCTTGTCCACCGACTTTCGCAGCGCCTTTCGCTTCGCGCGCCAGCGCCACTTCATGGCCATCCCACCCAGCATGCAGGCCTCGCTGGAGCCGATGGTGTTGGTGCCGGTCGCCTGGCCACCCTTCTGGCGTGGGGCGTTCCAGAGGTCCGCCATCATGTTGACGCACTTCATGTCGATCGCGGCCGACTGGGGATACTCCTCCTTGTCGATCCAGTTCTTGTCGATGCAGACGTCCATGAGCTTCCGGACGTTCGGCTCGTCCCAGGTCTGGGTGAAGGTCGCCAGGTTCTGGCGGGCGTTTCCGTCGAGGAGAAGCTCGTCGAAGACGATCTGGTAGGCGACGTCCTCTCGCATCTCGTCGGCGGGGAAGTGGTGGGCCGGCGCGATCCGGGACATGGCCGCCGAGCCAAACCGCGAGTCGAGGATGGAGGGGACGAGCTTGCTCTGCTTGCGCTTGGCCATTTGGGACTCCCTGGGTTGGAGGTCAGAAGTTGAATTGCACGTTGGTCTGGCCGCGCCAGGCATCACCGGTGGAGGCGTCGACGGCCTTGCGGAAGCCGTAGAGTCCTTCCACGCCGACGAGCAGCCGGCTCCACGGACGCCAGGCCAGGTTCAGCGAGGCGTACTGCGTCTGCTGGAATCCCGTGCTTCCCAGCGAGGCCTGGTAGGAGGAGTCGTTCATGGTCAGGAAACCGTAGCTGGCCGTGGACGACCACTCCGGTGCCCACCGGTGGGTGTAGCCGGCGAAGACGCCGAGGATGGGCAGCGCGGTGAGCGCCCCGCCTGCGGCGATCGCGGCATCGAGCCCTCCGCCTCCCGTGTCGTTGAAGTAGGCCGCTACTCCCTGGCCGCCCGCCACGCCGGCGGAGAGGAAGTCGCCCCCCCAGAGGTTCAGCCCGGCGGTGAGGTTCAACCCCCAACCGAAGACCGTCTGGGTGGAGCCATCGGTCGCGCTCTGGATGCCGATCCCCCGGAGGATGGTCGCCAGCTGGACGTGGCCGTGCTTTCCCTCGAGCCGCAGCTGCGCGCCCACGTCGGGCGAAACGTTGCGGGGAACCAGCGCCGCCGGAGAGACCTGGGCGCTGGGGAACTCGACCGAGACCTTGAAGAAGACCTGACGGTCCTCGTCGCGGTGCAGGAGGAGCCCGTACGACACCATGGCGTGCCGGTAGAAGGGAAGGGCGTTCGGGCCCTCGTAGTCGAGCGTCGCCGGGAACGAGTCGACGTCGGTGAAGAGCGAGTCGGAGAAGCCCACGAGCAGGTTCCCGGCCTGCGCGTAGAAGTAGCGAAGGTGGTAGTTGAAGGTGGCCTGCGGCTGGGAGAAGTCGTTGTTGTAGACGATGCGCAGCTGTCCGAGCGGGCTCGGCATGCGGAACTGGAAGTTGATGTCCGACTCGTTCGCGGTGAAGGCTACCTGGGCTTGGCTGTCGTAGAAGGGCTGCCCGCTCACCGGGATCGCCGCGGTCACCATCCAGGTCGGCGAGAAGGCCTTGGAGCTGACGGTGAGAACCGTCGAGGCGCTGCCGCCCATCTCGAAGTCGACTTCGGTTCCCTGGAAGCGGACGTACCCCTTCTCGACCGGCGTGATGGGGACGTTGTCGATGCGCGGCGTGAGCTTCTGGGCCGGGGAACGGGAGTTGCGGTTCACCACGAAGGACGGTTGGGTCGGGGTCGTCGGGGCGGCCTCGGCACCCGGCCTGGCGCCTTCGCCCTTCGCCAGCTCCTGATCCACGGTCGCGGCGTTCTTCTTCTCGAGCGCCGAGATCTTCGCGCTCTGCTCGGCCGTGGCCTTCTGGAGCGACTCGACCTGGGCCTTGAGCTGGGCGACATCGTCGCCGGGGGACTGGGCGCGAGAGGCGAGGGGCGAGGCGAGGACCAGGGCCGCCAGGAACGCCGAGCAAAAAGGTCGGTTCCAGCGGAAGGTCACACGGAGTGAGGTGTCTCGGGTTGGCGGCGTCCGTGGAATGAAGTTCAATTCGTCTCCCTGGCTGGAGGTCATCCTTCACGGATGGTCAAATCGGTAGGCATTCTACGCATGCAATCCGCGACCGCCCCGTTTCCCATTGGGGTGCATGCGCGGTTGACGCGGCAGGGCGAAGAGCCCCAGACCGATAGACATTACGACCGGTTGTCGGGGGTCGCGCCGCCCGATGGGCCTCGGCGTCCACCCCAACAGGGACGGTCCATGGCGCGTTCGGTGACACGGGATGGCGTGATCGGACAATCGAGGCATCGGAGCTGCGACATACCCGCTCGGGCGCCTCCGCACGGACGTCGAGATGCTACGGTGCGCCCATGCTCATCGGTGCCGAAGCGGCCGTCCTTGGGCGAGAGGAAGGTCGCGCTGGCCGCTTCCTTGGCCGCTCGTGGATCGCGGTCCTGTCGGCGATCCTCGCTGCGCAGGTGGCCCGGGCGGACGCGGTCCCGCCCACCGCCTTCGATTCCCCCGACTTCCTGCCGAACGACTCCCGGCTCAATCCGTGGGTGAGCCCGCTTCGTTCGTGCGGGGGCCCTCCGGGCGGATGCAACGTCACCGTGCACATGGGCTTCATCAACACGGACTACGCGTGTACCATCACCCCGAGTTCCGGCGCCGTGGCGGAGCGGGACCAGACGCTCACGCCCGCGACCGACGTGACCCGGAACGTCCTGGGGTGGATCGACGGCGCCGCGTCCCCCGCCTCGGTGAGGATCCTGTTCGGCGGCGGCCGCGACTCGGAGGCGTCGATCCGGGACCTGCTCCCGAACACCACGGGGATCGCCGAGGTCGAGAAGGGGAAGCACGGGAAGCGCTGGCGCAACCCCAGGACCCACGCCAAGGTCCTGCAGGTGGACGATGGCGGGGGCCGCTTCGTCACGACCCACGGGTCGCTCAACCTCCAGACGGTCGGGCTCACCTGCAAGGCCAACGACACGCTCCGATTCGTCGAGCGCGCGCCGAACCTCTACGCCTACTTCCTCGCGCTGGCCGAGGCGGCCGGTTCCGGAAGCGGGAAGGGTCGGTTCCCGGGGCGGAGCGGGACCAAGGACTCGAGCGGGACCGGCCTCCCGCCCGTGCGGATCGGCGGCTATCGGGTCTGGTTCTATGCCGGGAGGGGAAACGAATTCGTCGGTGGCGTCGGGGGGGCCGACCAGGAGGCCTGGCCGACCTACCTGAACCCGCCCTTGCCCGGGCAGCATGCGCCCGGCTCCGTCAACTGGTTCGACGCCGTCATCGTCGACGCCGCCCGGCAACTCCGGCAGGGGCGAACCGTCCGGCTGTCGGTCGCCATGTTCGAGATCGGCCAGGAGGCTGCGTTCGTCGACAACCTCTGGAAGTTCGTCGGCGAGGGGTTCGCCGGGATGGTCACCGAGGACCGCACGTCCGACGCCCGGGTCGCCTCGCCCTTCCCGGGGAACCTGGACGTCCGGTTTCTCTGGCAGTTCCAGTCCCTGCGGGACGAGGGATCGACGACCTGGGCCAACCTGAACCGGACGCCCAGCCTGGCGCGGAGCGACCCGGCCACGGGCGCCACCTATCGCCTCGCGTCGGCGGGGATCTGGACCCCTCGCGACGGCTCGGGAAACCCCGTCCACCCGACCACGCCCCAGGACATGCACGTGAAGTTCATGCTGATGGACGTGGTGGGGCACGAGTCGGAACGGCGCATCTACGTGACCTCGTCGAATCTCGACACGCCCGAGCTGGGCAGCGGCAAGCTCTGGCAGGTGGGGACGGTGGTCGGGGAGTACCCCGGCACGGGCACCTGGAGCGGCACCCGCGCCAGCGGCCCCAGCCTGTGGCAGGCCTACCAGAAGTACTTCGACATGCTCTGGACGGGGCGGGATGGCCAGCCCGCCGCCGGTCAAGTCGCGTTCTTCGAACGGATCCGGGCCGAGCACCTGCGCGGCGGCATGAACTGGATCGAGACCCTCCCGTCCGGAAACGCGCGTGACCCCTCCATCGCCGGTGAGGGAATCGACGCCTTCTTCTTCCCGGTGCCCCTGACGGCAACGCCGGCTGCCGGGGGAGGTCCGGCGAGATGAGGTTCCACCTGCTGGCCTCGAGGTCGTCGGCCGGGCTGCACTACGCCGTCCGGATCCTCATGGGATGGCTGGCGCTCTGGCTCATCCTCCAGGTTCTGTTCCAGCAGAATCCGCTCTGGGCAGTCACCTCGATGGTCGCCGTGACGGAGCCCCAGATCGGAACGGCGCGTGCCGCCTTCTGGGGCCGGGTCGTCAACACCACCATCGGCGGCGTCGTGGGGCTCGTCTGCCTCGTCATCGGCGGTCCTCGGGACTGGACGCTCGCGGTGGCCCTGGTGGTGACGGTGCTCGCGTCCGCCTACGTCATCCGCGTCCCCAGCAACTGGAAGCTCGCCCCGATCACGGCCGCCCTCGTCATCGCCGCCAGCCTGACGACCCACTCCAGGACGAGCGGGGAGATCGCCGGGATCCGGCGACTTTCCGAGGTCCTCCTCGGGAGTGCCATGGCGCTCCTCATCACCTACGTGTTCTCGGTCGTCTGGCCGCAGCCCGTGCCGGAAGGAGGCAAGGATAGCCATGCCGTCCCGCTCGGCCTCTGAGGCCATCTCAACTCGAGCCGCGCCTCCGTCGTTCGATGTAGGCGAGGGGAAGCACGAGCAGCACGAACATCGTACCGACGATGAAGGCCCAGTACCGAAGGGTCGCGTCGAACCCGGCCGCGCGGACCGCGGCGGACGGGACGAAGCCGGCGCCGATCCCCACCAGGCAGGAGAGCGTGCCGATGCCGCCGACGATCCAGGCGCCCACGATTCCGCCCGGAACCGTGTAGGCCGTCGGCGATGGCCGGTCGCGCCGCTTGAGCCGGAGGAATGTCGCGAACTCCATCATGTACAGGACGAGCCGCATCTGGGTGGTGACGCTCAGCGAGAGGAAGAAGGCCGATCCCACGGTGGGCAGGAAGAGGACGGGAAGGGCCAGGAGCGAGGCGAGCACCGCCTGGACGAGGAGGGCTCCCGTCGGAACGTCCCTGGCGTTGGTGCGTCCGAACACTTCCGGGATCAGCTGGAGGCGCGCCATGGCCATCATCGCCCGTGCCGTGGACAGGGTCCAGACGACGCCCACGCTGAGCGCGCCGATGCAGAGGGCCGCGGCCAGCAGCTTGGCGACCCAGGGGACACCCAGCGCGCCGAAGCCGCGCTGGAAGGCCATGAGCGTGCCCGCCACGAGCGCGTTCTCGCCGGAAGGCAGGAGGACCGCGACCGAGAGCGAACTCGCAACGTAGAGGATGGTGACCAGGACGGCGGTGATCAGCACGCCACGGGGGAAGGTCCGCTCCGGCCGATCGACGTGTCGGACCAGCGGGGCGGTCACGTCCACGCCCATCAGCGAGAGCATGACCGCGGCGAGGATCATGAGCTGGTCCAGCGAACGGTCGGGGAGGAGGGAGCGCGGATTCCAGGGCACCCCGGACGGCATCCCGCGCGCCAGCCACCACGCCGCGAGCCCCACGAGCACCGCGGCGGGGAGCAGGTTTCCGACCACGAAGGTGACGGTGGTGAACCGCGACGAGTTGCGGACGCCTCCGAAGTTCGCGAGGGTGGTCAGCCAGATCCAGGCCAGGATGTTCGCGAAGATCCACCACCGCGACTCGGCCAGGGGAGGGTGGAAGATGTAGGCGAGCGCAGATCCCATGAAGGCGAACAGGTAGGGCAGGAAGGGGAGGTTGGAGGCCCACTGCGCAAACTGGGCGACCGCACCCAGTCGGGGGCCGAAGGCCTCGTCGACCCAGGCGAAGACCCCACCGTCCTTGTTCACGCGGGAGCCCAGCTCCGCCGCCACCAGCGCGGTCGGGACGAGGAAGAGCAGGCTGCCCAGCAGGAGGTAGGTGACGAGCGCCAGGCCGTCGGTCGCGAGGGAGGCGGTGTTGACGACGCTGAAGACCCCCGCGCTCGTCAGGAGGACGAGGGTCGACAGTCCGATCCGGTAAGGAGCTCCTGGCAATCGTCCTCCCGCCGGCGAGGTTGTCACGAACGCCGGCGCGGTGGCCAGTCCGCCAATGGCCACGCCCCTTGTGGTTCACGACCAGTGGAGCGGGGCAGTGCTACGGTGGCCGACGGTATGCGCATGCGATCGGTGGTCTTCCTGATGCTGATGATGGCCGCCCCCTCCGCCCTGGCGGACGGCGCGGGACTCTCTTTCGACGCCGCTCGTGCCCAGATGCGGTCCCGCTCCGACCAGCTCCGGGGTGCATCCGCGGCGGTCGAGTTCGCCCAGCAGGAGTCGAACGCGCTCTCCGGCCTCGACTACCCGCGGGTGGTCCTGAACCTCGGCCAGGTGATCGGCCAGAAGCGGGTGGACCTTCCCGTGGTGCTGCCCGGTGTGGACGTCGGCCCGATCCACACGCAGCCGATCAACCTGGGCAACGTCCCGATCGGCGAGAGCATCAACGGCCCGCGCGCGTCGATCATGGGAAGCTACGTCATCTACGCCGGGGGGCGGATCGCAGCGAAGCAGGCGGCGGCCGCCGCGGTGGTGGACGAGGCCCGTGCCGGCGCCGAGGCCGAGGCCGACCTGCTCGACGACGAGCTGGCCCGGCTCTATTTCGGCGTCCAGCTCGCGCGTTCGGTCGACCAGCTCCAGGCGAAGATGCTGGCCCAGCAGGACGAGGAGCTGGCCCGCGCCGTGGGGTTCGAGAAGCAGGGAATGATCTCCCAGCTCGAGCGGCTCGCGGTCCAGGTGGCGCGGGACGCGGCGGCCCGGGCGCAGGTCAAGGCCCAGGCCGACGTCCGCATCGCCGAGCTCAGGCTCTCCCGCATGCTCCGCCAGGAGAAGCTGCCTCCCCTCACCACGCCACTCTTCGTGGTCACGCGCCCGCTGGCGCCTCTCGCCGAGTGGCAGGGGGCGGCCCTCCAGGCGAATCCGATCTTCGCCATCATCAAGGCGAAGCAGACCCAGGCCGAGCAGGCGAAGAGGGCGAGCGTGGGGGCCTGGCTCCCCGATGTCTTCGCCTTCGGCCAGTACAATTTCGTGAAATCCTACCTCGCGCTGCCCGAGCCCGACTGGCTCGTCGGGATCGGCATCAACTTCACGCTGGTCGACAACATCGACCGACCGTCGGGGATGGCGGCTGCCGACGCGCTGGTGGCCCGGGTCGACGCGGTCCGCGCCGACGCCACGAACCGCGTCGCGACCGGCATCGAGGTGGCCTGGCGCCTGAGCCAGGAGGCGGCGGAGCAGTACCGGCTCACCGCCTCCGGCGTGTCGCTCGCCAAGGAGAACCTTCGGCTCAGGGAGAAGAGCTTCGCCGAGGGGCTCTCCACCGCGGTGGACGTCAACGAGGCCCGCACCATGCTGATGCTGGCGGAGACCGGGCGGCGGCTCGCCGCCTTCGAGTTCGACCTGGCCTACGCAGCTCTCCACGCGGCCTCGGGTCGCATGAACGAATTCGCCGCGCAGGCGCGCGGCCCTGACGTGGCGGTGGAACCGTGACGACTCCCGAGGCGAAGAAGACGAAGGTCCTGGCAACCGTCGGCGTCGTCGCAGGCGTGGTGGCGATCGCCCTGGTGGGCTGGGGACTGTGGCGCGCGGCCCATCCGCCCCGTCCTCCGCTCCAGGGGCAGATGGAGGCCCACACCATCGACGTATCGTCCAAGGTTCCCGGACGGGTGGTGAAGCAGCTGGTCCAGGAAGGGGATTCGGTCCAGGCCGGCGCCGTCCTTCTCGAGCTTTCCCTCCCGGAGATCGACGCCAAGCTGGGCCAGGTGGAGTCCCTTCGCACGGCCGCCCAGGCCCGCCAGAGCATGGTCGACGAGGGGGCGCGCCCCGAGGAGATCGCCGCCGCCACGGCGAACTGGGAGCGCGCCGAGGCCGGAGCGGTCCTCGCCAGGAAGACCTGGGAGCGGGTGGAGGCGCTGTACAAGGACGGGCTCGTCTCCCTGCAGCGCCACGACGAGGCGCTGGCGAACTGGCAGGCGTCGGCCGAGCTGGCGCGGGCGGCCAGGGCGCTCGCCGACATGGCGAAGAAGGGGGCACGGCCCGGCGAGAAGAAGGCGGCGGCGGCGCTTGCCGCGGTTGCCAATGATGGTGTCACCGAGGTTTCCTCGCTCGCCTCCGAGCGGCTGGTGCGATCGCCCATCGCCGCCCAGGTCGACCGGATCGTGCTCCGGCCCGGGGAGCTCGCGCCGGCGGGGTTCCCGCTGGTGTCGCTCGTCGATCTCTCCGATCGATGGGCCACGTTCAACATCCGGGAGGACAGCCTTCCCGGCATCGAGATCGGCAAGGTCCTCGAGGGCAGGGTCCCGGCGCTGGGCGATCGGAAGATCGCCTTCAAGGTCTACTACATCAGCCCGCGGGCCGATTACGCGACGTGGCGCTCCACGCGCCAGTCCTCCGGTTACGACATGAAGACCTTCGAGGTGCGTGCACGACCTGCCGCGGACGATGCCGCGCTCCGCCCCGGGATGACGGTGCTCGTCGACCGTTGATGCGCGCCTGGGCGGCCATCCGCGCGAGCGCCGCTCGCGAGCTCTCCGCCGTCGCGGCGCGTCCGTGGGAGATCTTCGCCGTGGTGGTGGCCCCGCTGCTCTGGATGGGGATCACCTGGGCCCTGCTCGGGAACGGGCAGCAGACGGCGCTTCCGGTGGCGCTGGTCGACGACGACGCCAGCGGGGCGTCGCGCGAGATCGTCCGGGTGATCTCCTCGACCCGATCGCCGGACCTCCGGGCCTACGCGTCGATGTCGGAGGCCCAGCTGGCGCTCCGGAGCAACGAGGTCTTCGCCGTGCTGCATGTGCCCGCCGGGTACGAGCGGGAGCAACGGCGCGGAGCCCAGCTCCCCGTTGTGCTCTTCCTGAACGAGCAGTACTTCGCCGCGGCGGGTGATCTCGAGGGCGACCTCCGGACGGCCGTGGCGGCAGCCAGCGAGGCACGGGCCGTCCAGATGGCCGCCCTCGCGGGTGGCGGCTTCCGGGGGGGCACCCTGAAGGTGGAGATCCTGCAGCCCGCCTTCGTCGTCCTGGGCAACCCGGCCATGAGCTACCAGGCATACCTGGGAAGCGCGCTCCTGCCGGGAATGCTGCAGCTCTTCGCGGTGATGGCCTTCCTCGGCGCCATCGCCCGGGAGACCCGGGAGCGGACGGTGGGCGCCTGGCTGGCGACGTCCGGTGGCCGGTTCTGGCCGGCGCTCGTGGGAAAGCTCGCCCCGTTCGTCGGCTACTACCTGCTCCTCGCCGCCGCCTACGTGGGCTGGGTGGGGGGGTGGAACGAATGGGCCCCGTCCGGCAGCCTCGTCACCTGGCTCGCGGGCGCCTTCCTCCTCGTCCTGGCGATGCTGGGCTTCGCGATCCTCTTCTCCGCCGTGGCGCCCGACTGGCGCTTCGCGCTCACCCTGGGTTCGCTCTTCGTGGCTCCGACGCTGCCCTTCACCGGGTTTTCCCTTCCGCAGGCCTCCATGGGGGAGGCGGCGCGGATCTACGGCTACACGGTGCCGCTCACCTGGTACCTGAAGGTCCAGAGCGAGCAGTGGACGCTGGCCTCCTCGTTCGCCGACTCGTTGCCGGCGCTCTCGATCCTGGCCGCCTTCGCGCTCGTGCCGTGGCTCCTGGCCGGGCCGCTCCTGGCCCGCCGGATGCGCCGGGCAGCGGTGGTCGCATGAGGAACTGGGTGCGCCTCGTCGCCTCGCTGGCTCGCGCCTCGCTGGGCAACCTCGACGCGATGCTTCTCTTCGTCGGCGCCATCGCCTTCTACTCGTTCTTCTACCCCTGGCCCTATGGAAACCAGCTCGTCGAGAACGTCCCGGTGGTCGTGGCCGATCTCGACGGGAGCGCGACGTCGCGGCGGATCATCCAGTCCCTCCGGGGAACGCCCTCGGTGCGGATCGTGGGCGTGACCCGGGATCAGGCGGAGGGCGAGGCCGTCCTGAAGGTGGAGGATGCGTCCGTGATGCTCGTCGTCCCGGCTGGCTTCGAGCACGACCTGCTCGCCGGGCGCCGGACCGTCCTGGGCGCGATCGGCACCGGTGCCTATCCGGTACAGGCCAAGGTGGCGATGGCCGGTTCGCTCGGCCCGCTGATCGAGGAGGCCACGAAGGCGAGCGCCCGGCAGCTGGCGGTCTCGGGCATCCCCTTGTCGGCGCTGGCCCGGGCTTCCCTCCAGGGTCCGGCCATCGTGGTCCAGCCGATGTTCAACGTGGTGCCCGGCTACGCGAGCTACGTGGTCCCCATCGTGGGCATCGTCATCCTTCAGTCCATCCTGCTCATGGCCATCACCCTGGCCATGGGAGGCTGGCTGGCCTCGGAGGTCCGACCCCAGCACCTCGAGAAGGCGCTGGCCTCCCGAGCGGGGCTCACGGCGCTCGTGTCGGCCTTCGCGC
Organism: uncultured Anaeromyxobacter sp.; assembly: GCA_903904005.1. Taxonomy (GTDB): domain Bacteria; phylum Myxococcota; class Myxococcia; order Myxococcales; family Anaeromyxobacteraceae; genus CAIOAK01. The sequence goes on from CAIVAR010000033.1 coordinate 45,529, forward strand.
TCATCGCGCTCTTCTGGCTGCTGTACCTTCAGGGCCTCGCCTTCTGGTTGCACGACTTTCCCACCCTGCTGAACGTGACGGGCGTCCTCGTCGTGGCGGTGCCGCTCTGTCTCGCCATCGGGTCGCTCGGGGTGGCGCTCTCGCTGGCGCTCGGCAGCGACGCCTACGCGATGCAGGTCGTCGTCGTCACCTCGATCCCGGCGGTGTTCCTCTCCGGTGCCATCTACCCTTGGTCGAACATGCCGGCCTGGACGCGGGGTGTGGCCGATCTGTTCCCCTCCACGCCAGGGATCCAGGGTCTGCTTGCGGCCTCGCAGATGGGAGGACCGACCTCGGCCGTCCTCGGGCACGCGCTGCACCTGTGCCTCCTCGCCGCCGGGTACTTCGGATTGGCGACGTGGCTCTCGCGCCGGAAGGGGCAGGGGGGCGCGTCGAAGGGTCCCGAGGCAGCCTGACCCCGACAGGCCGGAGGGAAGGCCCTTCACCCACCCGAGAGCCCGCGCGCTCCGGGCACCGCCACCAGTGCTGTCACTGCATCAAGGAAAGCCTCAGGCGACATGCCCCTGCCACCGCCGAAACAGATCGTGGCGAATGGCGAACTGGTCGAGGATCTTGCCGATCGTCTGGTCAACGATGTCCATGATCGTCTGGGGAGCGTGGTAGAACGACGGGGCCGGAGGCAGGATGATCCCCCCCATCTCGGCGATCGCCGTCATGTGCCGAAGGTGCCCCAGGTGCAGCGGGGTCTCGCGTGGCACGATCACCAGTTTCCGGCGCTCCTTCAGCGTGACGTCCGCCGCCCGGGTCAGCAAGTTGTCGTTCAGCGACAAAGCAATCTGGGCCAGGCTCTTCATCGAGCAGGGCACGACGACCATCCCCAGGACCGGAAACGACCCGCTGGAAACGGCAGCGGCCAGGTTGCCCGGGTCGTGCGTGTAACTCGCCAGCTTGACCACATCATCGACGCTGAAGTTCGTCTCCAGCTTCAGCGTGATCTCGGCCCCCTTGCTCAGGATGAGGTGGGTCTCGATCTCGGGATGGTCCTTGAGCACCTGGAGCAAACGGATGCCGTACAGCGTCCCACTCGCTCCGGATATGCCGACGACGAGTCTGTCGACGATCGTCCCCTCAGCCAATTGGTCCGGCACGAAGCCTCTCAGTCCCTTGCTGTCACTTCTTGCCTTCGACGAAGCACGAATCCGACAACGTGTATGGATAGGTCGGACGGTCGTCGGCCATCCGACCAAGCCGGTGCCGCAAGCGCCCGAAGGCCCGGTAAACCAGCGGATAGGGCTGCCCGCTGAACCTGGTGAGAATTTCCAGCCAGGATCGCGGCGCTTCCTTGATGAAGCTCTCCATGCTCGTCGCGATGTCGTCCTCGCTCATCCCTGCGATCCCCGACGGTGCGCCGCCAAGCGGAGGCGTGACCTTGCAGGCCGCGAAGGACAGGACGTCGAAACCGCCGACCAGTGGGATCGTGCAGTCGAAACCGATCTTCGAGAGGTTCACCGGCGGCTTGTTTGCATTGCACATCGGCTCGAGCGGCAGGACGTTCTGGCCAGGCAGGATCAACGTGTCCCGGCCCGGATCGAATCGCCATGCGAACGCCCACATGACGCGATCTGGATCGAAGATGTCGACGTCCTCGTCGAACACGTAAGCGATCTTCGGCAGCCACTGTCGGGAACAGGTGAGCATGATCCCCAGCGCCTGCTTGGCGTCGCCGCCGCCGACAGTCTTGATCCGGGCATAAGCAACATTGGTCGAGCCGTTGCCCGGAATGTAGACATCCAGCACCTGAATCCCAGCGCTTTTCAGCGCGGAGAAGATGTCGGCTTCGATGGTCGAATTCCAGACCGCCATGTCGGTACGACCGGGGTGCAGCCCACCGATCGTCGCGTGCTGGTAGATTCCGCCCTTGCGGTACGTGATGCAATCGACCTTGAGGCGGCAGTTGCAGGGTAGACCGCCGCCGTAGGTGCCGGTGAACTCGCCGTAGGGCCCTTCGTCGAAGACCCAGCCTTCGGTGGTCATGATCCGACCCTCGATCACGATCTCCGCGTTGGCCGGCACGGTGAGGTCGCTGGTCTCGCACTTGACCACCTTCGCCGGGGCCCCGTAGAAGCCGCCCAGCACGTCCCAGTCGTCGGTGTTCTGGACCGTGAACATCGAGGCAATCTTGTCGAGTGCGGGCCCGCCGATGACCACCGCCACCGGCATGTCGATCCCGCGAGCCTGGTATTTCCGGGCGTGGATCCGCGCCTTGTGGCTGTCATTGCGCATGTCGACGTTGGTCTCGTCCTTCGACCGGAACATCAGCCGGTAGATGCCCCAGTTGATCAGTCCGGTGTCCGGATCGCGCGACACCACGCTCGTGTCCTGGATGTAGGCATTGCCGTCGTGCTCGTGGTGCAGGAACAGCGGCAGCTTGGTCAGGTCGACGTCGCTGCCCTTCAGGATCTGAGCGATCCCCTCATTTCGTGAGGGCAAGTTGTTGAAATCCGGGCGGGAGGGGATCACGCTGCGACCCCGTGAGAACCCAACCACTCGACCGCGACCGGATCACGAAGCTCGTCTCCACCATCTTCTCCGAGGACCTGC
>CAIVAR010000034.1 GCA_903904005.1 uncultured Anaeromyxobacter sp.
CCCCCTGCCGCCCTCGCCCTGGGCGTGGACCTCCGGCGGCTCCTCATCGTGCGCCCCGGGACGGCGCGGGGGGAGGTGCTGCCGGGGCTCTGGGCCGCCGAGGTGCTGCTCGGGAGCGGCGCCTTCTGTGCGGTGGCCATCGACGTCCCCCTGCGCGGCGTGCCGGCGGCGCGGGCCGAGCCCATCCTGCGCCGGCTTCGGGCGGCGGCAGAGAAGGGCGGTGCGGCGGCGCTCCTGCTCTCCGGCCCGGGCGACCCGGCCATCCCGGCGGCGGTCCGGATCGACCTGGACGCGGTGCGCCTCGCGGAGGTCCACCATGTTGCATGAGCGGGCCCCGCCGCGCGCGCTCGCCGTCGTCCTCCCCGACCTGCCGCTGCAGCGGGTCCTGCGGGCCCGGCCGCCGGCCGGGGCGCTCGCGGTGGTGTGGGAGGGGCTCGTGCGCCACGCCACCGCCCCGGCGCTCGCCGCCGGGGTCCGCCCGGGTGACTCGCTCGTGCAGGCGCGGGCGGCCTGCGCCGATCTCGAGGCCGTGCCGCTCGACGCCGCCGCCGACCGGGCGGCGCTGCGCGCGCTCGCCGAGGCGCTCCTGGCCCTCGCCCCCGTGGTCGAGGTGGCCCCTCCCGACGCGGTGCTCCTCGACGCTGCCGGCGCCCGCCTGTCCGGCAGCGATCCGGCGGAGGCGGAGCGGGTGCTGGCCGGGAGGGTGCTCGCCCTCTGCGCCGACATGGGGTTCCGGGGACGCATCGCGGTGGCCGATGGCAAGGGGGTGGCGATCGCGCTGGCACGCCACGCCGGCCGGGAGCGGACGAGGGTTCCGTCCGGGCCCGGAGAGGGGGCGCGGGCGCTCGCCCCGCTGCCGCTCGCGGCGCTCGACCTGCCCGCCGAGGTGGCGGGCTGGCTCTCCGCGGTGGGGGTCGAGGACGTCGGCGCGCTGGCCGCCCTGCCGGCGGAGACGCTGGCCCACCGCTTCGGCGCGGCGGGCGCGGCGGCCGGTCGGCTGGCCCGCGGGGTCGATCCGCGGCCGCTCGTCCCCTTCGTCTCCGAGACCTTCCCGCGCGAGCGCTGGGACCTCGAGGGGGAGGTGGGCGTGCTCGAGAGCGCCGAGCCGGTGATCTTCGCGGCGAAGCGGCTCGCCGACCGGGTGGCGGCGCGCCTCGTCGGGCGCGGCCTGGGGGCGAGCCGGTTGCGACTCACGCTGCTGCTCGACCCGCGCGGCGAGGAGCGGGTCGACCTGCCGCTCTCGCGGCCGGGCGCCGACGCGGCGGCCTGGCTCGCGCCGCTCCGTGAGCGGCTCGCCGGGCTGCGGCTCCCGGCCCCGGTGCGCGCCCTCGAGTTCGCCGTGGTGGAGGCGGCCGAGGTCCCGGCCGAGCAGCTCGCGGTGGGCGACCGGCCCGAGGTGGCGCGCGCGCTCGACGTGGCCCTCTCGCGCCTCGCCGCCCGGCTGGGCGAGCGCTCCCTCTTCGCCGCCGAGGCGGCCGACCGGCACCGGCCGGAGGCGGCCTACCGGGAGACCCCGTTCCGTCACGGTGGGGCCGGGCGGGGCGGCGGGGCGGGACCGCAGCAGCCCCGGTCGCCGCCGGAGTCGCCGCCGGAACCGCAACCGGAGCGCCCCACGCGGCTCCTCGATCCCCCGCGCCCGATCGTCGCGCTGGGGGAGGGAGGCCGGCTCACCTCCCTGCGGATCGAGGGTGCGGTCCGCGCCGTCCTCGCCCTCTCCGGCCCCGAGCGGCTGGCCGGCGAGTGGTGGAACGAACCCTTCGACCGCGACTACTACCGGGTCCGGCTCGAGGGGCTGGGCGAGACCTGGATCTACCGCGACGGACGCGACGGCCGGCTCTGGCTCCACGGCCTCTTCGACTGACGCCCGGATGCCCCCCCGCTACGCCGAGCTGCGCTGCCGGTCGAGCTTCTCCTTCCTCACGGGGGCGAGCCAGCCGGAGGAGCTCGTCGACCGCGCCGCCGACCTGGGGCTCGAGGCGCTGGCGCTCGCCGATCGCGGAGGGCTCTACGGCGTGGTTCGGGCCCACGCCCGGGCGCGCCGGCGGGGGATCCCGCTCGTCGTGGGGGCCGAGCTCGCCTGTGACGGACTCGGGCCCGGCGCGGCTGCGCTCACCCTGCTGGCGATGGACCGCGAGGGGTACGCCGGGTTGTGCCGGCTCCTCACCGAGGCCCACGCGGGCACGCCGCTCGGGGAGGGGGAGGCGCCGGAGGGGACGGTGGTCCGGCCGCCCGAGCCCAGGCTCCCCTTCCTGGCGGTGGCCGAGCGGTCCCGCGGTCTCCTCGCGCTCCACGCCGGCACCGACGCCGGGGTGGCGGCCCGGCTGCGGGAGGTCTTCGGCGGGCGGCTCGCGCTCGTGGTGTCGCGCCACCGGGCGGCCGGCGAGGAGGCGCGCATCGCCGCGGTGCGCAGCGTGGGGCGAAGGCTCTCGATCCCGGTGGCGGTGACGAACGACGTCCACACCCACGACCGCCGCCGCCAGCCCCTGCAGGACGTCCTCACCTGCATCCGGCTGGGGACGAGCGTCGACCGGGTGGGGCGGCGCCTCTTTCCGAACGCCGAGCGCACGCTGAAGGGGCCCGAGGAGATGGCGAGGCTCTGGGCCGACTTCCCGGAGGGGCTCGAGACCGCCGCCGACCTCGCCGCCTCCTGTGCCTTCCGGATCGAGGAGATCCGCGGCGAGCATCCGCTGCCGCCGGTGCTGGCCGAGGGGGGCGAGGGGGGCGACGCGGCGGGCGGCATGGAGCTGCTCCGGCGCCTCGTGCGGGAGGGGGCCGTCGATCGCTACGGCGGAACGCCGCCGGTCGACGTGGAGCGGCAGCTCGCCCGGGAGCTCGCGCTCGTCGAGCAGCTCGGCTACGAGAGCTACTTCCTCACCGTCTGGGACGTGGTCCGCTTCGCCCGCGCGCGCGGCATCCTCTGCCAGGGGCGGGGCAGCGCGGCCAACTCGGCCATCTGCTTCGTGCTCGGCATCACCTCGATCGACCCGGTGCGGATGGGGCTGCTCTTCGAGCGCTTCCTCTCCGCGGAGCGGGGCGAGCCGCCCGACATCGACGTCGACTTCGAGCACGAGCGGCGCGAGGAGGTCATCCAGTACGTCTACGCGCGCTACGGGCGCGACCGGGCCGGCATGGTCTGCGAGGTCATCGCCTACCGGGCCCGCTCGGCCATCCGTGACGTGGGCAAGGCGCTCGGGCTCGCCCCCGACCAGGTGGATCGGCTGGCGAAGCTCGTGGGAAGCCACGACACGGCCGGGGAGGTGCCGCCCGCCGTGCTGGCGCAGGCCGGGCTCGACCCGGAGGGCTCGCCGGCGGTGCGCCACGCGCTGCGCCTCGCCGCGGAGATCGCCGGCTTCCCGCGACACCTCTCCATCCACGTGGGGGGCTTCGTCATCACGAAGCGGCCGCTCGTGGAGACCGTTCCGGTGCAGCCCGCCGCCATGGCCGGGCGCACGGTGGTCCAGTGGGACAAGGACGACCTCGCCGAGCTCGGGCTCCTCAAGGTCGACCTGCTGGCGCTCGGCATGCTCACCGCGCTCTCCCGGTCGCTCGCGCTGCTCGGGCGCCACCGGCCGGCACCCTCCGGCGCCACGGCCGATCCCTGGCCCGCCTCGCTCGCCGCCATCCCCGCCGAGGAGCCCGGGGTCTACGAGATGATCTCCCGGGCCGACACCATCGGGGTCTTCCAGATCGAGTCCCGGGCGCAGATGTCGCTCTTGCCCCGGCTGCGCCCGCGCCGCTTCTACGACCTCGTCATCTCGGTGGCCATCATCCGCCCCGGCCCCATCCAGGGGGGCATGGTCCACCCCTTCCTGCGCCGCCGCGACGGGCGGGAGGAGGTCCGCTATCCGTACGAGCCGCTGCGGGCGGTGCTCGAGCGCACGCTCGGCATCCCGCTCTTCCAGGAGCAGGCCATGCGGCTCGCGGTGGTGGCCGCCGGCTACACCCCCGGCGAGGCCGACGAGCTGCGCCGGGCCATGACCCACAAGCGCTCCCACGAGCGCATCGAGGAGATGCGCGGGCGGCTCGTGGCCGGCATGGCCGCGAAGGGCATCCCGCCGGCCGACGCCGATGCCATCCTGCAGCAGCTCCACGGCTTCGCCGGCTACGGCTTCCCGGAGTCCCACGCCGCATCCTTCGCGCTGCTCGTCTACGCGTCGGCCTGGGTGAAGCGGCACCATCCGGCCGCCTTCGTCGCGGCCCTGCTCGACAGCCAGCCCATGGGGTTCTACGCCCCCCACACGCTGCTCGAGGACGCCAGGCGGCACGGGGTGGAGGTCCGAGGGGTGGACGTGCTGCACAGCGACTGGGGGTGCACGCTGGAGGGGGAGGCGGAGGGGGTGCCCTCCGCGCCCGGGGAGCGGCCGGCGCTGCGGCTCGGCCTCTCCCGGATCCGCGGGCTGCCGCGGACGGTGGGGGAGGCGGTGCTCACGGCCCGGCGGGAGGGGCCCTTCGCCTCGGTGGAGGACCTGTCGCGGCGGGCGCGGCTGTCGCGGGCCTGGCTCACGCGGCTCGCCGAGGCGGCGGCGCTGCGATCGCTCACGCCGGGCCGGCGGGCCGCCCTCTGGACGGCGCTGGGGCTCTCTCCGGGGGACGAGGGGGGGCTCTTCGCCGGGCGGTTGCCGCCCGAGGCCCCGGCCGCGCTCGTCGAGCCGGCTGCGGCCGAGGAGGTGGCGCGGGACTACGCCGCCACCGGCCTCTCCGAGCGGGCCCACCCGATCTCCTTCCTGCGCGCGGCGCTGGCGGCCCGTGGGGCGCGCACCGCGCGGGAGCTCTCCCGGATGCGCGACCGGGCGGCGGTCGAGGTGGGCGGGCTCGTCATCGTCCGGCAGCGCCCGGAGACCGCGCGGGGGATCACCTTCGTCTCGCTGGAGGACGAGACCGGGATCGCCAACCTGGTGGTGATGCCCGACGTCTACGAGCGCTACCGGCCGCTCGTCCGGAACGCCCCGTTCCTCCTCGCCCGGGGGCGGGTGGAGCGAACCGGCAAGGTGGTGAATCTTCAAGTCAGGGAGCTGTTGCCGCTCGCCCCGCTCGAGGAAGTGCGGACCGCCTCCCGGGACTTCCACTGATATACTGCTCCCCGGACCGAACCCCTGGAGGATTCCCGAATGCGTCTCGCCGCACTGCTCGCCGTTCTGCTCGCGCTCCCCGTCCTCGCCGCCGACAAGGCACCCGCCGCGGCCGCCGCCGGGAAGAAGATCGAGATCAAGGTCACCGAGAACGGGTTCGAGCCCAAGGAGATCAAGGTGAAGAAGGGGGAGCCGGTGACGCTCTCCTTCCTGCGCACCACCGACCGCACCTGCATCAAGGCCATCGACATCCCGGCCGAGAAGGTGAAGAACTTCACGCTCCCGCTCGACAAGGCCGTGGCCCTCACCATCACGCCGGCCAAGGCCGGGGTGGAGAAGTTCCACTGCACGGCCATGGCCATGGGTGGCGGGAAGATCGTGGTTTCCGACTGATCCCTGCCCCCGGACAGGGGTGACGATATCTCCGCCCGGAGAGTCGCCACCCGACGAGCCTTCGCGCCGCACCCCGTCCGAGACGTGGTGCGGCGTTCCTTATTCTGGGATCATCCCGGCAGGTGAGCTGTCGAACGGGGGGGGCCTTGGTTCGCGCGACCGACCTGACGCTGGACGAGCCCCTCTACCGGGCCATCCTCGACAGCATCCCGAGCGGGAGGGTGCTCGTCGTCGATCGGGAGTTGCGCGTGATCGCCGCCGGTGGAGCTACCTCGCTGACCGGGGCTCCGTTGAAGGATCTCGTCGGGAGGCCCGCCGCGGACCTCCTCAGCCCCGACGAGATGGCGCGTCTCGCACCAGCTCTGCGCGAGGCACTGGACGGGAAATCCGTGCACCGGGAGGGGCGCCTGCGAGGCGTGGACGTGGAGTACTGGCTGCAGCCGATCCGGGATGACGGGGGAGAGGTGGATGCAGTCGTTGCCACCGTCCAGAACGTCACGGAGCGGAAGCGGGCGGAGCGCGAGCTCCGGGAGGAGCGGGAGCGCCTGGTGCGGGTGCTCGAAGGCAGCTCCGACGGCTACGGAGAGCTCGACCTGGAGCGCCACGTCTGCGAGGTCAGCCCCCGGTGGAACGAGATCCTTGGGCGGGATCCGGGACTGCGGACCATGCCGGAAGACGAGATGATGTCGCTCGTTCACCCCGACGACCTCCGCGCCCTGCGGCCGAAACTGGATGACGTCTTGCTGGGACGGGCCTCGCGCTTCGACGAGGAGCATCGCCTGTGCCGGGCGGACGGCTCATGGGGCTGGATCCGGGCCCGTGCGAAGGTCGTCGCCCGGGACGGAGAGGGGAGGCCCGCGCTCCTCGCGGGAACCATCTCGGACATCACCACCCACCGGAACTTGGCGACCGAGCGCCGTGCGGCGCTGATGGCCTCCGAGGCCAGGTACCGAACACTGTACGAAAGCATGATGGACGGCTTCGTCCGGGTCGGAATGGACGGGGTCATCCGCGAGACCAACGAGGCCTTCCGTCAGATGCTCGGGTACGGGTCCAAGGAACTGGAGTCCCTCACCTACGTGCAGATCACCCCGGAACGGTGGCACGCCGAGGAGGCCCACGTCGTCCGGGAACAGATCCTTCCGCGGGGCTACTCCGACGTCTACGAGAAGGAGTACCGGCGCAAGGATGGATCGGTCTTCCCCGTCGAGTTGCGAACCTTTCTCCTCCGCGAGGGAGGCGAACCGGTCGGGATGTGGGCGATCGTCCGGGACGTCTCCGCTCGGAACCACCTTCGGGATCAACTCTCCGTGGCCGCGAGGCTGGCCGCCCTCGGGACGCTGGTGGCGTCCGTCGCGCACGAGATCAACAACCCGCTGGCGGCGGTGCTCGCGAGCGAGGGGTTCGCCATGGAGGCGATCGAGGACGTTCTCGCGGAGATCCACGCGTCACGCCCGCTGGCGACGGAAGACCTCTCCAGGATGCTCATCGAGGTGATGGACGCCTTGTGCGACTCGCAGGGCGAGGGGAAGCGGATCGCAAGGATCGTGAAGGACATGGCCGCGTTCGCCCGGCCCGAGGCGCCGCGAGGTCGATCCAGCCTGGCCGAGGTGGTCGACCACGCGCTGCGCATGCTGCCAGCGTCGACCCGGATCGAGCACGCATACGGGTCGAGGATGCGGGGCGCGTCGAGGTGGCGACGCAGACGGGGTTGCTCGCGCAGGTGCTGGTGAGCCTCGTGAGCAACTCGGCCGATGCCATCCCGCCTGACCGTCCGGGAAACGTCACCATCCGGATCGGGCCCGGCGCGCCCGGCCGGGCCTGCCTCGAGGTGGAGGACGACGGCATGGGGATGACGCCCGACGTGATGGCCCGGGTCTTCGACCCATTCTTCTCGACGCGGCTGTCGAGGCACGGGGCCGGACTGGGCCTGTCGATCGCCCACTCCGTCGTGAAGGCCATGGGCGGGACCATCACGGCCCGCAGCGAGCCCGGAAAGGGTGCCACCTTTCGCGTGGAGATCCCGGAGGCATCCGGGACACCGGTGGAGGGAACGGGGTTCGCTCCGCTGCCGACCTGACGTTTTCTCGCAGTACCGGAAGGGGGGATAGGCATGTCACAGTACGTTGTCGGGGGGCACGAGATCGTCGTCTGGAATCGACGGGGTCGCTGGACCGCGATCGTGGACCGCGCTCCTGTCCCGGGCTGGTACCTCAGCGAGGCGGAGGCGTGGGCCGTGGGCGTCCGCGAGGTCTTCCGGAGGGAGCGTCGAAGGGATGAGATGGAAGAAGGGCGCCCGGAGGTTTCCGAGCGCCCTTCGTCTTTCAGCGGGCCTTGCGCGCCCTGAAGGGCGCGCCGTGGGCTAGGAGCAGCCCGTCGTCGTCCCGCAGTTCAGGCACTTGTAGCAGGCGCCGTTGCGCACAGTGATGCTGCCGCAGTTGGGGCAGGGGGGCGCGTCGGCCTGGGCCAGGTAGGGGGAGTCCTCCCGCGCCGGTAGCGCGATGACCGGGGTCGACGTCACGCTGGTGGCCGACACGGTCCGGGCCGCCGCCTTGAGGCGCGGGGCGGCCGGGGCGGCGCCGGGGGTCAGGTCCTTCGCCATCGGCATGCCCTCGTCGGAGGGCATGAACTTCAGGGACAGCCACCGGAAGATGTAGTCGGTGACCGACTTCGCGATGGGGATGTCCGGGTTGCCGGTGAAGCCCGAGGGCTCGAAGCGGGTGTGGCTGAACTTGTCGACCAGCACCTTGAGCGGGACCCCGTACTGCAGCGCCATGGAGATGGACGTGGCGAAGCTGTCCATCAGGCCCGAGACCACCGAGCCCTCCTTGGCCATGGTGACGAACAGCTCGCCCGGGCTGCCGTCGGCGTACATGCCCACGGTCATGTAGCCCTCGTGGCCGCCGATGGAGAACTTGTGGGTGATGGCGTTGCGCTCGTCGGGCAGGCGGCGCCTCTGGAGACTCGCCAGCGTCTCGGCGGACGCCTCCTCGACCTCCTTGGCCGCCGCCTTGCCGGTGTTGAGCGGCTGGCTGCGCTTGCAGCCGTCGCGGTAGATGGCGATGGCCTTGAGCCCCAGCTTCCAGGCCTCCATGTACGCCGTCTCGATGTCCTCGGTGGTGGCCGTGCTGGGCATGTTCACGGTCTTGGAGATGGCGCCCGAGAGGAAGGGCTGCACCGCCGACATCATGCGGATGTGCCCCATGTAGGCGATGGTGCGGCTGCCGTTCTGCGGCTTGAACGCGCAGTCGAAGACGGGCAGGTGCTCGTCGCGGAGCCCGGGGGCCCCCTCGATGGTCTCCACCTCGTCGATGTACTGCAGGATCGACCCGATCTCGCCGGACGAGTAGCCGATGCGCTGCAGCGCCAGCGGGACCGTGTTGTTCACGATCTTGAGCATGCCGCCGCCCACCAGCTTCTTGTACTTCACGAGCGCGATGTCGGGCTCGATGCCGGTGGTGTCGCAGTCCATCATGAAGCCGATGGTGCCGGTGGGGGCGAGCACGGTGGACTGCGCGTTGCGGTACCCGTGCTGCGTCCCGAGGGTCACCGCGTCGGTCCAGGCGCGGTGGGCCGCGTCGAGCAACTCGGGCGCCACCTTCTCCGGGTCGATCCGGTTGACCGCGGCGGCGTGCTTGCGCATCACCGCGAGGAACGGGGTGCGGTTCTGGGCGAAGCCGTTGAATGGGCCGGTGTGCGAGGCGATGCGGGCGCTCTGGGCATAGGCCTCGCCGGTCATCACGGCGGTGATGGCCGCCGCGGTGGCCCGGCCGGCGTCGGAGTCGTACGGGACGCCGGTTGCCATGAGGAACGCGCCGAGGTTGGCGTAGCCGAGCCCGAGCGGACGGAAGTCCTCGCTGTTCTTGCGGATGGGCTCGGTGGGGTAGCGGGAGTTCGAGACCAGGATCTCCTGGGCCAGGATGGTGAGGTCGACCGCGCGCCGGAAGGACTCCGCGTCGAACCCGCCGTCGATGGAGCGGAAGTGCATGAGGTTCAAGGACGCCAGGTTGCAGGCGCTGTCGTCGAGGAACATGTACTCCGAGCACGGGTTGGAAGCGTTGATGCGCGCCGTCTCCGGGCAGGTGTGCCAGGTGTTCACGGTGGTGTCGAACTGGAGCCCCGGGTCGCCGCACAGCCAGGCGGCCTCGGAGATCTGGCGCAGGAGCTTGCGGGCGCGCACCCGGGCGAGCGGCCGGGCGTTGGTCCGGGCCAGCAGCGGCCACTCGCCGTCGTCCACCACCGCGTGCATGAAGGCGTCGGAGACGCGCACCGAGTGGTTGGCGTTCTGGAAGAAGACCGAATCGTAGGCCCCGCCGTGGACGTTGAAGCCGCCGTCGTAGCCGGCCTCGATGAGGGCCCAGGCCTTCCTCTCCTCGGTGGCCTTGGACGAGACGAACTCCTCGATGTCCGGGTGGTCGGCGTCGAGGATGACCATCTTGGCGGCGCGCCGGGTCTTGCCGCCCGACTTGATGACGCCGGCGAAGGCGTCGAAGCCGCGCATGAAGGAGACCGGGCCGGAGGCCTCGCCGCCGCCGGAGAGGTACTCCTTCGAGGAGCGGATGCGGGAGAGGTTCGATCCCGCGCCCGACCCGTACTTGAAGAGCATGCCCTCGGTGTGGGCGAGCTTGAGGATCGAGTCCATCGAGTCGTTCACCGAGTTGATGAAGCAGGCCGAGCACTGCGGCTGCTCCTCCACGCCGACGTTGAACCAGACGGGCGAGTTGAAGCTCATCTTCTGCCGGTAGACGAGGTGGCCGAGCTCGGCCTCGAAGGCCTCGGCGTCGGCCTCGGACGCGAAGTAGCCATCCTTGCGCCCCCAGGACGAGATGGTGCGGACCACGCGCCCCACCAGCTGGCGCACCGAGGTCTCGCGCTGCGCGGTGCCCTGCTGGCCGCGGAAGTACTTGGACGAGACCACGTTGGTGGCGAGCAGGGACCAGCTCTTCGGGACCTCGACGTCCTTCTGCTCGAAGATGATCTTGCCGCCCTCGCCGGTGATGGCCGCGGTGCGCGTCTCCCAGGCCAGCTCCTCGGCCGGGTCGACGCCCGGCGTGGTGAAGTACCGGGGGACCGTGATTCCCTTGCGCGCCGACTTCTTCTGCTGCCGTGCGCCGCGACGCTGCGCGGACGCGCTCTCCCGCTCGATCATCTCTGACCTCCCGATAGCCAAGTGGGGCGTGAAGCGTCGCCGCCCTTCGCCCCGTTTCCCCATCCCCTGCCTCCGCGTCCACCGCGATGGCGGACCGGAGGCTTTACACGTCGCCTCTGACACGGGGGGCGCCTTCGCCCCTCCACCCGAAACGGCCTGCCGGGCTCCACTCCCCAACTCCGGCGGCGATGGCGGACGATATCCAGGCAAGATGGGCTGTCAAGGCGTGAACCACAATATATTGTGGGGCATGGTCTTGACAGACACTAGATGCGGTAAATTTGGCCAAATCCACAGGTAGGACAATGTGGGAGGGTCCTCATCTCCCGGCGAGGACCCCCATCAGGGTTCCCTCGCACGCGTGGGCCCGTCGCGGATGACGCAAGGCAGCATCGACCGGCGCCTCGGGGGGTGTCTCGGTCGGTATCGCGTGCTAGAAAGCCCCGACCCGATGCCCGCCTCGAACCAGAACATCCGAAATTTCTCCATCATCGCGCACATCGACCACGGAAAGTCGACGCTCGCCGACCGACTCCTCGAGACCACCGGAACGGTGACGGCGCGGGAATCGCATGCCCAGTTCCTCGACAACATGGAACTGGAGCGGGAACGGGGCATCACCATCAAGGCCCAGACCGTCCGCATGGCCTACCGGGCCAAGGACGGCAAGGACTACATCCTCAACCTCATCGACACGCCCGGACACGTCGACTTCGCCTACGAGGTGTCGCGGTCGCTCGCCGCCTGCGAGGGCGCGGTGCTCGTCGTCGACGCCACGCAGGGCGTGGAGGCCCAGACCCTCGCCAACGTCTACCAGGCGCTCGACCACGACCTCGAGATCATCCCGGTCATCAACAAGATCGACCTGCCGAGCGCCGACGTGGAGGGGGTCCGCCAGGAGATCGAGGACGTCATCGGACTCGACGCCTCCGAGGCCATCCCCACCAGCGCCAAGGAGGGGATCGGCATCGAGGAGATCCTCGAGCAGGTGGTGCGCAAGGTGCCGCCCCCCTCGGGCGATCCCGAGGGCCCGCTCAAGGCCATCATCTTCGACTCCTGGTACGACACCTACCGCGGCGTGGTCATGCTGGTGCGGGTCTTCGAGGGCACGCTGCGCCCCGGCCAGCAGATCCTGCTCTTCGCGAACAAGAAGGAGTTCGAGGTGCAGGGGCTCGGCGTCTTCGCCCCCTTCTCACGCCCCGTGCAGCATCTCATGGCCGGCGAGGTGGGCGTGGTGGTCGCCAACGTGAAGGACGTCCACGACGCCAAGGTGGGCGACACCATCACCGAGGCGCGCCGCCCCATCGACGCCCCCTTCCCGGGCTTCAAGGTGGTGAAGCCCATGGTCTTCAGCGGCGTCTTCCCGGTCGACGCCGCCGACTACGACCAGCTGCGCGACGCGCTCGTGAAGCTGCGCCTCAACGACTCGGCCTTCACCTTCGAGCCGGAGACCAGCCAGGCGCTCGGCTTCGGGTTCCGCTGCGGCTACCTGGGGCTGCTCCACATGGAGATCGTCCAGGAGCGGCTGGAGCGCGAGTACAACCTCACGCTCATCACCACCGCGCCGTCGGTGGTCTACCGCATCACCGACACCCAGGGGCAGGTGATCGAGATCGACAACCCGGCCAAGCTCCCACCGGTCCAGAGGATCGCCACCTTCGAGGAGCCCATCCTCACCTGCCACATCCACGGGCGCACCGACGACGTGGGAAACATCCTCAAGCTCTGTCAGGACCGGCGCGGCGTGCAGCGCGACCTCAAGTACATCGGGACGAGGCGCGTGCAGATCACCTACGAGATCCCCCTCGCCGAGGTGGTCTTCGACTTCTTCGACAAGCTGAAGAGCGTCACCAGCGGCTACGCCTCGCTCGACTACGAGCTGCTCGGCTACCTGGAGGCCGACCTGGTCCGGCTCGACATCCTCATCAACGGCGAGCCGGTCGACGCCCTCTCGGTCATCGTCCACCGGGAGCGGGCCTACCAGCGCGGCCGCGACAACTGCCAGAAGCTCCGCGAGGTGATCCCGAAGCAGATGTACGAGGTGGCCATCCAGGCCGCCATCGGGGCCAAGGTCATCTCGCGGGAGACCGTGAAGGCCTACCGAAAGAACGTCCTCGCCAAGTGCTACGGTGGCGACATCAGCCGCAAGCGGAAGCTCCTCGAGAAGCAGAAGGAGGGGAAGAAGCGCATGAAACAGGTCGGCCAGGTCGAGATCCCCCAGGAGGCGTTCCTCGCGGTCCTCAAGGTGGAGGACTGATCATGTCGACCGGGAACGGGACGCCCCGCCTTGCCGCTACCCGGTGTCGGAGGGAGCGGCTAGAACGTGGAGCCGCGAGCTGGGTGACCATGCTCCTCCTGCTGGGACTGGCCGCCGCGGCCTACGCGGCGGTGGTCTTCGTCCCGCCGGCGGTGCTCCAGTACGAGGTGAAGCAGGTGGTCCGCGACTACGGGAACCAGGCGGTGAAGAACCCCGACGACGAGGCCCTCTTGCAGGGCATGATCCAGAAGATCGGCACCCTGCAGCAGGAGCCCGGGGTCGACGCCGCCGGCAAGCGCATCTGGATCCCCGTCGTCAGCCTCCGCCGGGAGGACGTCCTCTGGGAGCGCAACCGGGACGCCACGCCGCCCACCCTGCACGTGTCCTTCGAGTACCCGCGAACGATCGACCTCCCATGGCTCGACCGGAGCCTGGAGCGGGTCTTCCGGGTGGACCTGACCATGGACATCGCCCGCCCGGACTGGGGTCCGCCGCGGTGACGAGGAAGGGGAGAGGGTAGCCATGAACGCCGAGGCCGTGCAGCGCGCGGTGCAGCGCATCGCCCACGAGGTCCTGGAGCGGGCCCGGGCAGAGGGCTCCCTGGAGCGGCTGGCCTTCGTGGGCATCCGCCGGGGCGGGGTCCCCCTGGCCGAGCGCATCCGCGCCGAGATCGGCAAGGCGACCGGGGCGCCCCCGCCGCTCGGCACCCTCGACATCGCCCTCTACCGCGACGATCTCTCCCAGCGCGGCGCCGCCCCGGTGGTGGGCCCCACCGACGTGCGCTTCCCGCTCGAGGGGCGCACCATCGTGCTCGCCGACGACGTCCTCTACACCGGCCGAACCATTCGCGCCGCCCTCGACGAGCTGGTCGACTTCGGACGGCCGCGCCGGGTGTGGCTGGCCGTGCTCGTCGATCGCGGTGGGCGGGAGTTGCCCATCGCCGCCGACTTCGCCGGGGTTCGGCTCGAGGTCCCCGAGGGGGACGACGTGCAGGTTCGCTGGCGGGAGAACGGCGCCGCCGAGGATTCGGTGGTGGTTCGAGAGGGGAGGAAGCCGTGATCGGACGTCATCGCCACCTCATCGCCCTGGAGGGGCTCTCCCGCGAGGAGATCCTGCAGGTGCTCGACCTGGCCGTCTCGATGAAGGAGGTCCTGTCACGGCCGGTGAAGAAGGTCCCCTCGCTCCGCGGCAAGAACGTGGTGAACCTCTTCTTCGAGACCTCCACCCGCACCCGGAGCTCCTTCGAGATCGCTGCCAAGGTGCTCTCGGCCGACTCGCTCAACTGGACGGCGGCCCAGTCCTCCACCACCAAGGGCGAGACCCTCCTCGACACCGCCAAGAACCTCGAGGCCATGCGCCCCGACGTGCTGGTGGTGCGCCACTCGGCGAGCGGCGCCCCCAACTTCCTGGCCCGCCACGTGGGCTGCTCGGTGGTCTCCGCCGGCGACGGCGCCCACGAGCACCCCAGCCAGGGTCTCCTCGACTGTTTCACCCTGCGTGAGCGGTTTGGGAGCCTGGAGGGGCGCACCGTCGCCATCGTCGGCGACATCAGCCACTCCCGCGTGGCCCGCTCCGACCTGCACTCCCTTCCCAAGCTGGGAGCCAAGGTCCGGCTGTGCGGCCCGCCCACCATGATCCCCCAGGGGATCGAGCGACTCGGCGCCACCGTCCACCACGACCTGCGCACCGCGGTCGAGGGCGTCGACGCGGTCATCATGCTGCGCATCCAGCACGAGCGGATCGGCGACCCGCTCATCCCCAACACCCGGGAGTACTCCAAGTTCTGGGGGCTCAATGCGCGGAAGGCCGCCGACTGGCTGAAGGAGGACGCGGTGATCCTCCATCCCGGACCCATCAACCGGGGCGTCGAGCTCTCCTCCGACGTCGCCGACGGGCCTCGCAGCGTCATCCTCGACCAGGTGCAGAACGGCGTGGCCGTGCGGATGGCGATCCTCTACCTCCTCGCCGGCGGCGCCGGCGACGACCGAGCGGAGAAGGTTTCGGCATGAGCAACCCGAAGGACGTGATCGTCATCCAGGGCGGCCGGGTCATCGACCCGGCGAGCGGCATCGACGGGATCCGGACCGTGCTCCTGCGCGAGGGCAAGGTCGCGGCCGTGGCCGAGCGGGTGGACGTCCCCGCCGGGGCCCGGGTGGTCGACGCCCGGGGCCGGTGGGTCACCCCCGGCTTCATCGACCTGCACGTGCACCTGCGCGAGCCCGGGCAGGAGTACAAGGAGAGCGTGGCCACCGGCACGCGGGCCGCGGTCGCCGGCGGCTTCACCGCCGTCTGCGCCATGCCCAACACCGTCCCGGCCAACGACAACACCAGCGTCACCGAGCTCATGCTGGCCCGGGCGGCGGCGGCGGGGCTGGCCCGCGTCTACCCGATCGGCGCCGTGACCAAGGGGCGCAAGGGGGAGGAGTTGGCCGAGTACGGTGAGCTCAAGGCCGCCGGCTGCGTGGCCCTCTCCGACGACGGGAGCCCGGTGATGTCGTCTGCGCTCATGCGCCGCGCCCTCGAGTACTCCCGCGCCTTCGGCCTCCCCATCGCGGTCCACGAGGAGGACCTCCACCTCGTAGGCAAGGGGGTCATGAACGAGGGCGCCGCAGCCACCCGGCTCGGGCTGAAGGGCGTCCCGGCCCAGGCCGAGGACGTGATGGTGCTGCGCGACCTCTCGCTCCTCGAGCTCACCGGGGGACGGCTCCACCTCTGCCACGTCTCCACCGCCGGCAGCGTGCGCGCGCTTCGCGAGGCGCGGCGGCGGGGTCTGCCGGTCACCGCCGAGGTGACGCCACACCACCTGGCGCTCACCGACGAGGACGTGGCCCGGAGCGACTACGACCCCGATTTCAAGATGAACCCGCCGCTGCGCACCGCCGAGGACGTGAAGGCCCTGCAGGAGGGGCTCGCCGACGGCACCATCGACGCCATCGCCACCGACCACGCTCCGCACTCTCCGGAGGAGAAGAAGCTCGAGTTCGATGCCGCGCTGAACGGCGTGCTCGGGCTCGAGACGGCCTTCCCGGTCTGCCTCGACCTGGTCCGCCAGGGGCTCCTCACCGAGCGGCGGCTGGTCGAGGCCCTGACCGTGGGTGCTGCCCGCTGCTTCGGGCTGCCGGGGGGCACGCTCGCCGTGGGGTCGCCCGCCGACGTGGCGGTCCTCGATCCCACGCTCGCCTGGGTCGTCGACCCGATGCGCGGCTTCAGCAAGAGCCGGAATACCCCGTGGAAGGGGAGGACGCTCACCGGGCGCTGCACCCACGCCTTCGTCGGTGGCCGCCTGGTGCACGAGGCGGGGGTCGCTCCGTGAAGAAGGCGACGCTCGCGCTCGCCGACGGGACGACCTTCGAGGGGGAGGCCTTCGGCGCCGCCGGGGAGACCTGCGGCGAGGTGGTCTTCAACACCTCGATGACCGGGTACCAGGAGATCCTGACCGACCCGTCCTACGTCGGCCAGATGGTCTGCATGACCTACCCGGAGCAGGGGAACTACGGGACGAACCGTGCCGACGAGGAATCGGCGCGGCCGCACCCGACCGGATTCATCGTCCGCCACTTCGCCCGCGAGCCGTCCAGCTTCCGGGCCGAGGAGGGGATCGAGGCTTATCTCGCGAAGAACGGGATCGTCGGCATCCACGGCATCGACACCCGCCGCCTCACCCGCCACATCCGCACCACCGGCGCGCAGATGGGGATCATCGCCACCGAGGGAAGTCCGGCTGCGCTGGTCGACCGGGCCCGGTCGCTGCCCGGGATGGAGGGGCAGGACCTCGCGACCCGCATCTCCACGACCGTGCCCTACGAGTGGCGCGAGGGGGGCGCCGACGCCTGGAGCGACGACGAGCGGCGCCAGGTCGAGAGCCCACGCTTCCACGTGGTCGCCTACGACTGGGGGCTCAAGCGGGCCATGCTCCGCCTCCTCGCCGAGGCGGGCTGCCGGATCACGGTGGTCCCGAGCCGCACCACCGCCGCCGAGGCGCTCGCCCACCGGCCCGACGGCGTCTTCCTCACCAACGGTCCCGGCGACCCTGCCGCGGTGGTGGGGGCGCGCGACACCGTCGCCGCCATCCTCGGGAAGGTGCCGGTCTTCGGCATCTGCCTCGGCCACCAGATCCTCTCGCTGGCGCTCGGCGGCTCCACCTACAAGCTCAAGTTCGGCCACCGCGGGGCGAACCAGCCGGTGAAGGACCTCGCCACCGGCAAGGTCGACATCACCGCGCAGAACCATGGCTTCGCGGTGGACGATCGCTCCCTCGGGAGGCGGGCCCGCGTCTCCCATGTGAACCTGAACGACGGCACCGTCGAGGGCATCGAGGTGCTCGACGCGGCGGCCTTCGGCGTCCAGTACCATCCGGAGTCCTCGCCCGGGCCGCACGACGCCCGCCACCTCTTCGGGCGCTTCGTCCGGATGATGGAGCAGCGCCGGTGACCCTGGCCGACCTCCACGATCGACTCCTCGCCTGGGCAGGCGCGGAGGAGCGGCAGCCCTGGCTCCTCGAGGCGCGCCGGGCGTGGTTCGCCGCCGTGGGAGAACCGCACGAGGAGGACAAGAGCTTCGAGCACCGGATGAACGGCCTGCTCGATCACTACCTCTACGATTTCCGCCCCGACGGGGAGAACTCGATCATCGACCTGTTCCTCCGGGACGGCGCCGCCGACCTCACCACCGACGAGCGGGCCCAGATGAGGGACCTGGGGCGCAGCCGCCGTGCGCTCTTCGAGGTCCGCCGCATCCAGCCCGGGATGGTGGAACTCCAGGAGGTGCTCGGCGGGCAGCGGCACGAGGTGGAGGAGCGGCGGGTCGTGGTCGCGCTCGCCAAGGGGGACATCCTCGAGGCGCGGCTGCTCCCCCACGAGGGGAAGTTCCACTTCTCGGCCTCGTTCGTCTACCACCCGCGCGAGGTCCGGCGGGCGATCCTGAAGGAGGCCAAGCGCAGGCAGAAGGCGGCGCCGGCGGGGCAGACGCCCGACGGCGTCGAGTTCCTGGCGCTCCTCTCCCGGATGGCCCTGAAGCTGGAGCGCTACCGGAACGTGCGGGTCGAGTCGCTCTACGACTTCGACGCGCCCCAGGGACGAAACGCGGTCTGAATGCCGGCGGGAAGGCGGCCATGGACTTCTCGCTCCTCGAGTTCGTGCCGGATGGGATCGTGGTCGTCGACGACCAGGGAGTCGTCGTCTACGTGAACGCCATGGCCGTGGACCTCTTTGGCTGGGGGCGGGAGGAGCTCATCGGTCAGGCGGTCGAGGTGCTCCTGCCGGCCCGCTTCCGCGGCGGCCACGTCGGGGTTCGCCGCGGCTACCACGACGCGCCGCGCCCGCGCCCGATGGGGCTCGGCACCGACCTCGCCGCCCTGCGCCGGGACGGCAGCGAGTTCCCCGCCGAGATCAGCCTCTCCCCGCTCCGCGACGGGGAGCGCACCTGGGCCGTGGCCGCCATCCGGGACGCGACGGAGCGTCGCCGGGTCGAGGCCAAGGCGCTCCTCTACCGGCAGGCGCAGGAGGAGGTCCGGGCCCGGGACGAGTTCCTCTCGGTCGCCTCCCACGAGCTGCGCACGCCGGTGACCGCGCTGCACGTGCAGGTGCAGATGCTCGAGCGGGTGGTGGAGCGGGCCGGCTCCCCGCCGGCGGTGCGCGATCGGGTGGAGTCACTCGACCGGCAGGTGAGGCGCCTCCTCGGGCTGGTGGAGGCGCTGCTCGACCTGTCCCGCATCCGCCTCGGGCGGATGGAGCTCTCCCGGGAGGCTCTCGACGTCTCTGCGCTGGCGCGCGACGTCGCGGCTCCCTACCAGGCCGACCTCGACCTGGCCCACGGCTCCTCGGTCCGGGTCGTCGCGCCCGAGCCGGTGGTGGCCTCCCTGGACCGGGTTCGCATGGAGCAGGTGCTCGGGAACCTGCTCGGGAACGCCGTGAAGTTCGGGGAGGGCAAGCCGGTCGAGGTCCGGGTCGAGCGCACCGGCGGCGGGATCCGCATCGAGGTCGCCGACAGCGGGGTGGGCATCGAGGCCGAGCAGGCCGAGCGGATCAACGGCCGCTTCGAGCGGGCCGCTCCGGCCCACCACTACCCGGGGCTCGGGCTCGGGCTCTACGTCGCGCGGGAGATCGTCGAGGCCCACGGCGGCCGGATCCGGGCGCGGGGCGAGCCGGGGAAGGGTGCCGTCTTCGCGGTCGAGATCCCTACGTGACCGTGCGCCGGGCCCTGACCGTCGCCGACGACCTCGGTTACGACCCGGCCATCGACGCGGGGATCCTGGAGGCCCACCGGGATGGCCTGGTGGCGGCGGCGAGTGCGCTCGTCACCGGGGCTTTCGCCGAGGCGGCGCTCGGGGGCGCACCCCGGTCGCTGGCGATCGGGCTCCACCTCGACCTGCCGCCCGGGCTCGCCCCTCCGGAGGCCGAGCGGGAGATCCGCGCACAGCTCCGGAGGTTCGAGGAGATCCGGGGCGCGCCGCCCACCCACGTCGACGGCCACCGGCACGTGCATGCGGTCCCGGCCGTGCTCGAGGCGCTCCTCCGGGTGGCGGGCCCGCTTGGTCTGCGGGTTCGCGCGCTCGACCCATCCATGCGGGACCGGATCCGCGCCGCCGGGGCGCGGGCCTGCGACGCCTTCCTCGGGGACGCGGCGCTGCGCCCCTGCTGGACGGCGGAGCGGCTCCTCGCGGCGGCCGCCGCGCTGCCCGCGGGGACGACCGAGATCATGCTCCACCCCGGACGGACGCCCACCCACGTCCGGACGAGCTTCGGCGCGGAGCGGGAGATCGAGCTCGCCGCCGCCGTCGACCCCCGGGTCCGGGAGGGCTTCCGGCGGGCCGGCGTGGCGATCGTCGACTGCCTCCCGGAGTGACGGCCGATGAGGCGCCACGGGCGCCGCGCCGTTGCCAGTTCCGAGCGCGGGGTGATACAGGAATCGACATGGCAAGGAAGAAGATCGCACTGATCGGGGCCGGCCAGATCGGCGGGACGATGGCGCTCCTCTGCGGGCAGCGCCAGCTCGGCGACGTGGTTCTCGTGGACATCATGGAGGGGGTGGCGAAGGGCAAGGCCCTCGACCTCCAGGAGACCCGGGGCGTGCTCGGCTTCGACGTCGCCGTCACCGGCGGCGGCACCACCGACTACTCGATCATCAAGGACGCCGACGTCTGCATCGTCACCGCCGGCGTGCCGCGCAAGCCGGGCATGAGCCGGGACGATCTGCTCAAGGTGAACCTGGAGGCCATCACCCGGGTCGCACAGGGGGTGAAGCAGTACGCCCCGGGCGCCTTCGTCATCGTGGTGACCAACCCGCTCGACTCGATGGTCTACGCGATGTGGAAGGTCACCGGGTTCCCGCGCAACCGCGTGGTGGGCATGGCCGGCATCCTCGACACGGCGCGGTTCCAGTACTTCGTGGGCGAGGCGGCCGGCGTCGCGCCGCAGGACGTCTGCGCCATGGTGCTCGGCGGTCACGGCGACGACATGGTGCCCCTGCTCCGCTACTCCTCGGTGAGCGGGGTCCCGCTCACCAAGCTCCTCGACAAGGCCCGGCTCGACGCCATCGTCGAACGTACCCGGAAGGGTGGCGGCGAGATCGTGGCGCTGCTCGGGACGGGGTCGGCCTTCTACGCGCCGGCGGCGAGCGCCGTGACCATGGCGGAGAGCTTCCTCCGCGATCAGAAGCGGCTCCTGCCCTGCTCGGCGCTCCTCGACGGCCAGTACGGCGTGAAGGGGATGTTCCTGGGCGTCCCGGTGGTCATCGGGGCGGGGGGTGTCGAGCGGGTGATCGAGCTCGACCTCGAAGAGGACGAGAAGGCCATGCTGGCCCGGTCGGTGGCGAGCGTGAGGCGGTCGGTGGACGAGACCAGGCTGTAGGTCCCGCTTTTCTTCACCCCGCGGCCGCCAAGCCAGATAAAAGGGAGGCCCGCGGGAGGCAGCTGCCCCCGCAGGGTGACCCTCAGGAGGCCCCGGTGAAGATCCACGAGTACCAGGCCAAGGAAATCCTCAAGAAGTTCGGGGTGTCCATACCCCGAGGCATTCTCGCGACCACCCCGCTCCAGGCCGAGGGCGCCGCCCGCCAGCTCGGCGGGGGCATCTGCGCCGTGAAGGCCCAGATCCACGCCGGCGGACGCGGCAAGGCGGGAGGCATCAAGCTGGCCCGCTCCCCCGAGGAAGCCCGGCTCCACGCCGAGGCGTTGCTCGGGATGGTCCTGCACACGCCCCAGACCGGGCCGGAAGGGCAGGAGGTCCGCAAGCTCTACATCGAGGAGGGCGTCCGCATCGCCCGCGAGCTCTACCTCGGCATCGCCCTCGACCGCGAGCGCAGCCGCATGACGGTGATGGCGTCGGCGGAGGGCGGCATGGACATCGAGGAGGTGGCCAAGGCCCACCCCGAGAAGATCCTGAAGGAGACCGTCGATCCGCTGCTCGGCTTCATGCCCTTCCAGGCCCGGCAGCTGGCGTTCCAGCTCGGCCTGCAGGGGGACAGCGTGAGCGCCTTCGTGCGCTTCTCCACCGGCCTCTTCCAGGCGGCGATCGCCACCGACGCCTCCATCGCGGAGATCAACCCGCTCGTGGTCACGGCGACGGGTGGGGTCATCGCCCTCGACGCGAAGCTCAACTTCGACGACAACGCCATCTACCGCCACCCCGAGGTCGCCGCGATGCGCGACCCCGGCGAGGAGGATCCCAAGGAGACGCAGGCGAAGGAGTACGACCTCGCCTACATCGCCCTCGACGGGAACATCGGCTGCATGGTGAACGGCGCCGGCCTGGCCATGGCCACCATGGACGTCATCCAGCTCGCGGGCGGGGCGCCGGCCAACTTCCTCGACGTGGGCGGAGGCGCCGACGAGAAGAAGGTCACCGAGGCCTTCAAGATCATCCTCCAGGATCCCGCCGTGAAGGCGGTGCTCGTGAACATCTTCGGCGGCATCATGAAGTGCGACGTCATCGCCAACGGTGTGGTGGCCGCGGCGCGCCAGCTGGGGCTGTCGATGCCGCTCGTGGTCCGGCTCCAGGGGACCAACGTCGAGCTCGGCAACGAGATCCTGGCCAAGAGCGGTCTCGACATCATCGCTGCCGACGATCTCGGCGACGCCGCACGGAAGGTCGTGGCGGCGGTCCGGTCGGCCAAGGCGTAGGCGGGAGGAGACACCGTGAGCATCCTCGTCGATCGAAACACGCGCGTCGTCGTCCAGGGCATCACCGGCTCGGCCGGCAGCTTCCACTCGGAGCAGATGCTGGCCTACGGCACCAAGGTCGTGGCCGGCGTCACCCCCGGGCGCGGTGGAACCCGCTTCCAGGGGCAAGTGCCCATCTTCAACACGGTCGAGCAGGCCGTGCGGGAGACCGGCGCGAACGCCTCGGCGGTCTTCGTGCCACCGCCCTTCGCCGCCGACTCCATCCTCGAGGCTGCCGACGCGGGCGTCCCGCTGGTGATCGCCATCACCGAGGGCATCCCGGTCCTCGACATGGTCCGGGTGAAGCGCTACCTGCAGGACCAGCCCGGCGTGCGTCTGCTCGGGCCGAACTGCCCCGGCGTCATCACCCCCGGCCAGTGCAAGATTGGCATCATGCCCGGACACATCCACCGGCCCGGCCGGGTGGGCGTCGTCTCCCGCTCCGGCACGCTCACCTACGAGGCGGTGCTCCAGCTCACCCAGATCGGGCTCGGCCAGACGACCGCGGTGGGCATCGGCGGCGACCCGGTGCACGGCTTCGACTTCATCGAGGTCCTCCGGCTCTTCGAGGCCGATCCCGAAACCGACGGCGTCATCATGATCGGCGAGATCGGTGGCACCGAGGAGGCGCGCGGCGCCGAGTGGGTGAAGGCCAACATGACGAAGCCCGTGGTCGGCTTCATCGCCGGCCGCACCGCGCCCCCGGGCAAGCGCATGGGGCACGCGGGCGCCGTCATCTCGGGCGGTGGCGACACCGCCGAGGCCAAGATGGCCATCATGCGGGACGCCGGGATCGTGGTCTGCGAGTCCCCGTCGACCCTCGGGCAGGCGATGAAGGATCTCCTCGCGGGGGCGAAGCCCCGGGCGAAGGAGGAACCCCGTTCCGCTGCGAAGCCGGCGCCGAAGGCTGCCGGGAAGCCGGCGGCGAAGCCCGCGGCCAAGGCGGCCGCGAAGGTCGCCGTGAAGCCCGCAGCAAAGCCGGCCCCGAAGGGCGCGTCCGGCAAGAAGCCTTCCAAGCGGTAGCGAACAGGAGAGACACATGGCAATCGAGAGAACGTTTTCCATCATCAAGCCGGACGGGGTCGAGAAGGGCGTCATCGGCCGCGTCATCGCCCGGTTCGAGTCGGTCGGGCTGAAGCCGGTGGCCATCAAGTTGAAGCGGCTCTCCCAGGCCGAGGCCGAGGGGTTCTACGCGGTCCACAAGGCGCGCCCGTTCTTCGCCGACCTGGTGAAGTTCATGACGAGCGGTCCGGTCGTGCTGATGGTCCTCGAGGGCGAGGGGGCCATCGCCAAGAACCGCGAAGTGATGGGGGCCACCGACCCCAAGAAGGCCGCGCCGGGAACGCTCCGCGCCGACTTCGCCACCGACATCGAGAAGAACACGGTGCACGGTTCCGACGCTCCGGAGACGGCCAAGGGCGAGATCTCCTACTTCTTCCCGGAGATCGACGTCCACGCCTACGAGTGGGTCGGAAAGCGCTAAGTAGTCGAAACAACTGAGAGTGGCGAGTTGCGCCCCGCCCGGCACGGCCCGGAGCGGGGCGCTGCGCTATAGGGATACCGACGTGCTGGGTGCTCCGACATGGGAATGGCTGTCGATGGTAGGGGTCGTCCTCGGCTCCGCGGCGGCGTCCGCGTCCGAGACGGCGCTGACCTCGCTCGGCGACCTCAAGACCCGGCAACTGGTCGAGGCGGGCGGGCGACGCGCCCGGCTCCTCCGGGTGTGGGTGGAGCACCCGGAGCGGGTGCTCTCCGCCGTGCTGGTCACCAACACGCTCCTCAACATCGGTGGCGGCGTGCTGGCCGGGGAGATCGCGGCCGGGGTGGCGGCGGCGAACGGGATCTCGGCCGCGACCGCGCTCGGGGTGGCCACCGCGGTCGCCACCGTGGTCGTCCTCTTCGCCGGCGAGGTGGTCCCGAAGACCCTCGCCAAGCGCCATCCCGTCCGCTTCGCGCTGGCGCTCGCCCCGTTCGTGAGCGCGGTCTCCTGGGTGCTCTGGCCGGTGTCGATGGGGCTGGTGCGCGCCACCCACGGGCTCATGCGGCTGTTCGGGGGAGGGCAGATCGCACCCGGCCCTGCCGTGACCAGCGAGGAGATCGAGTACATCATCGAGATGGGCACGCGGGAGGGCGTCCTCGACGAGGTGAAGGAGGAGCTGCTGAACAGCGTCCTCGAGTTCGCCGACCGGGTGGTGAAGGAGGTCATGGTCCCCCGCACCCGCATGGTGGCGATCGACCGCGACGCCCCCCGGGACGAGATCGTCCGCACGGTGACCGAGAACCCCTACAGCCGGATGCCGGTTTACGAGGGCTCCGCCGACAACATCGTGGGCATCCTCATGGTGCGCGACATCGTGCTCGAGGTGGCCCGGGGCCCCGGTCCGATCCCGTGGGATCGGGTGCTCAAGCCCGCCTTCTTCGTGCCCGAGCAGATGAAGGTCTCCCGGCTGCTCAAGGAGATGCAGCGGCGCAAGACCCACCTCGCGGTGGTGGTCGACGAGTTCGGTGGGACGAGCGGCGTCGTCACCCTGGAGGACGTGCTCGAGGAGATCGTCGGCGAGATCCAGGACGAGGGGGATGCCGAGGCGGCGCCGGTGAAGAACGTCGGCGCCGGCGTCTGGATGGCCGATGCGGCGGTTCCCCTCCGGGAGCTCGAGGAGTTCATCGACCGCGAGTCGGGCGTCGAGCCCGGGGCGCGGGGCGTTCTCCGCTTCCCGGACGAGGGGGACTACGAGACGCTGGGCGGGTTCGTCACCGCCACCGCCGGACGGGTGCCGCCGGTGGGCGCCCACGTCGACCACGACGGGTTCCGATTCACCGTGCGCGGCGCCGACGAGCGCCGGGTGACCCGGGTGGAGATCGCCCGCCGGGAGCCGGTCGCCGTCGTGGCCGAGGGGGCCTGAGCTTGGACCCGGGCAAGGTGCCCGACCTCCGCTCCCTGCCGCGGGCGGAGATCGATCGCCTCCTCGCCCGCCTGGGCGAGAAGCCCTACCGGGCCCGGCAGCTCTTCCGCTGGCTGCACCAGAAGGGCGCCGCCTCGCTCGACGAGATGAGCGACTTGCCGGCGACCCTCCGGGCGCGGCTCGCCGCCGAGACCTCCCTCGCGGCGCTCGAGCGGGCCGAGGAGCGGCGGTCCACCGATGGGACGATCAAGTGGACGTGGCGCACCCACGACGGGAAGCTCATCGAGTCGGTCTACATGCCCGAGCCCGGGCGCAAGACCCTCTGCGTCTCCACCCAGGCGGGCTGCGCGGTGGGCTGCACCTTCTGCATGACCGGAACGATGGGGCTGTCGCGAAACCTCTCCTCCGGGGAGATCGTCGACCAGGTCTCCCGCGCCAACCGGCGGCTCGTCGAGCTCGGGGAGGGCGCGGCCCCGCGGCCGCTCACCAACCTGGTCTTCATGGGAATGGGGGAGCCCCTCCACAACTTCGATGCCGTGAAGGCGGCCCTCGACGTGCTCCTCGCCGAGGACGGTCCCAACTTCTCCAACCGGCACGTGACCGTCTCCACCTCCGGGATCGTGCCGGAGATGCGCCGCTTCGGGGAGGAGACCGACGTGAAGCTGGCGGTCTCGCTCAACGCCACCACCGACGAGGTCCGCACCGCCCTCATGCCCCTGAACCGGCGCTGGCCGCTGCGGGAGCTCCTGGCCGCCTGCCGCGAGTTCCCCATGAAGAAGGGGCGGCGCATCACCTTCGAGTACGTGATGCTCGGCGGGGTGAACGACGCCGATGCGGATGCCATCCGGCTCTCCCGGATGGTGAAGGGGATCCCGGCCAAGGTGAACCTCATCCCGTACAACGAGAACCCCGGGCTGGGCTTCCGGGCCCCGGCCCCCGGGAGGGTCGAGGCCTTCCGGGACATCCTCCTCTCGGCCAACGTGACCGCCGTGGTCCGGCGGAACCGGGGCAGCGACATCGCGGCCGCCTGCGGCCAGCTGGCCGCCGAGGGCGGACCGGGCGACCCGCGGCGGCGTGCCGGAGGTTCCACGCCACCGTTGACCGAGAATGGTTCCGCGGGGTAGAGCACCGCACCATGGCTCTACTCGCGGTGGGTTCGGTGGCGCTCGATTCTCTCCAGACGCCCTTCGGCGTCCGCGAGGACGTGCTGGGCGGGTCGGCGACGTACTTCTCGACCGCGGCGAGCTTCTTCGCGCCGGTCCGGGTCGTGGCGGTGGTCGGGGAGGATTTCCCCGAGGTCCACGTGGACTTCCTGCGCGGGCGCGGCGTCGACGTCTCGGGGCTGGAGCGGCGACCGGGGCGGACCTTCCGGTGGTCCGGACGCTACGAGTTCGACCTCAACCAGGCCCACACGCTCGACACGCAGCTCAACGTCTTCGCCGACTTCCGGCCCGACCTGCCCGAGCGCTTCCGCGACTCGAGCCACGTCTTCCTCGGCAACATCGACCCGGAGCTCCAGGTCCGGGTGCTCGACCAGATCCGCGCGCCGCGGATCGTCGCCGCCGACACGATGAACTTCTGGATCACCTCGAAGCGCAAGCAGCTCCTCGAGGTGCTGCGCCGCGTGGACCTCCTCTTCGTGAACGACGCCGAGGCGCGGCAGCTGGCGGGCGAGCACAACGTCGTCAAGGCGGCACGGGCCATCCTCTCGCTCGGGCCCCGCGCGGTGGTGGTGAAGCGCGGGGAGTACGGCGCGCTCTTCTTCTCCGGGGCGGAGGTCTTCGCGAGCTCCGCGTACCCGCTCGCCGAGCTCTTCGATCCCACCGGCGCCGGCGACAGCTTCGCGGGCGGGTTCATGGGCTACCTGGCCCGCTCCGGGTCGCTCGAGCCGGCCGCCATGCGGCGCGCCATCGTGGTGGGGAGCGTGCTCGCGAGCTTCGCCGTGGAGCGCTTCAGCCTCGACCGGCTCCGCGACCTGGGACCGGAGGAGATCCGGTCCCGGTACGCCGAGTTCCGCCGCCTCTCCCATTTCGACGATCTCGACGTCGACGTCCTTCCGGTCTCCGCCATCCCCTGACCGATGCGCATCGCCGTCCTCAGCGACGTCCACGCCAACCTCGAGGCCCTGACCGAGGTGGAGCGGGCGATCGCCGGGCGCGGCGTCGACCTGGTGGCGTCGCTGGGCGACGTGGTTGGCTACGGCGCGAGCCCCAACGAGTGCTGCGAGGTGCTCCGGCGCCTCACCGGCGTGGCGCTTCTCGGGAACCACGACGCGGCGGTGACCGGCCGGATGGACTACGCGTTCTACTACGACGCGGCCCGGCACGCGCTCGACTGGACCGCCGGCGTGCTGCACCCCGAGCACCGGGACTGGCTCGTCGGGCTTCCCTACGCGCACCGGATCGACGAGGTGGGGTTCAGCCACGGTTCGCCGCTCAAGCCGGAGGCCTACGACTACATCCTGGCGAGCGAGCAGGCGGCCGAGCTCATCCCGGTGGTCGAGTCGCTTCCGCGCGTGACCTTCATCGGCCACTCGCACCTCACCAAGGTCTTCGCCCTGCAGGCGGGGAGCGACGTGGTCGAGGTCTCGGGGCGGAAGTTCCGGCTGCGCCCCGGCTACAAGTACGTCGTCACCGTGGGTGCGGTTGGGCAGCCGCGCGACTACGACAACCGGGCCTGCTTCGTCGTGCACGACACCGACGAGCGGACCGTCGAGTACGTGCGCGTCCCGTACGACATCGAGACCGCGGCCCAGCGCATCTTCGCGGCGAGGGTGGCGGCGAACTTCGGTCGGCGGCTCTTCCTCGGCGTCTAGGGAGGGGAGGGCGGAGGCGGCCCGACCTCGGCGAGGTGGCCGCGGACGCGGGCGCCGGCGAGGAGCCCGTCCCCGTCGAGCGTCCAGGTCGCGAGGTCGTCGCCGACGGCCAGCTGCGCCGGGGCGTGCGCCGGGACGCGCCCCACCGGCTGACCCGTCGCGCCGTCGAGCCACTCCACCTCCTCGGCGGCCACGAGCACGAGGCCTCGAACGGCGACCGGGGGCAGGTTTCCGGGAGGGGAGGGGCGTCCGGCGGCGGAGCGGATCCAGAGGGTCCGCCCCTCGCGATCGAGCGCCGCGCAGGTCCCGTCGGGCCCCTTCGCGAGCAGCCCACCGGGGCGGGGCGCGAGTGCCGGGACGACTCCCGTGGGCGAGGGCTCGGTCCAGGCATGCGCGCCGTCCTCCTCGATCGCCGCGACGACCCCGTCGCCCGCGACCCGGCCGGCGATGACGATCCGTCCGGCTGCACGGAGCGGTGGGCCGTCCGGCGTGAAGTCGAGTGAGCTCTCGAAGCAGCGCGTCCCGGTGGACGGGTCGACGGAGGCCAGGGTCGCTCCGGTGGGGGTGCGGAAGGCGAGCAGGCAGGATCGCGCCGTGCCCACCGGAGGGGTGGCGAGAGGACCGGCGCCCCGGAGGCGCCAGGCGACGCGCCCGTCCGGATCGAGGGCGTGGACCATGCCCCCGTCGGCGGCCACGACGAGCAGCGTCCCGAGCGGCAGGAGGCGCACCCGGGCGGCACCGGGCGAGGCGAACGACCAGGCCGGCTGCCCACCCGCGGCGTCGAACGCGTGGACCGAGCCGCCGGAGGCGACGAGGATGTGGCCGACGGGATCGAGGACGAGCGTGCTCCGGGTGCCGACGTCGGGAGGCGGTGGACGGGACCAGAGGACGGAGCCGGTCGCCGCGTCCCGCATTTCGAGCGCGTCTCCGCGGAGGAGCGCCACCCGCCCCCCGGAAGCCGCCGCCTGGGAGGCCCCGGGCGCGATCCAGCGCTCCTCCCCCCCGGCAGGATCGAGCCCGACGGTCCGATCGCGCCCGCAGGCCACGAGCACGCCGGGGAGGAGGAAGAGCCCGTCGCGCGCGGGCGGGCCGACCTCGGACGAGGTGGTCGGGCGGAAGGAGACCCGGCGCAGCCGTCCCGGGGCGAGGGGCGTCGGCGAGGCACGGGGCTCCCGGCGCACCCGAATCCTACGCCGGGAGGCGGACGCCCGGTCCCCTTCCCGCAGCTCCAGCACGTGGGTGAGGCAGGAGGAGGCCGACTGTTCCAGATCGACGAGGAGCGCGTTATGCGCCTGGCGCCGGGCCCGGCCCCGGACCACCGAGCAGAAGTCGGCCGCACCCTCGACGATGGCCTGGGCGAAGGCGAGCGGGTCGCAGCGGACGGGTTCGCCCCCATCGACGGAGACCGTGTCACCGGCGGCGAGGACCCGTGCGGTCGCGCTCCGGCCAGGGCGCGCCAGGTCGAAGGAGAGCGGTGCTCCGGGTGCCGCGGCCAGGCGGGACGCGGCGGCGCACAGGTCGCGGAACAGGAGGTACGGGGAGCCGGTGATGGCGAGGAACTCCTCGCCGGTCGGGGAGCGGAACGCGACGCGCCCCTGGACGAGGAGCGAGGCCAGGTCCGCGCCAGGCCCCCGGAAGGTCGAGAGACGACCCTCCTCGTCGTGGAGCTCGAAGCTGCAGGAGGCGTCCCGGGGACGGCGTCGGGTCCGCCGGGAACGGGTGCCGGGGACTGCCGGCCGGGACGCCTCGGCCACGGCAGGGGCCCGCGTTGCGGCCGCGAGGAGGGCGCGGAGCTCCGGCAGCGCCCGTGCGCTCGGGGCGATCTCGGCAACGCGGTCGCAGAAGGTGAGGGCTGCGGCCCGGGCCGCCTCGGCGAGGCGCGGGAGGTCGATCTCCACGTCGTGGGCGAGGAGGCGGGCGGGCCGGGCCAGCGTGGCCACCGAGAGGAGCGCCTGTCCACCTCGCCGGTGGAGCAGGAGCTCCACGGCCCCGTCGTCGAAAGGCACGGAGGCGTGCTCCCCGCCCGAGGCGAGCCGTCCGACGGCCCGGAGGAGTCCGAGCACCCCCTCGGCCACAGGGCCCTCGGTCCGCCCCGCACCGATGTCGACCCCGTCGACCTCCACCGCGACCACGTCGACGATCGAGCGGATCGCGTCCCGCCGGGGCCCGGATGACCCGGCCCGAAGGCCGGCCCTGACCCCGGGGTCCGACTCCCACCCCTCGCCGATGCGGATGCGAACCACCTGCCGCGTACCTCCAGAGCGTCGAAGTCTCCGGTGATCCGGAGGAATTCCACGTTGACAGGGGACTTACCGCGACACAAGATGAAGAACTGCCCGCGGCGACATCCGCCGCGAAATCTGCAAGGAATCCTGAGACTTTCATGACCTTCACCGAAGCAGCCGTCGAGGTGCTGAAGCGGGAAGGCAAGCCACTCCACTTCCGGAAGATCGCCGAGATCGCGATCCGCGAGAACCTGCTCGACCACGTCGGCAAGATTCCCGAGGACACGATGGCCGACCAGCTGGCCGCGCACTGCAAGTTGCCGCGGCCGGACCGGGCCATCGTGGTGATCCAGCACGGGACCTTCGCGATGGAGGAGTGGGGCCTGCCCGAAGACCCAGCTGGGCTCGAGAACCTGGTCGAGGTTCCGCCGGCCGATGAACCGCCCTATCGCCCCCGGGAGCGTCACCCCATCCCTGCGCGCGAGCTGGCCCGCTCGTCGGGTCGGGACGCAGCGCGTGGGCGTCGCCGGGAGGAGGGGGGGGACGACAAGCACCGCCGCTTCCCGCCGCCGGCCGAGGTGGCCTACGAGATCCTCTCGGGTGCCGAGCGGCCGCTCACCCTCCGCGAGCTGGCGTCGCTGGGGGCGGAGCGCATGCTCATGCCCGACGCCTTCGTCCGCGACGCTGGATCGCTCGCGGCCGCGCTCCGCGAGGACAACCGGCGGCGCGAGTCGGCCGGTCGCAAGGCACTCTTCACCATCGACGGGGATACGGTCGCGCTGGGGGCTACCCCCGAGCCGGGCGACCGTCCGGCGCCCGTCGTGGCGGCCCGCACCTCCACGAGCCCCGCCGAGATGCGGCGCGCGGCCCTGGCCGCGCTGCGGCGTCGCCTGCTGGAGTGCGACGGTGCCACGGTCGAATACCTGGTCGCCCGCCTGCTCGAGAAGAGCGGCCTCAAGGAGGTCAAGGTCGCGAAGCGTGGACGGGACAGCGTGGTCTTCACGGCGCGCCGTCGCATGGGGCTCGTCGAGATCCGGCACGCCATCCGCGTCCTTCGCGGTGGCGCCGACGTGGGTCGCCGGGACGTCGCCGACGTGCGGCGCGACCTCGGCCACTACGGGGCCCAGATCGGCATGCTCGTGACGTCGGGTGAGGCCCAGCGCGAGGCCCGCAGCGAAGCCACGGCGGCCGGGCAGTTGCCCGTCCTGCTCATCGCTGGCGAGGCCTTCGCGGAGGCCTTCGCCGACGCCGGCGTCGGTTGCCGGATCGTGGAGATCCCGGAGGCCGATGAGGACTTCCTGGCCACCGCCACCGAGGCGGCGCAGCGCGACGAGGTCGCGCGCAAGGCCCGGCGCGAGGAGAGGGACCGGCGGGACGGCCGGGAGGGTCGGGAGGAGCGGGACGATCGCGGACGGGATCGGCGCGAGGAGCGCAGGCCCCGCCCCGAGCCCGCCGCCGTGCCAGAGGAAGGCGCTGCGCCCGTGGAGGTGTCGCGGCCGGAGGAGGGAGGGGAGCAGTCCGCCGTCCCGGCTTCGCTCGCGCTGGTTCGCGTGGAGGCTCCTCCTTCGTCCACCGGCCCCGAGAGCGACGACGACGAGGGCGACGACGACGACGGAGACGACGACGACGGTTCTCCCGAGGGTCCTCCCACCGAGGGCGCAAAGGCCGACGGTGCGCCGGGGGAGGCTGCCCGCGAGGGTCCGGCAGGAGAGGGTCGGCGTCGCAGGCGCCGTCGCCGCAGGCGCGGTGGGCGTGGACGGGGCGAACGGCGTCCCGACGGTTCGCCGGCGCCCGAGGGTGGGGAGGCGAGCGCACCTGCGCCCGCGCCCCCGTCCGGCGACGCTCCGCCTTCCGGATCGAACGAGGGCAGCTAGCGGTTCCAGCGGAGGTCCGGGCACGGTCGATGCGCACCGTCGCATGGCTCCTGGCGGTGGCGATGGCGCTCGGCGTTGCGGGCTGCCGGAAGGCGGCAGAGCCCTGCGTCGTCACCGGCGTCACCGTCGAGGAGGATCCCGGCCCGTTCCGGATGGACGCGACCGGGATCGATCGCGAGGACCTGCGGCGCATCGCCGTCGATGCCTTCGCGCGCACCTCCGGCTTCGAGGTTCCCTCCGGCGAGGTGCGAAAGGGGGCGAACCGGTGCCGCGGTCTCGTCTCCCTCCTGGACGCGCGGGTCGGCCCGAAGGGTGGCGGCGCCCAGGTCGAGGTGCTCCTGCGCATGGACGTCATGCCTGGAGACGACGCCGACCCGGTCTCGGAGACGGTCCGAGCCACCGAACAGGTGGCGCCCGGCGAGGCGCGGGCGGCCTCGTTCCGGCGCGCCATCCAGGGGGGCGCGTCGCGGGCAGCGAGCGCGCTCGCCCTCGCGCTGGCGGAGGCCCGCAAGCCGGACGCCGAGGTCATCCGCGACCTGGAGGCGAGCGATCCGAGGCTGCGGGAACTCGCGGTCGGGGTCCTCGCCGACCGGAAGAATCCGGCGGCGGTGCCCGGACTCGTGGCCCGCCTCCAGGACCCCGATCCGGACGTGGCAGACCGTGCGGTGGGCGCCCTGGCGCAGATCGGCGACCCGCGGGGAGTCGGGCCGATCATCGCGCTCTCGCGGCGAAGGGAGGGTCCTTTCGTCGCCGAGATGGTCCGGGCCATCGGGGACATCGGCGGCCCGGAGGCCGAGGCCTACCTCGACACCCTGGCCGCCGGTCATCCCGACCCGCTCGTGTCGGAGGCGGCCCGGGAAGCCCTGCGGGATGCCCGCCGCCGCCGCGCCTCGGGGCAGGGGGCAGGCCGCACCGTGGGCGGGGCGCGGTGAGCGGCGCGTCGGGGCGCGACTTTGAGGGTAAGATGCGCGCCGTGCATCGGAGAACCGCCCCCCTGCTCCTGGCCGCGCTCGCGGCCTGCGCCCACGCTCCCACGGACGCCTCCCCGGCGGCGCCACGCGCCACGCCGGCCGCTTCCTCCGCGGGAGACCCCACCGCCTACTTCCCGCTCGCGGTCGGGAACGAGTGGACCTGG
Organism: uncultured Anaeromyxobacter sp.; assembly: GCA_903904005.1. Taxonomy (GTDB): domain Bacteria; phylum Myxococcota; class Myxococcia; order Myxococcales; family Anaeromyxobacteraceae; genus CAIOAK01. Next base: position 32,975 of record CAIVAR010000034.1, read on the forward strand.
ATCGACCGGTCCCCGCAGGCGGGGCAGGGTGGGACGAAGCGCCGCACCGTCCGGATCGTCTCCCGGGACGCGGAGGGCTACTTCGTCGACGACGCGCGCGGAGCGCTCAAGGTGGCACACGGGTGCGTCCAGGACAGGGTCCGCCGGGTGCTCTGCGCCCCGTTCGACGCCGACCGGTCCTGGTCCTCGGTGGTGAGCGAGACCTCCACCGAGCGCTACCAGATCGCCGCCACCGGCCTCACGACCACCGTCCCGGCGGGTACCTTTGCGGGCTGCGTCCTGGTGCGCGCCCGGACCCGGGCGGCCGAGGACGCGGAGATGCTCCTCGAGACCACCTACGCACCGGGCGTGGGCCCGGTCCGGATCGAGACCTTCGCGGTCGTGAACGGGCGCAGGATTCCCCAGGTCCAGGCGGAGCTCGCCTCGTACCGGACGGAGAGGACATCGAGATGAGAGAGGTTGGCATCGGCATCGCAGGGTTCGGCACCGTGGGCGGCGGCGTGATCTCCATCCTTCGCAGCCATGCCCGGGAGATCGAGGCGCGGCTCGGGGCGCGCATCGTCGTCCGGCGTGTGGCGGTGCGGGATCCGGAGAAGGAGCGCATGGTCGACCTCGACCGGTCGCTCCTCACCACCCGTTACCAGGACCTCGTCGCGGACCCGACGGTCCAGGTGGTGGTCGAGCTCGTCGGCGGGACGACCGAGGCGCGCAGCCTGGTGCTCGCGGCGCTCGCGGCGGGGAAGCACGTCGTCACCGCCAACAAGGCGCTCCTCGCATTCCACGGCGAGGAGATCTTTCGCCTCGCGGAGGAGAAGGGCGTCGACGTCTACTACGAGGGCGCCGTCGCCGGAGGGGTCCCGGTCATCCGGACGCTGCGCGAGGCGCTCGCCTCCGACCGCATCCAGGCCATCCACGGCATCGTGAACGGAACGACCAACTACATCCTCACCTCCATGGCCGAGAAGGGCGAGCCCCTCGCCACCGCACTCGCCGAGGCGCAGCGGCTCGGCTACGCCGAGGCCGACCCCACGCTCGACGTCTCCGGCGGAGACGCCGCACAGAAGCTCTGCCTGCTCGCCCAGCTGGCTTTCGGCGCCCGCGTGGCGCCCCAGGACGTGCTCACGGAGGGGATCATGGGGCTCCTCCCCGAGGACTTCGCCTGGGCGAAGGAGTTCGGCTACGCGTTGAAGCTCCTCGCCGTCGCCCGGCGATCCGGTCCGAACGGCGGGGACGCCGGGGGGCTCATCGAGGCCCGGGTCCACCCCGCCTTCATCCCGCGGGACTCCATGCTGGCCGGTGTCCGAGGGGCGATGAACGCGGTGCTCCTGCACTCGGAGGCGCTCGGCCCCACGTTGCTCTTCGGGCAGGGCGCCGGCGCCATGCCCACCGGCAGCGCGGTGGTCGCCGACATCATCGACCTCTCCCGGAACCTGCTGTCCGGAAGCCCCGGCCGCGTCCCGCTGCCCCCCGCCACATCCACGGTCCGGCTCCGCTCGCACGCCGAGATCCGCACCGCCTACTACCTGTGCTTCTCGGTGAAGGACACGCCCGGCGTGCTGGCGCGCATCGCCGCCACGCTGGCGGGGCGCGGGATCTCCATCGCCGCCGTCCAGCAGCGCGAGCACGAGGAGGAGGGAGCGCCGGTGGCGCTCGTCATCGTCACCCACCAGGCGCGCGAGGCGGATCTGAAAGCGGCCATCCGGGAGATCGACGCCTACGAGACCACCGCGGCGCCCACCCGGCTCATCCGCATCGAGCAGGTCTAGTTCCATGGTGCGCTGCGAACTCCGGGTGATCTACGGCGACACCGACCAGATGGGGGTCGTGTACTACGCCAACTACCTCCGCTGGTTCGAGGCCGGGCGCACCGAGTTCCTGCGGGCGAAGGGGCTCTCGTACTCGGCGTTCGAGGCGAGGGAGAAGCTCGTGCTGCCGGTGGCGGAGGCCGGCGTGAGCTATCGCTCGCCGGCGCGTTACGACGACCTCGTCGTCGTGGAGACGAGCCTCGCGCAGGCGCGCCGGGCGTCGGCCCGTTTCACCTACGAGATCCGGCGCGGACCGGACCTGCTCGCCACCGGTTTCACCGTGCACGCCTGCGTGGACGCGACGGGGCGGATCCGGCGCCTGCCCGAGGATTTCCTGATGCGGATGAAGGTCGGAGAGGACGCGTCCTAGCACCGAGGGAGGAAACGTGGATCGCAACCTGGCGCTCGAAGGGGTGCGCATCACCGAGGCGGCTGCCCTGGCCTCCGCCCGGCTCATGGGACGCGGCGACCACCACGGCGCCGATCACGCCGCGACCGAGGCCATGCGCGGTGCCTTCAACGACATGGACGTCGCCGGAGAGGTGGTCATCGGCGAGGGGGAGATGGACGAGGCCCCCATGCTCTACATCGGCGAGCGGGTGGGCCGGGCGCCCCCGGGCGCGATGGAGATCGAGATCGCCGTCGACCCCCTGGAGGGCACCAACCTCTGCGCCACCGGGGCCGCGAACGCCGTGAGCGTCATCGCCATGGGGCCGAAGGGCTCCCTGCTGCGCGCCCCCGATACCTACATGGAGAAGATCGCCGTGGGGCCCGAGGCGCGCGGTGTGGTCGACCTCACCCGGCCGGCGCGGGAGAACCTGAGGGCCGTGGCCGACGCGCTCGGCAAGTACGTCGAGGACCTCACCGTGGTGATCCTCGACCGCCCGCGCCACGAACGGCTCATCCGGGAGGTCCGGGAGTCCGGGGCGCGGATCCGGCTCATCAGTGACGGCGACGTCTCGGCGGCCATCAACACCTGCCTGCCCGACACCGGAATCGACATGCTCATCGGGATCGGCGGGGCGCCCGAGGGGGTCGTCAGCGCCGCGGCGCTTCGTTGCATGGGGGGCGACATGCAGGGCAAGCTCCGCTACCGGAACGACGGGGAGCGGGATCGGGCCCGGGCCATGGGGATCGACGACGTCGAGAAGGTGTTCCGCATCGACGAGCTGGCCCGCGGCGACGTCATGTTCGCCGCCACCGGGGTCACCAACGGCGACTTCCTGAAGGGGGTCCGCTTCACCGGCGACGGGGCGCGGACCCACTCCGTGGTCATGCGCAGCCGCACCGGCACCGTCCGCTACATCGAGACCGAGCACCACTTCCAGCACAAGCCCAACTACGGCTGGTAACCGGCCGGGGAGAGGAAACGCGATGGCGTCCAAGGTTTCGAAGGAGATGGTGGTGAGCGTCCCGATCGAGGCGTTCTGGAAGGTGATCGCCGACTACCCGGCCTACCCGGGGTTCGTGCCCGGGGTGAAGCGCTGCCGGGTGGTCCACGACGACAAGGGTGTGAAGGACGTCGAGTACGAGGTGGATCTGGGCGTGAAGACCATCAAGTACGTGCTCCGCCACCTCGAGCAGGCGCCGAACAAGATGACCTGGTCGCTCCTGAAGGGCGACATGATGAAGGTCTCGAACGGGGCCTGGGAGCTCTCGAACCACGCCGGGAAGACGCTCGCCCGGTACACGGTGGAGGTCCAGGTCTCGAAGCCGCCCCTCGTGCCCCAGGCCATCGTCGACCGGGTGAGCGACGAGCTCACCAAGGTTCAACTCCCGAAGACCCTCGAGGCCTTCAAGGGGCGGGCCGAAAAGGGACGCTGACCGGGCGGCTTGCCCCCGGGATCCGCGCGTGTTACCGGATCGGACATGCTGGACGCGTTCGTGATCGAGGAGATCCGGCGTCGCGAGCGGGAGCGCGGCCGCGACGAGCGCACCGGCGTCCACATCCCGGCTCCCGATCCGGTTTCTCCCTCCGAGGAGGAGAAGCCGCCGGAGACGCCGCCCGGCAGCGGGGGCGTGATCATCATCGATTACGGGTAGACCCCGGCTACGCCGAGATCTTCGCCCAGGACGCCTGGATCTCCTCCGGCGTCCACGGGCCCTTCGCGGCATCCTTCTCCACGCCGTCCGTGGTCTCCATCCGGTAGAGGAAGATCTTGCTCCCCTGGACGCCGAGCACCTGGCCGGTGATCCCGTCGGCGAGCGGGCTCGCCAGGAAGACCGCAGCCGGTGCGATGTGCTGGGGCCCCATGTCGGCCTCGGTGGACCCGGCGAACATCTTGAGGTCGTTCGTCATGCGGGTGATGGCCACCGGCGCGATGGCGTTCACGGCGATCCCGAACCGCTCGAGCTCGAGGGCAGCCACCCGGGTGAGGCCGTAGATCCCGGCCTTGGCCGCACCGTAGTTCCCCTGGCCGAAGTTGCCGAGCAGGCCGGAGAGGCTGGAGGTGTTGACGATCCGACCTCCCTGCCCCTGAACGCGCATGGCCCGGGCTGCGACCTGCGTCCCGAGGAACGTGCCCCGCAGGTGGACCTCCAGGACCCGGTCGAAGTCCTCGTCGGTGAGGTTGAGGAGGGTGCGGTCCCGGAGGATGCCGGCGTTGTTCACCCAGACGTCGACCCGGCCGAACTTGGACTGGGCCGCCCAGAGGATCCCGTCGACCCCCTCCCGGGTGGCCACGGTGTCGTGGTTGGCGACGGCCTCGCCGCCCTGTGCCTGGATCTCGGCCGCCACGAGGTCGGCGGCCTGGCCTCCACGGCCGGCGCCGTGCCGGTCGGTCCCCAGGTCGTTCACCACCACCTTCGCCCCCGCGTGGGCGAGCGCCAGCGCGTGGGCCCGGCCGATGCCGGCCCCTGCTCCCGTGACCACCGCCACCTTGCCCTCGAGCAGCCGCGCCATGAAGACCTCCCGGGTGAGAGATCCGCTTACGCCGCCCGGGGCCGGACGGTCAAGCGGCTCGTCGGGGCCCGTTCGCGAAGAAGGGTTGACGCGCAGGTGATCGAGCGGGCAAATAGTCATCCCATGACCGAGATCATCAATGTCGCAGCCCGCGAGATCCTCGATTCCCGCGGCAACCCCACCGTGGAGGTCGAGGTCGCCGTGGCGAGCGGCCACCTGGGCCGGGCAGCCGTTCCGTCCGGAGCCTCCACCGGCGAGCACGAGGCGCTCGAGCTCCGGGACGGAGACAAGAAGCGCTACCTGGGCAAGGGGGTCCGCAAGGCCGTCCAGAACGTCATGAACGTCATCGGCCCGGCCGTCGTGGGCATGGACGCCTCTGACCAGGCCGCCCTCGACGCCCGGATGATCGCGCTCGACGGGACGAAGACCAAGGCCAAGCTGGGCGCCAACGCCGTCCTCGGCGTGTCGCTCGCCGCGGCCCGCGCCGCCTCCCTCTCGCACGAGCTGCCCCTCTACCGGTACGTGGGCGGTGCCAACGCCCGGACGCTTCCGGTCCCGCTCATGAACATCCTGAACGGCGGCGCCCACGCCGACTCCAACGTCGACGTCCAGGAGTTCATGGTCGTCCCGCTCGGCGCGCCCTCGTTCTCGGAGGGGCTTCGTTACGGCGCCGAGGTGTTCCACGCCCTGAAGAAGGTCCTGAAGGGGAAGGGGGCCTCGACCGGCGTGGGCGACGAGGGCGGCTACGCGCCCAGCCTCGCCTCCAACGAGGAGGCGCTCGCCGTCATCATGGAGGCGGTCAAGCTTACCGGGCTCAAGGCCGGCAAGGACGTGGCCTTCGCCCTCGACGTGGCCTCCTCCGAGTTCTTCGACAAGAAGACCGGCAAGTACACGCTGAAGGGGGAGGGGCGCACCTTCGACGCCGCCGGGCTCGTGGAGTGGTACGCCGAGCTCTGCGCCAAGTACCCCATCGTCTCCATCGAAGACGGATTCGACCAGGACGACTGGAAGGGCTGGAAGCTCGTCACCGAGCGGCTGGGCGATAAGATCCAGCTCGTGGGCGACGACCTCTTCGTCACCAACGTGGAGCGGCTCGCCCGTGGCATCAGCGGCGGGATCGCCAACTCCATCCTGGTGAAGGTGAACCAGATCGGCTCGCTCACCGAGACGCTCGAGGCGGTCCGCATGGCCCACCGTGCCGGCTACACGAGCGTGATGAGCCACCGCTCCGGCGAGACCGAGGACACCACCATCGCGGACCTCGCGGTCGCCTGCGACTGCGGCCAGATCAAGACCGGCTCGGCCTCCCGCACCGACCGCGTCGCCAAGTACAACCAGCTCCTCCGCATCGAGGAGGAGCTCGGGAAGACGGCCCGCTACGCCGGGCGCGACGCCTTCCGCGCGCTGCGGAAGTAAGCGCCAATTCACGCGTCGGCGAGGGTTTGACTTCGGTCAGGCCGGGGTCTACGTTCGCGTCCCCTCGTTCGCGGAGGTGGTCGAAGAATGCGGTCCGATTGGGTCAACAAGCGCCGTGGGCAGGCCAACGTCTCGCAGATGCACTTCGCCCGGAAGGGTGTGGTCACCGAGGAGATGGTGCACGTGGCCGGGCGGGAGAAGCTCGATCCCGAGTTCATCCGCGCCGAGGTCGCCCGGGGGCGGATGATCATCCCGGCCAACGTGGCCCACCCGGAGCTCGACCCCATCGCCATCGGCATCGGCGCCACCTGCAAGATCAACGCGAACATCGGCAACAGCGCGGTGGTGAGCGACATCGAGGGGGAGCTCGAGAAGCTGCGCATCTGCCTGAAGTACGGCGCCGACACGGTGATGGATCTCTCCACCGGTGGTGACATCCCGCAGATCCGCGAGGCCATCCTCCGCCACAGCCCGCTTCCGGTGGGGACGGTGCCCATCTACGAGGCCATGGCCCACGTGAACGACGTGGCGGAACTCACCCCCGAACTCCTCCTCCAGATCATCGAGTCGCAGGCCCGGCAGGGCGTCGACTACATGACCATCCACGCCGGCCTGCTGCGCGACTTCATCCCGCTGGCCGCCAAGCGGGTGACCGGGATCGTCTCCCGGGGCGGGGCGCTCATGGCCCAGTGGATGCTCGCCAACGGGGCCGAGAACCCGCTCTTCACCCACTTCGACGCCATCTGCGAGATCTTCAAGCGCTACGACGTGGCCTTCTCCCTCGGAGACGGGCTGCGCCCCGGCTGCCTCGCCGACGCGTCGGACGAGGCCCAGTTCGCGGAACTGAAGGTGCTCGGAGACCTCACCCGCCGCGCCTGGGCGCACGACGTCCAGGTCATGGTGGAGGGCCCGGGTCACGTCCCCTTGGACCAGATCCCGATGAACATGGAGAAGGAGCGGGAACTCTGCGACGAGGCGCCGTTCTACGTCCTCGGGCCGCTCGTCACCGACATCGCCCCCGGCTACGACCACATCACGAGCGCCATCGGCGCCACCGTGGCGGCCCAGCATGGCGCCGCCATGCTCTGCTACGTCACGCCCCGCGAGCACCTGGGGCTCCCCGATGCCGACGACGTCCGGCAGGGGATCGTGGCCTACAAGATCGCGGCCCACGCGGCCGACGTGGCCCGCCATCGGCCGGGTGCCCGCGACCGGGACGACGCGCTCTCCCGGGCCCGCTACGCCTTCGACTGGAAGCAGCAGTTCGCGCTCTCGCTCGACCCGGACACGGCCCGGACGATGCACGACGAGACGCTTCCGCACGAGGCCTTCAAGACGGCGGAGTTCTGCTCCATGTGCGGCCCGAAGTTCTGCTCCATGAAGATCCACACGCACCTGAAGGATCTCGCCTGCAAGGGCGATCCCTCGAGCGTCGATGCAGAGGGGCGGCCCATCGCGCCCCCCCCGGCCGTCACCCACTGAGCGCCGGGGCGGTCAACCCTTCGGGGCCCCGGCCTCGACCGGCTTTCCGGCCTTGAGCCATCCCTGGATGCCGTCGGGCATCACCCAGACGTTGACGTGACCGAGCTTGGCCGCCTCACGGGCGGCCGAGTGGCTGGCCGTTCATCTGGGGTTGGAGCAGTAGAAGACGAGCCGCGCACCCTTGTCGGTGGGCAAGGAAGCCGTCCACTTCTTGCCGGTCAGGAAGCGTGCGCCGGGCAGGTGGTTCTTCGCGTAGACCTCGTCGGGATTGACGTCGTAGACGACGACGTCCTTCGCCGCGATCCACTTCTCGACCTGGTCCATCGTCGCGTCCTGGTAAGGGTCCGCGGCCAGTGCGGTTCCGGTGAGCCCGAGGAGCGCGACGAGGAGGGAAAGCCTTCCGTTCATGTGGGTGACCTCCGCCCGGATGTGCCCGGGAAGCGGTCCCCTAACGGGGCCCCGGGCGGGGCGCCACCGTCAACCGCCGATCCGAACCATGGTCTCGAACGACTCGTCCTCCATGTGGTGCCGGTCCCGCTTCCGGGAGAGCCCCTCGCGGATGGCCGCCTCGATCGCCTCGCCGGAGGCCGACCGGAGGAGCCCCACGAGCGGGACCTCGTCCCTGCCGCCCAGGCAGGCGCGCAACGCCCCGGAGGCGCTCACCCGGACCCGGTTGCAGTCGCCGCAGAAGTTCTCGGTGATGGCCCCGATGAAGCCGAGGAGCCCTTGGCGAAGGACGTCGCCGTCGAGGGAGGCGCCGCGCATGTGCCGGGCCGGGCCCCATCCACGGGTGGCGTCGGGCACGAGGGTCACGCCCTGCTCCTCGAGGAGGCGTTGCATCTCGGCCACTGACACCGGTGTCCCACCCCCGAACGGCATGAGCTCGATGTACCGGGCGATGGCCCCGTGGCGCCAGGCGAAGCGGGCCAGGTCCCCGAGCTCGCCGTCGTTCACGTCGCGCAGCACCACCGTGTTCACCTTGAGCGAGGGGAATCCGGCCGCGGCCGCGGCCGCGATGCCGCGCCGGATGCGCTCCACGTCGGCAGCCCGGCCGGACAGCCGCTCCAGCCGGTCGCCGTCGAAGGTATCGAAGGAGACGTTGAGCTGTCGCAGGCCGGCCTGGCGAAGCGGCCCGGCGAGTTCCTCCAGCCGGTGGCCGTTGGTGGTGAGGGCGACCTCGTCGATCCCGGGCGTGGCGGTCAGGTCGGCGACGATCTCGACGATGTCCTTGCGCAGCGTGGGCTCGCCCCCGGTGAGGCGCACCCGGCGGATGCCCATCTCGGCGAAGATCCCGACCATCCGCCGGATGTCGGACCGGTCGAGGACATCCCCGTGCGCCGTCTCGAGCCCCGGGCTGCAGTAGCTGCAGCGAAAGTTGCAGCGGTCGGTGAGGGAGAGGCGCAGGTAGACGATGTGCCGGCCCTGGGGGTCGACGAGCGGGGTTCGGGGCGTCACAGGGGGCGGCTCTCCAGCCGGGCGATGGTCTCGATCCCCGGCTTGCCTATGGCGAGGAGCGCGTCGACGACTTGCGGGTCGAACTGCGTCCCCGACTGGCGGGTGATCTCCTGGATGGCCTGGTCGAACCCGAGGCTCTTCCGGTACGGCCGGTCGGAGGCCATGGCGTCGAGGGCGTCGGCCACCGCGAAGATCCGGGCCCCGAGCGGGATGGCCTCCCGCTCGAGCCCCCGGGGGTAGCCGGAGCCGTCGAACCGCTCCTGGTGGGAGAGCACGATCTCGGCGGGCACCTTGAGGAAGCCGATCGACTTCAGGATGTTGAACCCGGTCTGGGGGTGCTTGCGCATCTCCTCCCATTCCCGCGGGTCGAGCGGGCCGGGCTTCAGGAGGATGGCGTCGGGGACGCCGATCTTCCCGATGTCGTGCAGGAGGGCGCCGCGGAAGATGTCGTTGCGCTGGGTCATCGGGACGCCAAGACGGTCGGCCAGGGCGAGCGTGTAGCGCGCCACCCGCTGGGAATGGTCGCCGGTCTCGTGTTCCCGCGCGTCGAGGGCGGCCACCAGGGCGTAGAGGGTGCTGTGGTAGGCAGCCTCCACCTCGACGAGGGCCCGGCGCAGATCGCCGGCCTTCTCCTTGACGGTCCGCTGGAGACTCGAGCGGTAGCGCTCGCGGGCCCGCTCGTCCCTGCGCCGGGAGAGGGCGCGCTCGATGGCCCGCAGCAGGTCGCTCGACTTGGGCGGCTTGAGGAGGTAGTCGGTGGCGCCCCGGCGAAGGCACTCCACCGCGGCCTCGGTGTCCCCGAAGGCCGTGAGCATCACCACGGCGGTGTCGGGGCGCTCCCGGCGCAGCCGGTCGAGGAGCCAGAGCCCGTCCTTGCCGGGCATCTTCATGTCGCTGAGGACGAGGTGGGGCTCGGTGGCGCGGACCAGCTCGAGCGCCTCCTCGGCTCCCGAGGTCGTCCGGCACTCGTAGCCCTCTTCGGCGAGGACCATGCCGAGAGCGTCGCGGACCACCGCGTCGTCGTCGACGATCAGCACGCGTGCCGCCGTGCCGTCGGCCGGTTCCAGGCTCGACGAGTCGCCGGTCATGGGGACACCTTCATACCCCACCGGGTCGGCCGCGGCCACGGGAACTCCGCTTCCAGGGTACGACGCAAGCCACCTTGAACCGGCGGAACCCAGCGAATAGAAAGCGCCCCGATGGCCAACCCCACGACGAGACTTCCGGTGATGCCCGCCGGCCTGCCCATCAACGCGCGCAAGCCGGGATGGTTGCGGGTCGGGGTGCCCGGCGGCGAGCGGTACGGCCGGGTGCGGGATACCCTGTCCGGGCTGAATCTCCACACCGTATGTGCCGAGGCCCACTGCCCGAACGTCGCCGAGTGCTGGGGGGGCGGCACCGCCACGGTCATGCTCATGGGGGACACCTGCACCCGGGGCTGCCGCTTCTGCCAGGTGAAGACCGCCGCGCGCCCCCCGGCGCTCGACCCGGACGAGCCCCGCCACATGGCGGAGGCGGTCCGAAAGCTGAACCTCGACTACGTGGTGGTGACGAGCGTCGACCGGGACGACCTCCCGGACGGCGGCGCGGCCCATTTCGCCGAGGCCATCTTGCGGCTGAAGGAGATCCCGGGGCTCCTCGTCGAGGTATTGACGCCCGACTTCCAGGGGGACGTCGAGGCGGTCCGGACGGTCGGCCGGGCGGCGCCCGACGTCTTCGCGAACAACGTGGAGACCGTTCGGCGCCTCACCCCGCACGTCCGGGACGGACGGGCCGGCTACGACCAGACACTCTCGGTCCTGGCCCGGATGAAGCAGGAGTTTCCCGGCGTGGTGACCAAGTCCTCCATCATGGTTGGCCTGGGGGAGACCTCGGCGGAGGTCGAGGAGACCATGCGCGACCTGCGCGCGGCGGGGGTCGAGGTGCTGACCCTGGGGCAGTACCTGCGGCCGTCGGCCTGGCACCTCCCCGTCGTCGAATTCGTGACCCCGGAGGCCTTCGCCGCCCACGAGGTCACCGGCAGGAACATGGGGTTCCGCTACGTGGCGAGCGGGCCGCTCGTGCGTTCCAGTTACCGGGCGGGCGAGCTCTTCATGAAGGGCGTCATCGAGACGCGCGCGGCACCGGCGCGGCCGTGACGGAGGGGGAGACGATGCCACGGGTACGGGACATCGAGGACGGGCGCTGGGAGCGGGAGTTCCCGCTCCGGTCGGTGATCCGCGACGACGGCTCGGCCGACCCGGCCGACGTGGCGCTCCCCGACGACCAGGCGGTCGACCTCTTCCGCTGGATGGTGCTCTCCCGCGAGGTGGACGAGCGGATGGTCCAGCTCCAGCGCCAGGGGCGCATCGCCTTCTACATCGGGGCCATCGGCGAGGAGGCCACGGTGCTCGGCACCGTCGCCGGCATGGAACAGCGGGACTGGCTCTTCCCATCCTATCGGGAGCACGCCGGCGCCCTGTTCCGCGGGATGCCGCTCGTCACCTTCGTCTGCGACCTGCTCGGCAACGCGGGCGACCGGATGCTCGGGCACCAGATGCCCTGCCACGAGGCCTGGGCGGCGGGACGTTTCGTGTCGATCAGCGCGCCCATCGCGACCCAGGTTCCCCAGGCCGTGGGGGCTGCGTGGGCGGCCCGGATCCGCGGCGACGACATGGTGGCCCTCACCTGGTTCGGCGAGGGGGCCACGAGCGCCAACGACTTCCACACCGGCGCGAACTTTGCCGGGGTCCACAAGATCCCGGTGCTCATGGTGTGCCGGAACAACGGCTGGGCCATCAGCGTCCCACGTGAGCTGCAGACCGCCTCGGAGACCATCGCCCAGAAGGCCATCGCCTACGGGATCCACGGGGAGCGGGTCGACGGCAACGACCTGCTCGCGGTCCACGCCGCCACCCGTCGTGCCCGGGCGCGCGCCTCGGCCGGGCAGGGGCCGACCCTCCTCGAGTGCGTGACCTACCGGGTGGAAGGGCACTCCACCTCCGACGACCCGCGCGCCTACCGCGGCGCCGAGGAGGTCGACGCCTGGAAGGCCCGGGACCCGATCCTCCGGCTGGGGCGCTACCTCTCCTGGAAGAAGCTGGTCTCGCCGGAGGAGGTCGAGGGCTTCCGGGTCGAGGCGCGGGAGCGGGTCCGGCGCGCCGTGGAGGAGGCCGAGGCCTTCGCCGCGAAGCCGGCGCTCGAGACGCTCTTCGAGGGGGTGTACGCGGAGCCCCTGTGGCAGCAGCGCGAGCAGCTCGAGGAGCTGCGCGCCGCGGTGGCCGCCGACCCCCGCGTCGCGAACCCCAGGTGACCAGCCCCCCATGCCGACGATGAACATCATCCAGGCGGTGAACGACGCGCTGCGGCTCGAGATGCGCCGGGATCGGGACGTCGTCGTCCTCGGCGAGGACGTGGGCAAGTTCGGCGGGGTATTCCGCGCCAGCCAGGGTCTCCAGGAGGAGTTCGGCAAGGACCGGGTCATCGACACGCCGCTGGCCGAGAGCGGCGTCATCGGGACGGCCATCGGGATGGCGCTCTACGGGCTGAAGCCCGTACCGGAGATCCAGTTCGCCGATTTCATCTTCCCGGCCATGGACCAGATCCTGAGCGAGGTGGCCAAGTACCGGTACCGCTCGGGCGGGCAGTACACCTGCCCCATGGTCATCCGGACCCCCTACGGCGGCGGCATCCGGGGCGGGCACTATCACTCCCAGTCACCGGAGGCCCACTTCATCCACACCGCGGGGCTCAAGGTGGTGGTCCCGTCGAATCCGCACGACGCCAAGGGGCTCCTCACCTCGGCCATCCGCGACCCCGATCCGGTGCTCTTCTTCGAGCCGAAGAGGGTCTACCGCGCGGCCAAGGGGGAGGTCCCGGAGGGAGAGGTGCTCGTGCCCATCGGGAAGGCCAAGGTGACGCGGGAGGGGCGGCACGTCACCCTCATCGCCTGGGGCGCCATGTGGCACGAGGCCGACCAGGCGGCGCGGGAGGCGGCGGCCCTGGGCATCGAGGCCGAGGTGCTCGACCTCCGCTCCCTGCAGCCGCTCGACGTCGACGCCATCGTCGCATCGGTGCTGAAGACCGGCCGGGCGGTGGTGGTCCACGAGGCACCCCGCACTTGCGGGTTCGGTGCCGAGATCGCCGCGCTCATCCAGGAGCGCTGCTTCCTCTCCCTCGAGGCGCCGGTGACCCGCGTGACCGGCTTCGACACCCCGTTTCCGTACACGCTCGAGAGCGAGTACCTTCCGCGTGCGCCGCGCATCCTGAAGGCCATCCGCGAGGTGGTGGCGTTCTAGCCGCCAGGGAGGGGAGAGACATGGCCTACCAGTTCCTGTTGCCCGACATCGGCGAGGGAGTCGTCGAGGCCGAGATCCTGAAGTGGTTCGTCCGGGCCGGCGACGCCGTGGCCGAGGACCAGCCCCTCGCCGAGGTCATGACCGACAAGGCGACCGTCACCATCCCGTCGCCGAAGCGCGGCAGGGTGACCCGCCTCCTCTGGAAGGAGGGGGATGTGGCGAAGGTGCATCACCCGCTCCTGGAGATGGAACTCGACGGCGTTGCCCCCGAGGTGGCCGTGGTCGTGCCCGTTCCCAGGTCCGCCGCGGTGGCGCCGGAACCGATCCCGGCCATGGCCGCCGCCGAGGTCCGGGCGGCCGTGGCAGAAGCCGTGGATCGGGCCGGGCCGGTGGGCTCCGGAAGGGCGCTCGCCACGCCGGCGGTCCGGGCGCTCGCCCGGGAACTCGGCGTGGACCTGCAGCGTCTGAGCCCCACCGGGGCCGGTGGCCGCGTCACGAAGGACGACGTCCGCGCCGGCGCGGGGAGGAACGGCGCCGCCGGAAACGCGACCGCCACCGGCCTGGCCTCGGTGCCGGTGGCAGGCGTCGAGTCCCACGAGGTCGAGATCGTCCCGGTGCGGGGCCTTCGCCGGCGCATCGCCGAGAAGATGGCCGCATCGAAGCGGACCGCGGCCCACTTCACCTTCGTGGAGCAGGTGGACGCGACCGAGCTCGTCGCCGCGAAAGACCGGATGGCGAAGGGCGCCGCCGGCGAGGGGGTGAAGGTCACCTTCCTCCCGTTCGTCCTGAAGGCGGCCGTCGCCGCACTCCGGAAGTTCCCGCAGCTCAACGCCTCCTTCGACGAGGCGAGGGGCGAGATCCACCGGAAGCGCTGGTACGACCTCGGCTTCGCGGCGGCCACCGACCAGGGGCTCACCGTGCCCGTCATCCGGAACGTCGACCGGCGGTCCATCGCCGACCTGGCGCGGGAGATCGAGCGGCTCGGCGCCGACAGCCGGGCCGGCCGGCTTCGCCCCGAGGACGTCGGCAACTCCACCTTCACCGTGACCAGCCTGGGCGCGCTCGGTGGCATGTTCGCCACGCCGGTCATCAACCACCCGGAGGTGGCCATCCTGGGTGTCCACCGCATCCGCCCCACGCCGGTGGTCCGGGACGGGCAGGTCGTGGTGCGGGACGTGATGTACGTCTCGCTCACGAGCGACCACCGGGTCGTCGACGGCAGCGAGGCGGCGGCCTTCACCTACGAGGTCATCCGCCACCTCGAGGACCCGTCGCTGCTCTTCCTTCACTCGGTGTAGCGGGTGATCGACACCCACTGCCACCTCGACGCCGCGGCCTTCGACGCCGACCGGGAGGAGGTGCTCGACCGGGCCCGGGGCGCAGGTGTGACCGACGTCGTGGTCCCGGCCGTGGAACCCGCCGGCTGGGAGCGGCTCCTCGCCTTCGCCGCAGCCCACCCCGGGGTCCACGCCGCGCTCGGCATCCACCCCCAGGCCCTGCCCGGGATCGACCCGGCGGACGACGACCGCCACCTGGCCGACCTCGAGCGGCTTCTCGGGCGCGGCGGTGCCGTGGCCGTCGGCGAGTGCGGCCTCGACGGCCCGACCGCAGCGAACGGGGCGCCGCTCGACCGGCAGCGGGCTGTGATGCGGGGCCACCTCGCCATCGCCCGCAGGCTCGGGCTTCCGGTTCTCCTCCACTCGTTCCGGGTCCCCGACGCCATGCGAGAGGATCTCGAACGGGACGGGCTCCCCGCCGGTGGCGCCCTGCACAGCTTCTCGGGGAGCGCGGAGCAGGTCCCGGCACTGGCGGCGCTCGGGCTGCACTTCTCCTTCGCCGGGCCGGTCACCTACGAATCGGCGCGCAAGCCGCTCGACGCCGCGCGGGCCGTCCCGCGCGACCGGCTCCTGCTCGAGACCGACGCTCCGGATCAGACCCCCCATCCGCACCGGGGTTCGCGCAACGAGCCGGCCCGGTTGCCCCTCGTCCGGGACGCCGTCGCCCGGGCCATCGGCGCCACCCCGGACGAGGTGGACGCGCTCACCACCGGGAACGCACGGCGCCTCCTCCGGCTCGGCATGGCCCGATCGTGACGGTGTCCAGGAAGCCATCGGCCCGCGCCGACCGCAACGCGCGGGTCCTCGGGCTCGATGCTGTCGACCGGCTCGCCGCCGCCCACGTGGTCGTGCTGGGGCTCGGCGGGGTGGGTTCCTTCACCGCCGAGGCGCTCGCCCGGGCCGGGGTGGGGTGGCTCACCCTGGTTGACGGGGAGCGGGTCGAGGAGACCAACGCCAACCGGCAACTCCACGCGCTCGATGGCAACTTCGGGCGGTTCAAGGCCGAGGTCGTGGCCGAGCGGCTCGCCCGGGTGGCGCCCGCAGCCCGGATCGAGCCCGTCTGCTCGCCCTACGGTCCCGAGACCGCCGAGGCGCTCGTCCCGGCCGGGGTGTCCTACGTGGTCGACGCCATGGACACGGTGGTGGCGAAGCTCCACGTCATCGCCCGTTGCCTCGACCTCGCGGTCCCCGTGGTGACCTCCCTCGGGGCGGCGCGACGGGTCGACCCGACCGCGGTGCAGGTCACCGACCTCTCCGAGACCCACACCGACCAGCTGGCGAAGGACGTCCGGAAGTACCTCCGGCGCCGCCACGCCATCTCGGCCACGGCGCCGCTGGGGGTGAAGGCCGTATGGTCGGTGGAGGAGGCTCGGGAGACCCTCCCCATGCCCGGGGACGAGTCGGGGGTGCCGGGGACCCGGCCGCGGCCGGAGGGGCAGCGGCGGCGGGATCCGAAGTGCTACGGCAGCGTGGCCTTCGTGACCGGCGTCTTCGGGCTGGTGGCGGCGGGGGTCGTCGTCCAGGACCTCTCCGGTGTGGTCCCGCGGACCCCTCGGGTACTGGCCGACGCGGAACGGGCGAGACGGCGCAAGCGCGGTATATCCAGGGGAACCAGGAGAGACGCATGACGACGAAGACGTTCGACGCCGTGGTGATCGGGGCCGGGCCCGGCGGGTACGTGGCCGCCATCCGGCTGGCACAGCTCGGCAAGAAGACGGCGCTCGTGGAGCGGGAGTCCCTCGGCGGGGTTTGCCTGAACTGGGGGTGCATCCCGTCCAAGGCCTTCATCGCTGCGGGAAACCTCGTCGACGAGATCCGGGGAGCGGCCGACCGCGGGATCCTGGTCTCCGAGCCGAAGGTCGACGTGGCGAAGCTCCGGGCCTTCAAGGAAGGGGTGGTGAAGAAGCTCGTCTCCGGCGTCGGCGCGCTCGAAAAGGGCAACGGCGTCGAGGTGCTGAAGGGGAAGGCGACCTTCGTGGGCCCGAACGCGGTCGAGGTCGATGCCGGCGGGGAGAAGACCCGGATCGAAGCGGCGGCCTTCATCGTCGCCACCGGGGCGCGCCCCATCGCCATCCCGGGCTTCGCCTACGGCAAGGACGTCTGGAGCGCGAAGGAAGCGCTCGACCTGCCTGAGGTTCCGGGTCGGCTCGTGGTCATCGGCGGCGGAGTCATCGGGCTCGAGCTCGGGACGGTCTACGCCAAGCTCGGCTCCAAGGTCACCATCGTGGAGGCGCTGCCGGCGCTCCTCACGGGGGTCGATCCCGAGGCGGTCCGCATCGTCCAGAAGGGGTTGCGGCAGCGGGGCGTCGACGTCCACCTGAATGCCAAGGCGAAGGGGCTCGATGCCGTGGCGGGCGCCCTCTCGGTCCGCATCGAGGTGGATGGAAAGGAGCAGGCCATCCCCGCCGACAAGGTGCTCGTGGCCGTGGGGTTCCGCCCCAACACCGAGGGGATCGGTCTCGAGGCGGCCGGGGTGAAGCTCGACGCCAAGGGATACGTCCAGGTCGACGACCAGCTGCGCAGCTCGAACCCCGCCGTGTTCGCCATCGGCGACATCGTCGGCCCCCCGTTCCTCGCCCACAAGGCGTCGAAGGAGGGGGAGATCGCCGCCGAGGTGATCGCCGGCCACCGCTCCGCCCGGGACTGGGTGGCCATGCCCGGCGCAATCTTCACCGACCCCGAGGTTGCCACCGTCGGCCTCTCCGAGGAGCAGGCCCGGGCGAAGGGGCTCGACCCGCTCGTGGGGAAGTTCGCCTTCGCCGCGCTCGGCCGGGCCATCGCCATCGACCACACCGAGGGGTTCGTGAAGGTCATCGCCGACCGGGAATCGAAGCTGCTGCTCGGCGTGACCATGGTGGGGCCGGAGGCCTCCGATCTCATCGCCGAGGCGACGCTGGCCCTCGAGATGGGCGCCTACGTCGAGGACGTGGCCCTCACCGTCCACGCCCACCCGACGCTGGCCGAGGCCTTCATGGAGGCGTCGAAGGCGGCGCTCGGCGAGGCCATCCACGCCATCAACCGGCCGGAGCGTCCGCGCAAGGACAAGGGCGCGGCGCCAGCGTAGGGAAGGGGAGCCTCCGTGCGCCCGATCCGGGTCCACAAGCTGGGGCGGGTCGAGTATGCGGACGGGCTCGAGCTCATGCGCCGCGCCGTGGTCCAGGTGCGCGCCCGGGAGCCCGACACCGACTGGCTCTTCCTGCTCGAGCACCCGCCCGTCCTCACGCTGGGCAGGGGCGCCGATGACGGGAACGTCGTCGCGGCGCCGGCCTGGCTCGAGGCCCGGGGATTCGAGGTCCACCGGACCGACCGGGGAGGGGACGTCACCTACCACGGGCCCGGGCAGGTGGTGGCCTACCCGGTGGTCGACCTCTCCGACCGCCCCGACGTCCGGAAGTTCGTGGGTGCGCTGGAGGAGGCGATGATCCGGACCTGCGCGGCCTGGGGGATCGAGGCGGGTCGCCATCCCGAGCACCGGGGCGCCTGGGTCGGGGCGCGCAAGATCGGGGCCGTCGGCGTTCACCTGTCCCGCTGGATCTCCACCCACGGGCTCGCCTTCAACGCCACGGCCGATCTCTCCCACTTCTCGGCCATCGTGCCGTGCGGCATCGCCGACCCTTCACTTGGCGTGACCACACTGGCCGCCGAGCTGGCCCGGGCCGGCCGTTCCGCGCCGCCGTTCGCCGAGGTCGAGGAACGGATCGCGTCCGAACTCTGCACCCTCCTCGGGCGGGCGCGGCAGGACCGGGACTTCGACCTCCGGACCATCTCGGTCACCGCACTCCGGCCGGACGGCAAGGTCCTGCTGATGCGCCGCACCGAGGCGCGGGGAGGGTTCTGGCAGCAGGTGACGGGCCGGATCGAGGCCGGGGAGGACGCCGCCGCCGCGGCCCGCCGGGAGCTCCGGGAGGAGACCGGCGCAGACCTCCCGGTGCGTTCCCTCGGCTACGTCCACGGATTTGCGCTCGGCGGTGCCCTGGCGGGCCAGGCCGGGGAGGGGCTCGCCACGGGCCAGGAGACTGCCTTTGCGGCGGTCCTGCCCGAAGGGTTCGAGCCCCGTCTCTCCGACGAGCACGAGGAATGGTCCTTCCTCGATCCGGCCGAGGCCATCTCCCGGCTTCCCTGGGCGGGGCTGCGCCGGTCGGTCGGGCTCGCCGGGGAGGCGGCGCCCCCGCGCGTCGTGCTTGCCCCCGACGTCGCTTCGTGATTCCTTTTCCGCCTCCACCATCAATCGGGAAGGCGAAGATGATCACCGTCGAGAAGATCGGCGGCACGTCGATGTCGAAGTTCGACGACGTGCTCGCCAACATCATGCTGCGTGACCCGAAGCACGTGTACGGGCGCGTCTACATCGTCTCCGCCTACGCCGGCGTGACCAACGAGCTGCTCGAGAACAAGAAGAACGGCGCGCCGGGCATCTACGCCAAGTTCGCGCAGGGCGACGACTACCACGGCGCGCTCGAGGGGCTGCTCGGCAAGCTCAAGGCCACCAACGCCGGCTTCGCCTCCCTCGGACTCGACGTGAAGGCGGCCGACGACTTCCTCGAGAAGCGCATGCGGGAGCTGCGCGCCTACCTCGACTCCATGCGCCACGTGCTGGCGAGCGGCTACCTCCGGCGGGACAACGTCCTCCTCGCCGCCCGCGAGATGCTCGCCGCCATCGGCGAGGCCCACAGCGCGTACAACAGCGTGGCCATCCTGAAGGCGAAGGGGGTCAAGGCGCAGCTCCTCGACCTCTCGGGCTTCGACGACGACGAGGCGCTCTCCATCGACCAGCGCATCCACAAGTCCTTCCAGGGCGTGGACGTGGCCGGCCAGGTGGTGGTGGTCACCGGTTACACCAAGGGTGTCGAGGGCATCATGCGGGAGTTCGACCGCGGCTACTCCGAGGTCACCTTCAGCAAGGTGGCGGTGGAGCTCCGCCCCGGCGAGGCCATCATCCACAAGGAGTTCCACCTCTCGTCGGCCGACCCGGAGATCGTGGGGGCGAAGAACACCGTGCTCGTGGGGATGACGAACTACGACGTGGCCGATCAGCTGGCCGACGTGGGGATGGAGGCCATCCACCCCAAGGCCGCCAAGCCCATGGAGCTCGCGGCCATCCCGCTGCGCCTCAAGAACACCTTCGAGCCGGACCACCCCGGCACCCTCATCACCAAGGAGTACGTGGGAACGAAGGCCCGCATCGAGGTGATCGCGGGATCGCCCAAGGTGACGGCCATCGAGATCCACGACCCGTCGATGGTGGGCACGGTGGGGTTCGACGCCCGGGTGATGGAGGTCTTCGCCCGGCACGGCGTCTCGTACATTCTCAAGGCCACCAACGCGAACTCGATCACCCACGTGGTCTGGGACAAGGCCGTCACGCCGGCATTCGTCGAGGAGCTCGAGAACGCCTACGAGGTGGTGACCGTGATCCCGTCGGCCATGGTCTGCGCCATCGGCACCAACATCGCCTTTCCGGGCGTGCTGGCCCGCGCCACCCAGGCGCTGGCCGAGCACCGCATCAACGTGAACGCGGTCTCCCAGTCGCTCCGGCAGACCAACATCCAGTTCGTGATCGGGCGGGACGACTACAAGCGGGCCGTGGCGGCGCTCAACGAGGCGCTCTGCCTGCATCCGCCCGCGATCGCGTAGCCCGCTACAGGTCGAGCCCGCCCTCGTCGACGAGGCGGCAGACCGCCGAGATGTCGCGGTGGAGCTCCCGGTCCTCGTCGAGGTGGGGAACCACGTCGCGGACGCGCCGGTGGGCCTCGGCGACACGCTTCGCGGGGCGGAGCGGCAGGCGCAGATCGAGCGCCTGCGCGGCCACGAGCATCTCGATGGCGAGGCAGGTGCGGACGTTCTCCACCACCGACCGGGCCTTGAGCGCCGCGGTCATTCCCATCGAGACGTGGTCCTCCCGCCCGGCGGACGACGGGATGGAGTCCACGCTGGCCGGATGGGCGAGAACCTTGTTCTCCGACACCAGGGCCGCGCTCGTGACCTGGGCGATCATGTAGCCGGAATCGAGCCCCGGGTTGCGGGCCAGGAAGGGCGGGAGTCCCGAGAGCATGGGGTTCACGAGCTGCTCGACGCGCCGTTCCGAGATGGTGGCGAGGTGGGAGGCCGCGATGGCGAGGACGTCGAGCGCCAGGGAAACGGGCTGGCCGTGGAAATTCCCGCCC
This sequence comes from uncultured Anaeromyxobacter sp., assembly GCA_903904005.1. Classification (GTDB taxonomy): domain Bacteria; phylum Myxococcota; class Myxococcia; order Myxococcales; family Anaeromyxobacteraceae; genus CAIOAK01. The sequence continues at coordinate 53,813 of CAIVAR010000034.1, forward strand.
GAGACGATCTCCCCGACGTCGGCGAAGACGAGCGGGTTGTCGGTGGCGGCATTCGCCTCCCGGGCGAGGACGCCCCGGGAGAAGGCGAGCCCGTCCCGGGCCGCGCCATGGACCTGCGGCATGCATCGGAGCGAGTAGGGATCCTGGACCCTGTGGCAGTCGGGCCCCTGGTGGGAGGTGTTGAGCGGGGAGTCGGCGAGCAGGTCGCGGAGGTGCGCGGCCGCGGCCGTCTGCCCGGGTTGTCCCCGGGCGGCCTGGATGGAGGCGAGGAAAGGGCGGTGGGAGCCGAGGAGCCCCTCGAGCGTCATCGCACCCGCGACGTCGGCCATCCCGGCCAGCCGGTCGGCGCGGACCTGCGCGAGGGATCCCACGGCCACCATGGCCTGGGTCCCGTTCACGAGGGCGAGCCCCTCCTTGGCCTGGAGGACCACCGGACGCAGCCCCACCCGGGCGAGCGCCTCGCGCCCCGGGAGCCGCTGGCCGCCGACCCAGGCCTCTCCCTCGCCGATGAGCACGAGGGCGAGGTGGGCGAGGGGAGCGAGGTCGCCGGAGGCGCCGACCGAGCCGCGCTCGGGCACCACCGGGATGCATCCCCGCTCGAGAAGCGCGAGCACGAGGTCGAGGGTCTCCTCCCGGATCCCGCTGTGCCCCTTGGCGAGCACGTTGGCGCGGAGCAGGACGAGGGCCCGGGCCTCGGCCTGCGAGAGCGGCTCCCCCACGCCGGCGGCATGGGAGAGGACCAGGTTCCGCTGGAGCTTCTCCAGATCCGCTCGGGCGATCCGGACCTCGGCGAGCGTCCCGAAGCCGGTGTTGATGCCGTAGTGGGCCTCGCCGTCGTCGAGCCTCGCCTCGACGAGGGCGCGAGCGGCCCGGACCCGTTCCCGCGCGACGGGGGACAGCTCGACCCGCGCGCTGCCGCGCGCCACCTGCTCGACCTGGTCGAGCCCCAGGTTCTCACCGTCCACGACGACCCTCGCCATGTGCACCTCCAGCAGCGGGCATGAATCGCATGTTTCCGGGGCGATTCCCACCCCTGCCCGAGGCTGGCCCGGGGGCTGCACGGAGGGCTTCCGTGCACCAACGCCTCGCCCTCGCCGCGGTCGTCGTGGCCGCGCTCCTGCCCACCGGGATCCGGAAGTTCCCGTCGGGAACCCGGCGCGAATGCGAGCCGGAGGGGCGAGGGACGCCGCCCCGGCACTGGATCGGATGTCGCGGGGATCCCGGACCGGCGCGGCCGCTCACCGGGCTCGAACTCGTCCTCCTGGGCCGTCCGGTGGACCTCGACCGGGCGAGCGCCGAGGACCTCGCCGCGGTGCCGGGCATCGGGCCGGGGCTCGCCGCGGAGGTCGTCCGGGACCGGGAGGAGCGCGGCCCGTTCGGGAAGCCCGACGCCCTCCGGCGGGTCCGGGGGATCGGTCCGGCCCGGATGGAGCGGGCACGCCCCTGGATCCGCACGACGCCACCGTAGCGGCGGACGGAGCGCATGGGCTAGTCTCGGAATGGAGGAAGGCACCTTGCGGATCCGCTGCGAGCGCTGCGCGACCACGTACGAGCTCGACGAGAAGCGGCTCCCGCCGCACGGAGCGCTCGTGAAGTGCACCCGCTGTGATCATGTCTTCCGCGCGGCTCCACCCGGGGCGGTGGCGGAGGGCGCTCCGGCGCAGCCTCCCGCCCCGCAGCCTGCCGATGCCGGACGCTCGGCCGGCGAGGAAAGGACGGCGATCTTCGGCTACGGCGCGGGCGCCCAGCAGCAGGAGGATCGGACGGCGCCCATCCCGGCCCCGGCTCCGATCGGCCCGGCCCGACCTTCCGCTGCACGCCCCGTCGCGGCACGCCCCGTCGCGCCGCGGAACGCCGAGGCGAGGGCGTCCGGCACGAAGGGACGGCGCGTCGGGTGGTGGGTGCTGGCCGCGCTGCTCCTCGCCGCGGCGGCCGGTCTCGGCTGGTACCTGGTTCAGAGCAGGGTGGCGACGCCGACGACCAGGCTGCCGGCCGGCGCCCTGCTCTTGCCGACCTGAAGCGTGTCGTTGAGCCGCTTGCCGGTGGCGGGGTCGGAGACCCGGCTGGGATAGCCCAGGTTGACCCGCATCTTCGCGATGCCGCGCGCAAGCCTGTGGACGACCACGGCGGTGCCGTCGGGGTCGACGCCGGTCACGAGACCGACGTGGGCCGCCGCGCCGCCGGGGCGATCGGCGAGGAAGATCACGTCGCCCGGGGAACAGCGGATGCCGGAACGCATGGCGTTGCGGCCGCGGGCCACGTCGAGCAGGGCGCCAGCGGTGCGGGCATCCGAGGGGAGGGGCTTGCCGGCGTGGTCGAAGGCGGCGCGGACGAGGGCGGTGCAGCCGGCGCCGTAGTCCCGTCCGTCGACGACGACGTCGCGCCGGCCGACGAGGGACCGGGCGGTGTCGACGGCGGCACGGACGTCGGGCTTCATCTCCGGGGCGGAGGCCTTCGGCCCGGAAGCGAGAGCCGGGCCGGCGCCGCGTTCGTCGCGGACACCGGCCCGGCCATCACCGGCGGGCGGGGGCAGGGGTCGACGGGCCGCGGCCGCCTGGCTGGACGTGCAGGCGACGGAGGCGGTCGCCAGGGCCAGGAGCAGGAGAGTGCGGGGTGCCGCCATGCGGGTCATGCTAGCTGGGCCGCAAGGTCCGTCCACTTCCCGGGCGTCACGGGCGATATCGACCTGTCGGACCCCGGTGTTACGGTCCACGGCTCGATGACGCGCCGCTACCAGCTGCGACCGGCCGCCGGGGCGCCGCGCGCATTCGATTCCGGCGGCCAGCTCAACGACGAGCAGCAGGCGGTGATCGAGGCGCCCGACGGGCCGCTCCTCGTCATCGCCGGCGCCGGTTCGGGGAAGACCCGCACGCTCACCTGGCGGGTGGCCCGCCTCCTCCACGGCCACCTCGAGCCCGAGTCGCTCCTCCTGCTCACCTTCACCAACAAGGCGGCGCGGGAGATGCTGCGCCGCGTGGAGGAGGTGGCGCACGTCGACACCCGCCGGATCTGGGGCGGCACCTTCCACCACGTCGCCCACCGCGTGCTCCGCGAGCACGCCGGCCTGCTCGGGTACGAGAAGGGCTACTCCATCCTCGACCGGGAGGACGGCCGAGACGTCATGGCCGCCTCCGTCGCCGACTGCGGGCTCGCCGTCGGCGCGCGACGCTTCCCCAAGGCCGACGTCCTCATCGACCTCGTCTCCATGGCGGTGAACACCCAGACCCCGCTCGCCGACGTGGTCCTCGATCGACGGCCGCAGTTCGCGCCCCTGGTGGAGGACATCCTGCGGGTGGCGCGGCGATACGCCGAGCGCAAGCACGGCATGAACGCCATGGACTTCGACGACCTCCTCCTCAACTGGAAGGTGCTGCTCGTGGAGCACGAGGGGGTGCGCCGCCTGCTCGCCGAGCGCTTCCGCCACGTGCTCGTCGACGAGTACCAGGACACCAACCGGCTCCAGGGGGACGTGGTCGACCTCGTCGCCTCCCACCACCGCAACCTGTGCGTCGTCGGCGACGACGCACAGAGCATCTACTCGTTCCGGGGAGCGCATTTCGCGAACATCCTCGAGTTCGAAAAGCGCTACCCCGACGCGCGCCGCTTCCACCTCACCGTGAACTACCGGTCGACGCCGCAGATCCTCGACCTCGCCAACGCCTCCATCGAGAACAACTTCAAGCAATTCAAGAAGGAGCTCCGCAGCGTGCGGCCGAACGGCTCGCTGCCCGGGCTCGTGCCCTGCCGCAACGTCGAGCAGCAGGCCGCCTTCGTGGCCCAGCGGGTGCTCGAGCTCCGGGACGAGGGGATCCCGCTGGCCGAGGTCGCCGTGCTCTACCGGGCGCACCACCACTCCATGGAGATCCAGTTCGAGCTGGCCCGGCGGGGGATCCCCTTCGTGGTCCGCAGCGGCGTGCGGTTCTTCGAGGCGGCCCACATCAAGGATGTCCTCGCCCATCTGCGATTCGCGGCCAACCCCGGCGACGAGCTGGCGCTCAAGCGGGTGCTGAAGCTCTTCCCCGGGATCGGCAGCATGACCGCCGACGCGGTCTGGAACGCTCTCGCCGCCCGGCGGCGCGGCGGGGCGGGCTCGGTCGACGAGCTCTCCTCGCCCGACGTGGCGAGCCACGTGCCGCCGAAGGCGCGGGAGGGCTACCGGCGTGCCGCCGAGCTCCTGCGCGCCCTCACCCGCGCCCCCACCCGCGACCTGCCCGGGGAGTCGATCGACCGGGTGCTCGAGGGCGGATACGAGGAATACCTCCGGACCGCCTTCCTCAATGCCGATTCCCGCATCGAGGACATCCGGCAGCTCGCCGACTACGCCCGAGGTTACGAGGACGGCGAGGCCTTCCTGTCCGAGATCGCGCTCCTCACCGAGCTCACCGCCGAGACGGTGGCGGAGGGGGAGGAGCCCGACGAGAAGATGGTGCTCTCCAGCGTGCACCAGGCCAAGGGGCTCGAGTGGCGGGCGGTGTTCGTGGTGTGGCTGGCCGACGGGCGATTCCCGAGCGCGCAGGCGCTCCGGGACCCGGAGGGGGAGGAGGAGGAACGGCGCCTCTTCTACGTGGCCTGCACGCGGGCCCGGGACGAGCTCACCCTCTGCCATCCCCTGGTGGCTGCTCCCCGCGACCGGGAGCGGGTGGTCCTGAAGGCCTCCCGCTTCGTCGAGGAGCTTCCCGGCGAACCGGCCGTCTACGAGCGCTGGCAGCTCGACGACGTCGCGGGTCCCCCCGCGCTGGGGCCCGCCCCGGAAGGGCCGCTGCCGCTCCCCGCCATGACCCTGCCGCGCCTCTTCGCTTCCGGGTCGGGGGAGGATGGCGGGGGTGACGACGTCCCCTTCTGAGGGGCGGGATCCCGGAAGGTACGGGAGGGGGGCGGACGCCCCGGACCGTGCTACGGTTCCCACCGGATGCCTCAGCCCCTGAGCAGGGACAAGCCGATCCTCGGCATCGACCTCGGGACCACGAACACCTGCGTGGCCCACGTGCGGAACCGCATTCCGCGGATCGTTCCCACCGACAAGGGCAGCCTCATCCTCCCGTCGGTGGTGGCGCTCTCCAGCCGGGGCGACATCCTCGTGGGGGGCGCGGCCAAGGACCAGCTCCTCACCAACCCGCGCAACACCATCTACGGCGCCAAGCGTCTCATCGGGCGCAAGTTCAACTCCCGCGTCGTCCAGGATCTGCGGTCCTACTACTCCTACGACATCGTCGAGGGGCCGCAGGGCGAGGCGGCCGTCTCGCTCGGCGACCGCATCTACGGGCTCCCCGAGATCTCCGGGATGGTGCTCGCGCACGTGAAGAAGATCGCCGAGGCCTTCCTGGGCCGGACGATGCCCCAGGCCATCATCTCGGTGCCGGCCTACTACAACGACAACCAGCGACACGCGGTGAAGGAAGCGGGACGGCTGGCCGGCTTCGACGTGAAACGCATCGTCAACGAGCCCACCGCCGCGGCGCTGGCCTACGGCTTCAACCGTGGGCTCGACCAGCGGGTCCTGGTCTACGACCTCGGCGGCGGGACCTGCGACATCTCCGTCCTGCAGCTCCAGCAGAACGTCTTCGAGGTGGTGGCCACCGGCGGCGACACCTTCCTCGGCGGCGTCGACTTCGACAACCGGATCATCGACTGGGCGCTCGACCAGTTCTGGCGGGAGCACAAGGTCGACCTGGCCCAGTCGCCGATTCCACTGCAGCGGGTGAAGGCGGCGGCCGAGGCGGCCAAGATCGACCTCTCCCTCATCCCCAACACGGTGATCGACCTCCCCTTCGTCGAGGAGCGGCGCGGCAAGCCGCTCGACCTGCGGATGTCCATCTCCCGGTCGCAGCTCGAGGACCTGACGCGGGACCTGGTGGACCGGAGCTTCGCCCTCTGCGACGAGGTGCTGGAGCAGAAGGGGATCTCCCGTTCGTCCATCGACGAGATCATCCTGGTGGGCGGGCAGAGCCGCATGCCCCTCGTGCAGCAGCGCATCCACGAGCACTTCGGCAAGCCACCGCGCAAGGGGGTCCACCCCGACGAGTGCGTGGCCCTGGGCGCGGCGCTGCTCGGCGAATCGCTCGACAGCATCGACTCGCTGACGCTGGTCGACGTCCTCTCGATGCCCATCGGGATCGCCGCGCCGAACGACCGGATGCGCCGCGTGCTGGAGAAGAACCAGCCCATCCCGGCCACCCGCAGCTTCCGGCTTCCGCCGCCGCGGGAGCCGGGCAAGCCCATCGAGATCGACATCTACCAGGGCGACAGCGACCAGATCATCGACGACGAGTTCCTGGGATCGCTCCGGCTGCCGGCCGCGGCCACCGGCCGGCGCATCGACTTCAAGCTCGACGAGGAGTGCCTCCTGCGGGTCTCCTTCGACGATCCGGAGCGGGGGATGGTCGAGGTCCCGTTCGCCACCCGCGACACCCCCGAGGCTCTCCGGCGGGCCATCGCCGAGCGGGCGCCCCCGCCCGGCGCGGCCGGCGCGGCGCCCCGCGAACACCGCCGCGGCCTCTTCGGCTGGCTGACCCGGAGCTGACGTTGCGCTTCGCCTCCGTCGAGTGGATCGAGGCGGTCGTGCGCGAGGTGAACGCCCATCCCGACCTGCCGCGCGCGCTCTCCGGGCTCGGCGCCGACCTCGCGGCCGTGGTGGAGCGGGACCCGGTTCACTTCCCGCACGGTGCCGCTGCGTGGGGGCGGCAGGAGGGCGGGCGCATCGTGGCGTGGCGCGCCCTCGAGGACGAGGACGACGTGCTCGAGATCGATCCGGCCTACGTGGTCCGGGCCCCGCTCACGCTCTGGAAGGAGCTCCTGACCGGGAAGGCCGACCCCGTCCAGGCGGCGCTCTCGGGTCGGGTGAGGGTGAAGGGTGATCTCGAAGGGCTGGTGCGGCGGGCCGGCTACCGGTACATCGTGGAGGCGGCGCTGCGGCGCGTGGAGACGGTCTTCCCGGACGAGGTGAAGCGATGAGCGAAGGACGGAAGGGCATTCCTGAGGCGCTGCTGGAGCAGGGGATCCGCGCGGCGTCGCGCGCGGCGCGGGTGGTCCTCGACGACCCGCGCGGCCAGGAGGTCCTCGCCGCGGCCGTCGGCGCGGCCCAGAAGGGGAAGCGAAAGGTCGAGGAGGTCCAGGGCCTGGTGATGCGCGCGGCCGGGCTTCCAACCAAGGGGGACTACGAGGACGTCGCGAAGAGCATGGCGCGGCTCAAGCGAAAGCTGCGCGACCTGGCGAAGCAGGTGGACGGGGAGCGGAAGCGTTGACAGGGTAGGGGTCCCCCGGCATACTCCGCGGCCGTTTTGGTGAAATCGGGCGATTAGCTCAGCGGTAGAGCACTGCCTTCACACGGCAGGGGTCGAAGGTTCGAAACCTTCATCGCCCACCAGCAGGAAACACAATAGACAAGGGCGGTTCCGGCGAAATCGGAACCGCCCTTTTTCTTGCCCGCGAGCACCCGTTTTCCTCTGAGGTGACAAATGAGGTGACAAAATCACCCCCCCGGCGGGGCCTACGCCCCCGGGAGCGCCCGGTCGAGGAGCTCCCGGAGCACGGCGGACACGTCGAGGGCGCCGCCCGTCTCCTTCGCCCGGAGCCGCGCCAGGCGCCGGAGGGCCTTCGCCTGGTCGGGACGTACCCGGACCGTGAGGACGGCCCGCCGCGGGCCTGCCGGGCGCCCCACGGGCCTACCAGTGAGGGGGCGAGGGGTCACGCGGCCACCTTGCCGGCCCTCTTGCCGGCCCGGAGCCAGCCCTTGCGCCGGGCGAAGGCGAACACGTCTACGGCCATGGCATCCTTGGCGGAGGCGTCGAGCGCGCACCTGGGAAGTTCACAGTTCTTGCCCACGACATCGAACCATTCCCCGGCTCGCTTGGCCGCGGGCGACGCCCAGGTGAGCACCACGAATGCAGCCGTTTCGCTCGTGATGAACAGGCGTCCGCACGTCGCCTCGACTTGGTGGTTTGGGATCGACGCCCACTCCCGCCGCGGGAGGTTGGGGGCGTCTTCCCACCGGTCGTCATTCGGGGACCACTCCACGAGCTCGCCCGACTCGAAGCGCGGCCGGAGGATCGTCGCCACCGCCTCAACCGCGAAGGCGTATGTGCGACGGGTCCCGACGAGAAACCCGCCAGCCTGCTTCCCGATGTGCCGCGCCGCCTTCAGCCAGCCTTGCGGGTTCTCTCCTGCGATCGTCGCCTTCGCCATTGTGGCCCCTTGGTGGTGCCGGCCGGGATGGCCGGTGCCGGGAACCTACCAGCGGGGAGGGGGAATACCAACAGCACTAATACACCCCACCCACGAGGGGTGCCGGAGTCAGTCCCGGTCGAGGTTCTGAACCGCCGCCACGAGCGCCACGTGCAGCGCGTGGGTGCGGACTTGGAGCGCGAGGAGCTCGCCCTTGACCGGACGATCCCCGGCCACCCGGCGCGCTCGATCCAGTGCCGTCCGCGCAACCGACACTTGCGCCTCCACCGCCTCCAGTTTCAACCGCTCGTGCTGCCGCGCGTCGCGTGAGTCCGCCATGCCGCCTCCGTTCCTGCCGCCGGAGAGACAACCCGGGTGCCCCGAGAGAAGACCGCTCAACCCCCGAGGCACCCGGCCCAACGCCACCACCTTCGCCGGGCGGGGATCCCGAGGGCTATTCCACCGCCCTGAGTGCGCCGGGGCGCCGCTCCACGGAGAACTCGTCCAAGGCGGAGGGGGCCTTTTTCTTGGGCGCGTGACTCGCCTTGCTCACGCTCGCCGGGTCCAGGCCGAGGCGGGAGAGCATGCCCGCCGCCGTCTGCACGTAGCGCCCCACCGCCGTCGGCGGAGTGTCCGGCCCGGCGGAGTCCACGAGGTAGACCGCACGCACTGCGAGCCGGAAGCACGAATAGAACGCGGGCGAGTAGATCCCCGTTCCACCCGGCCCCACCTGGCGGGCGAGCTCGCGCCACACGGCGCGCTCCATCTCCGGGAGGTGCTTTGGCGGACGGGGAGGGGAGCCGGCCTCCACCTTGGGCGCGGCCGGATTCTCGCGACTCCGCCTCAGGGTGCCGCGGGCCGCCTTCACTGCCGCCGGGAGTCTGTTTCCGCCGCCTCGTGGCATGTCACGCCCTCGGGAGATCCGGGAGGAAGGGCGGGCGGAGGTCTAGCCAAAAGTCCCGCCCGAGGTCACGGGCCATGTGCACGAGCTCGCCGGCCGTGGGGTGCCCGGCATGCACCGCGTCCCCTGCCGCCACCACCGCACGCGCCAGGAGGCCGAGCGCCAGGCCGTCACGGGCGAGGAGGGCGGAGCCGTGCGCCGCCACCGCCCGCTCCGCCATGCACGCGAGGAGGCGGAACGCCCGCCGCTCGCGCTCCCCGAGCTCCTCGGGCGCCACGAGCTCGCCGGGAGGGCACTGGAGCCGGTGGAGCACCACCAGGGGCGAGCCGAGCGGGTAGCACGGCGGGCGGCGCCTCATGCCCGCCGCCTGGACGCGAGCGCGAGCCGGCGCTCGCTCCGCGGGAGTCCGAGGCCGGCGGCAACCTCGGCCGCCACGGCCACGGCGCGCGCCTCGTCCCCCACCTCGTCCGTGAGCCCGGCCCCCAAGGCCCCCTCGCTGGTGAAGTGCCCGATGTCAGCGGACATGAGCCCGCCCACCTCCGCCGCACTCATGGTCGAGTGTCGCTGGTAGTGCTCCCGGAGCTTGGCCCTGGCGCCGTGGAGCGTGGACAGTTGCTCGACCGTCTCGATCGGGCAGTTGAGGACGGGCTCATGCACGAGCCACTCGCCCTCCGGCGCGGTCACGGAGTAGTCGCACGCGAGCGCCACCACGGAGGCGGCCGAGCTCGCGTTGGTGACGTGCGCCACCGTTGCCACCCCCATCGCGGAGAGGAGGCGGATCCGCCGGGCCATGCCCTCCGCCTCGGCCAGGTCGCCACCGCCGCTCCCGACGTGCACCACCACCGCCTTCGCGCCACGCGCCTTCACCTCGTCCAGATCCCGGTGAAGCATGCCCGCGGTCCGGCCCGTGCGCGGGGAGGCCGAAATGGCCCCCTGGACCATGACGTGTCCGACGTTGCCCGGGAGCGGGGGGAGCTTGGCCACGCGGGCCGGCGCCACCGTGAGGGAGCGCGCCACGGGCGCCGTCGCCACCGGAGCGGGGGCGGGCCGGGCTTGCCCTTTCCGGCTCACGTGCCCGCGCTCGCACTTCATGTCGCCCGTGTTGCCCTGGTAGGAAGCCGCCCGCGCCTTGCACACGGGGCACCGGAGCGAAGCGAAGAATTGCGCGCCCGTTGCGGTGGCCGCCGTGAGCGCCAGGAACACGTCCCGCCGCCGGGCCGCCTCGTCCCGTTCGTAGAACTGTCGCGCGTGCGCGCCGTTGGTGGCGTACATGGTCAGCCCCCCCGGGCAAGGACGTTGGAGGCGGCGCGGAGCACCTCGGACGGCCCCCCGTAGATCGCCCCAACCCACGGGGAGGAACCCGTGGCGTCGGGCACGCCCTCCTGCCGCGAGGGCGGCACACGGTACTTCGCGGCCCGGCCCTTCGCGGCCTCCTCGTGCACCAGGCGGGCGCCCTCCAAGAGCTCCGCCGCGAAGGCGCGGGCGCGCGCCGTGAGGGCCTCCCCGAGGTCGCGCACCCGATGACACGCGGCCTCCGCCTCCTCCTCCGCGGCGCGCACGTCGGCCTCCATGGCCTCCGCCTCCGCCTTGGCCTTCGCCTCCTGTGCCGCCGCGAGCCGGGCCGTGTAGGCCGCCGCCAGCGCGTCCACCTTCGCGGCCTCCGTGGCGAGCTCCTCCACCTCGCCATCCTTCGCCGTGGCGAGCCGCTCGCGCACCTTCGCGCGCCGGGCTTCCGCCTCCCTGAGGGAACCCTCCGCCGCCACCACCGCCTTCGTTGCCTTCGCCAGCGGGTTCCCACCGAAGTTGAGCATTGCGTTACCTTCCCTGTGCCTTCGTTGCCCGTGGCGCGTTGGTGCGCCCGGGTGCCCTTCGAACCTTCCGACGTGCCTTGGGGTGCGGACGAGCGCCCGGGGCCGCCTCGCCTCGGGCGAGCCGCGCGAGTGCGCGCGCGAGCGGGGAGCCGACGTGCTCCGGCCCGGGGTTCCGCGCCTCGCTCACTTCATGTTCCTGATGTGCCGCCAGGGCGCCAGGTCGAGGCACTCACGGACGAGGGCGGAGACTGACACGCGGGAGGACTCGCCAGCCTCGACACGCCGGAGTGCCTCGCGCCGGAGCTCCGCGTGCATCCGCGCCGGGAGCACCACACCCACCACGCGCTCCACCTTCCCCGTCCTCTCATGCATGCGTCCCTCGTCTCCCACGCTCATGCGAACATTGAAACGTGAGAATGTCGGAAGGGCAACCGCCCGGGGGGACTGAGAGTGCACGCCATGCGTCCAGCGCCCCGAGGAGGCGCCGGCCCGTCCCGGGGAGTAACACCCCAAGAGGCATCGGCAGGGAGGAGGGAGCGGGAGGGCGCCGCCGCCACGTGCACGCCAACCGAGCACGCGCATCATGCGGGGCGAGGGTTCCACACGCGTCGGTAGTCCTTCGCACGAGAGAGGAAGCCAAATAGAAATGACCCCATCCAGACCCGGATCCGTCCAGGCTCTAACCCTCGCGCCGGCCGTCCCCCCTGCACTCGTGGAGCGGCGCGGCAGGTCAACGCCCGCTGGCGGTGGGGGGCGGGAGGCGCCGGCCAGGTCCCGGACGATGGGCGCCACGTTGCGGGCGGTCACGGCCAGGTTGTGGCCGGTGGAGGGCTCGAGAGTCGAGGTGACTGGAGGTGAAGTGGGGGTGTTTCGAAACCCTATGCTGGGGCCCGTTCGCGCACGACTACCGGTGCGGTAACGGGAGCACCCGGAATGATTTGCCGCCCTTCGCCGGCAAACCGCATTGAGTTAGCGCGCGTGCCCTCCCTTTGCTCGGATGCGCATTGACCATGCGTCAACGCGCCTCGGTCTATCGCCCACGTGCCTCGACGTGCACTCACCTGGCGCCCACGTGCTGGGACGTGCCGTGGACCTTTGTTCTCTGCACGCGCACGAAAAGCACGGGCGGACGGGTTCCGCCCTTCACAGGAAAGAAAAGAGGCACCCCCTCACAACCGTTGACCTTTCCCCCTTGCCTGGACGGGTGCCCCTCGGCACGGGCTCGCGGGTGAGGGTGGCCACGCATGCCCTAATACCCGCGGCGGAGGGGCGGAGAACAGGCTCCCGCGTAGCACTGGAGGGCATCCGCCACCCCTCGCACGCCCTTGGTGAGCTCGTCCGGGAGGGCCAGGCGCATGCCGTCCAGGGCCTTGCGGGTACGGAGCGCGAGCGCCGCGAGCTCGTCCACGGAAGGGAGCACGGCGCCGCACCGGGAGCACGTGCGGGGCCTGTACGGGGTGGGCTTGATTGAGTCAGTCACGGAGCACCAGGCGGTTGAGGGGGAAAGGGAGGGATCGGGATGGCCACGAGATCGGGGCACGCACGGCGCCCTCTACCCACCCCACGGACACGGGAAGGGGCGCACCCACGGGCGCGGGGCGGGCAAGTTACACGCGTGATGCGTGCAACTGGGGCGGACGGCGCACCCCCGGGCGTGCGGCGGGGGGCTACCAGGGCCACAACTTGGAACAGGGTCCGGTTTGCCGTCGCGTGCCGGCGGGCTATCTGCGGGACTTCCGCACAGGGCGGCGGGCGGCCGTCGCCCAAACAATAGAACGCTGGCCGCTCCGCTCGCTCGCGTGGGACTGGCAGGGCGGCAGAGGCATAGGGCCGATATGATGAACCGCGGGTAAACACTAGCCTTTGCCCAACAGGGACAGCCCAAGTCAATCGGGGGGATAGGCGATAGTCCCGCAAAGGTAGTCCATGAATGGTCATGGACTGGCGGTCATGGACTGGGCGCCCGTGCTATCTGCGAACAGATCACCCTGGTTCATCTTCCTCCCATACCCAGGGATCCTACGCATACGCTTCTTGGGCCTTCCCCTGCCCACGTCTATCGCCCCCGCCAGGATGCTTCGATGCGTACGTTCAGCGTGGCAGTTGTGACAAACCACGTCGCACTTCTCGATCTCCACGATCAGTTCCGCATATGGAAGCGCCCATATATTGATTCGTTTCAGCCTGGAGCTTCCCTTCAGGCGTTCATGTTTTTGGCTAGGGTCTCGGTGGTCTAACCCAAGAACGTACTTGGAATAACGCACTCCGCAGTCAGCGCACGGAACGTCTTTGACTCTTGCAGCAATCGCCTTCCTGCTGTTCGCCCACTTTTCATTCTTGCGCTTATGCCGGTCAGCATCTCTCGAGGACGCAATCTGTGCCGCTCACTGGGTTTTGCACTTGGACGAACACATCATCGCGCTCCAGGAGGTGGGGCGGAATGGCGCCCCACATACGGCGCACTTCCTGTTGACTCCAACAAGCGCCAGGCCGCGCCGGTGACCCTTCTTGAGAATATGGGAAATGGTCGACTGGTCGACGTTGAACTCCGCCGCCAAGGTTATCTGCATCTCACCGCGGCTAACCCGGTCGGATATTTCCATGACCTGGTCATCCGAGAGCAAGGTCCGAGGCTTCCGTTTCTTACCCTCGCCGCTCATCTGTCCCTCTTTGGTTTCATTGCGGCGTGCTTCCGCTGGTGGCAGGGCGCGCATGTTGATTCGAGGTTCAGGTCGGAGAAGAGCAACTCAGGCGCCACCCGGACCGGGTGGATGTGGTGGACGAGCGTTGCCTTGGCTCCGCACGCGCAATGGGGGTTACGCGCCAGCGCCATGGAGCGCGCACGCTTCCACTCGGCGGAGTTGTACCGATACTCGCGCGCCTGATCGTCTCGCCTGGCGCGCTCGGATTCGTACCGCCGAGAGTGCTCCGGGCACTTGGAGGAGCCTCGGACGAGCCTCCGGCAGCCGGGGGTCGTGCACGGATGCTGGGAGAGCTGCGCCACTAGCGCCGCCTCCGGCACCGAGAGCACCGACTGCACTTCAGGCGCATGGCCGATTGTCGGAGTACCTCTCGGGCGCTCTTGTACGCGGCGTCGTCCTGGCTGTCGCAGTCGGCCAGCTCGAGCGCGGCGGTGTGCAGCCTGTCCCACGGGTTCATGGTTCTGGGGTCTCCATATTGCCACGCGCCTTTCGCCCTCTTCCGTTGCGCCATCCCGCCTCCCCTACCCGCCGTGACCCCAGCACTCCCTGTGCTCGGCTAGGACTCGCTCGAGCGCCAGGGGATCTCGTTGCAG
>CAIVAR010000035.1 GCA_903904005.1 uncultured Anaeromyxobacter sp.
CGCGGCTCTTCTTGTAGAGCACCGTCTCCGGCGTGTTGATGTACTTGGCCCCCTTCTCGTCCCCCATGGCGCGGGCCCCGAAGCCGATGACCTGGCCGTCGATGGCGGCGATGGGGAACATGAGGCGCCCCCGGAAGCGGTCGTAGCCGCCGCGGTCGCTCTGGACGCGCAGGCCGGCCACGTCGATGGCGCCGAGCGAGACGTCCTTGGGGGCGAGGCGGGGCGGCAGGTCGTTCCACTCCCCGGCGGCGATGCCCAGCCGGAAGCGGCGCGACTCCTCCTCGGAGATGCCACGCGACGCGAGGTAGGTCCGGCCGGACTCGCCATGGGCGCTCCACAGCCGCGCCTGCCAGTAGCGGGCGGCAGCGTCGCAGGCCGCGAGGGCCTCCGCCCGCTCCTTGCGGCGGCGGCGGGCCTCGGCGGTGTCCTCGACGGTGTCCTCGGGGATCTCGACGCCGACATCGGCGGCCAGCGACCTCACCACCTCCGGGAACTCCTTTCCCTCGAGCTTCTGCAGGAACTTGAAGACGTCGCCGTACTCGCCGCAGCCGTAGCACTTGAAGTGCTTGTCCTCCGGGTAGACGTGAAAGCTCGGCGTCCGCTCCCCGTGGAACGGGCAGCAGCCCTTCCACGTCCGTCCCGACTTCTGGAGGTCGACGTGGCGACCGATCACCGCCACCACGTCCGTCCGGTTCCGGATCTCCTCGATGATGGAATCCGGGATCATCCGCGCAGGTCGCGCTCCGCCCCGGGCCTCAGCGCCCCACCAGACGTTGCTTGACGAGCTCGCTCACCACCTTGCCATCGGCTCGCCCCTGCACCTCCGGCAGGAGTGCCTTCATGACCGCGCCCATGTCCTTGGGGCCCTGCGCCCCCACCTTGGCGATGGCCTCGACCACCTTGGCCTCGACCTCGGCCGCCGTGAACTGCTGGGGCAGGAACTCCTGCAGGATCTTGATCTCGGCGTCTTCCTTGTCGGCCAGATCGGGGCGATTGCCCGCCCGGTACTGCTCCACCGAGTCGCGGCGCCGCTTGATCTCGGTGGCGATGACGCCCAGGATCCCCGCCTCGTCGAGCGGCTTCATGAGCTCGATCTCGCGGTACTTCACGGCGCTCTTCAGCGCACGAACGGTGTTCATGCGCAGGGAGTCCTTGGCCCGCATGGCGGACTTCAGGTCCTCGTCGAGCTTCTCGCGGAGCGCCATGTCCAGGGTCCCGGGCGCGGCTGCTAGTAAGACTTGCGGCTCTTCTTCAGGGCGCGCTTCTTGGCCGCCAGGGCCTTCTTCTTCCGCTTCACGCTGGGCTTCTCGTAGTGCTCGCGCTTGCGGACCTCGGAGAGGATCCCGGCCTTCTCGCAAGCCTTCTTGAAACGCTTCATGGCGTTCTCGAAGGACTCACCCTCCTTGACTCGCACTCCCGTCATGCACACCTCTGGCGGTTCGACTGGAAAAGGGTCTCTGAAAGACACGGAGCCGGGGGGGCGACCCACCCGGCTCGGACTTGGCTGAATGCGCTCGTTTAGGGGGAAAACCCCTGAGTGTCAAGGGACTTTCACGGTCCCTGCTGCAACGCCGTGCACCCCGCCGCGCTCGTGACCACGTACCCGATCTTGTCCCAGAAGTCCGAGCACTGGGCGGTCACGTCCAGGATCAGGTCGTTCTCCACCGTCATCCCCTTCGTGGGGGCCTGGATCCGCAGGAGCTTCTTCTCGGTATCGGCCGGCCAGGCGGTCTGGCCCGGGGTGGCCGGGTTGCCCGACCGGGCGAACCCGATCCAGTACCGCTGGAGCTGGGTCGACATGGTCGCCTCCTCCGGCGTGAAGGACTGGAGCTGGTAGGCCATGTTGACCGGGTTGCCGAAGACGAAGGGGAGCTCGTTGGCGTGGCAGACGTTGGGCGAGGTGGCGCAGGCGACGTCGACGGCGGAGGTGGCCGCCCCCTGCTGGTCGGTCCAGATCGGATACGACGGCGAGTGGACGTTGAAGTAGCGGTACCGGGCTGGCCCGGCGTGCGGTGGCGTCGCGGCGAAGTTGCGGTTGAAGCAGGTCCACATGTAGTCGGTGACCGTCCGCTCGAACTTGCCCAGGGCGTCGAGCTCGGGGTGGTAGGCGTCGTAGCGGATGATGATCTCGGCCGCCCGCTCGATGCCGAAGATCCCGGTCATGAGCCCCGCGTAGGCCGCCGCCCACTCGTCGTTGGTCTTGAAGGGCAGCCCGCCGAGGAAGGGGATGCTCTCGGTCAGGTTGCTGCCGACGATGAAGGGCTTCGTCACGGTCGCCAGGATCGGGTCCTGGACGATGGTCTGCCCGTCGATCACCGGGTTCCACGGGATGATCGCCTGGAGCCCCTCGCACACCAGATCGCGGGGGGCGAGCGACCCGAGCAGCTGCGCGTCGAGGATGACCGCGAGGTGGCGCTTCTTCAGGCAGCCGAGGTCGGCCGCCTGGGTGAACGGGAGGGCGCACGCCGTCGCGACCGAGAAGAGGTTGGCCTTGGTCTGGGCCTCGTGGACCGTCTGGTAGTTGATGGCGTAGTTGCTCTCCATGAGGGCGCGGGCGAAGAGCCCCTGTTCGCCGGGCATGGTGAGGTGGAGCGCGGTCGACTGCGCGCCGGCGCTCTCCCCGAAGATCATGACGTTGGTGGGGTCGCCGCCGAAACGGGCGATGTTCCGCTGCACCCACTGGAGCGCGGCCGACTGGTCCTTGATGCCGAAGTTGCCGCCCGATCCGATGGCGTCGCCGGCCAGGAAGCCGAGCACGCCGAGCCGGTAGTTCATGGTCACGAAGACCACCGGCTGGCCGCCGGTGCGGGACGTGGCCACGAACTGCTGGCCGTCGTACATGTTCCGGTGGTTGGGGAGGGCCCCGACGGCCGAGCCACCGGAGCCGGAGATGAAGGCGCCACCGTGGATGAAGACCATCACCGGGAGCGTGCCCCCGCCCTGCGGCGTGATCTGCGGCGTCCAGACGTTCAGGTAGAGGCAGTCCTCGTGGACGTCGTTCGCCTTGATGTCCGCACCCTTCCCCTGCGGGCACTTCGGCCCGAAGGCCGTCGCGGAGAGGTCGGTCCATTGCGGGGCCTGCGGGTCGGTCCAGCGCAGGACGTCGGCGGGCGACTGGGCGTACTGGATGCCCAGGTAGAGGTTGAGCGGCGCGCCGCTCGGGTCGGTGACCACGGTGCCGCACACGGTCTGCGGCGTGGGCGAGCCGGGCTGCGCCACGAGTTCCACGTCTGTGCCCGCGGTGCACGCCTCGGCACCGGTGTAGACCCGCTGGGCCCGCTCCTCCGCCCGCTTCCCCTGGACCGGCGTGGAGGACGAGGAACTGCTGCCGCATCCGGCCAGGAGGGAGGCCGCCGCGAGCGAGGCGGCGAGGATGGAAACGGTTCGGGTGCGGGTCATGGGGCTCCTTCGGGGGATGCCCTGAAGGAAGCCACTTCCGTGCCGGATGCGGTGCGGCCAAGGTAGCGCCACTCGGAGGGTGCATGAGCACTTCCGGCTGGGTTTCACGCGACCCATGGGGCAGGCCAGCCCCCCTCGCCGGCTTCGCCATCGACGCCACTTCGTGGTTTCCTGGCACCGGGCGGGAGCCGCCGAAACATGCCGACCATCGACCGAGAACTCCTCGACGAGGCCGCCGCAAAGGGCATCGTCTCGCCCGACCAGGCCGAGCGGCTCTGGACCTTCCTGTCGGCGCACGGGGGAAGGACCGTCGTGAAGGCGCGGGGCGCCGGCGATGGCTTCCGCTTCTCCTTCACGGCCGCCCTCTACTACCTGGGTGGCATGCTCGCGGTCGGGGCGATGGGCTTCTTCCTGGAGCTGGCGGAGAAGCGGCTCGGCGGCTGGGGCGTGCTCGGCATCTCGGCCGCCTACCTCCTCGTCACGGTCGCACTGGCGGTTCGCCTCGAGGCCCGGGGGCTCGTGTTGCCGGTGGTGCTTCTCGGCACGCTGGCCGTGGTGCTGGTGCCGGTCGGCGTGTGGGGGGTCTACCGGGCGCTCCACGTCCCGGTCGGCCAGCACCCGATCCTCCTCGAGTTCTCCGCGGCCGCGGCCGCCGCAGCGGTCTTCTTCCGCTTCCGGGCGCCCGCCCTGCTCCTCCCGCTCGTGGGAACGCTCTGGCTCCTCGGGATGGACCTCGCCACCGTGCTCCTCGCTACCGGCCTGGAGTCCAGGTCGAAGGAGTACGAGACGTTCCGGAAGGGATACTCGATCGCGAGCGGCCTCCTCGTCCTCGCAGCCGCCTTCTGGGTCGATCTGAGGACGCGCCCGGCCCGTGACCACGCCTTCTGGCTCTACCTCGCGGGGCTCGCCGCGGCCTGGGGCGGCCTCACGCTCCTGGACGCGTCCGACGTCGCCGGCACGCTCGCCTACCTGGCGGTGAACGCGGGGCTCATGCTGCTCGGCGCGGCGCTGCTCCGGCGGGCCTTCACCGTCTTCGGCGCGGTCGGGGTGGCGATCGGCCTCGCCAGCCTCGGGGATCGGTACCTCAAGGACTCGTGGCTCTTCCCCGTCGCCCTCACCGTCATCGGTCTCGGCGTGGTCGGATTCGGCCTGTGGTGGAGCCGGAACGAGGGGCGCCTCTCGGCACGTCTCCAGGCGGTGCTCCCCGCCGGGATGCGCGAGGCGATCGCGAGCCGGAGGGCGGTCCCGTAGCGGACGTCCGTCCTACTCGAAGACGAACGGGCAGAGTGCGGTCAGGGCACTCGAGACCGTGTAGCCGACGCCGTCCCAGATGGCGCTGCAGTGTGCAGGGTCGGTGATCGAGCTGCTCGGCACGGAGACCATGGCCGAGGTCGGAGCCTCGATCTGGAGGATGTCGCCCGTGGCGTTGCGCGGCCACCAGCTGGGGCGGAGGATCGGGTTGGGGTCCGAGCCCGCCGCGAAGTTGATCCAGAGCCTCTGGAGCTGGCTGGACATGTCGAGCTCGGGGGCGGTGAACGTCTGCTCCACCTTGGCGGAATTGACGGGGTTCCCGAACACGAAGGGAAGCTCCGTCGCGTGGCAGACCGCCGGGCTGGTGTTGCAGTCCACGGGGACGGAGCCCACCAGCCCGCCCACGGGATCGACCCAGTCCGGGAACGACCCGTGGTGGATGAAGTGGTACCGGAAGACGTCGAGGGACGTCGACTGCGACGAGGCCCGGTGGTTGAAGCAGGTCCACATGTAGTCGGTCACCACCTGCTCGAGCTTCTGCTTCGGGGTGTGGTCCGGGTACTGCGCGTCGTAGGTCGTCCGGATCGGGTCTCGGCCTCGGGTCGGGTGGGCCAGGTCGTTGAAGAGGAAATCGGTGACGCCCTCGTAGACGAACTGCCCCGCCGCGCCGCCGTCGGGCGCCCAGTCCAGGAACGGGATGCTCTCGTTCAGGTTCGAGCCGTTCATGATCGGCTTGATCGTCCGGAGCGTGATCGGATCGGCGACGATGAACTGGCCGTCGATGACCGGATCCCACGGGAACATGCCCCGCAGGCCAGAGCAGACGATCGCTTCCGGGCTCAGGGATCTCAGGGTCGCCTGGTGCTTCACGATGTCCTGCACGTCCAGGTTGCGGAGGCAGGCCAACCGGGTAGCGGCAGGCGTGCTGGCGCCCCCGCACCCCGCGGCCTTCGAGTACGCGGCGGACTTGCCCTTGGCGCTCGTCCTTCCGTCCGGCTGCGTGAGGTCCATGTAGGCGACCGCGTACGGGCTCTCCATCACGGCCCGCTGGAAGAGGGCCTGGTGGTTCCCTTGCTGGATCGTCAGGTGGAGCGCCACCGACTGCGCACCGGCGCTCTCCCCGAAGATCAGGATGCGGTCCGGATCGCCCCCGAAGAGCGAAGCGTTTCGCTTCACCCACTCCAGGGCGCGGGTCTGATCCTGGATGCCGAAGTTGCCGACGACGCCCGGGGCGTCGGGATCGGCGAGAAAGCCCAGGACGCCGAGCCGGTAGTTGAGGGTGACGAACACGACCTCCTCGCCGAGCACGTGGGAGGTATCGAGGAAATTCCGTCCGTCGTACAGGTTGAGGTACCACTTCTGGTCGCCCTCCACGGAGCCACCCGAACCCTCGATGAAGGCGCCGCCGTGGATGAAGACCATGACCGCCCGCTTGCCTCCACGCGGAGGGTTGATCTCGGGTGTCCAGACGTTGAGGTAGAGACAGTCCTCCTGGAAGTTCGGGGGAACCGGGCTTGCTCCCTGGGGGCAGGACGGTCCGTACTCGGTGGCGCTGAGCTCGTTCCACTGCGGCGGCTGGGGCATGGTCCATCGCAGTTCCTTCGCCGTCGTCGCCGCGTACTGGATCCCCTTGAACACGTAGATCCCCAGCCCGGTGGGGAGTGTGGAGGCGACGCCGCAGGCGGTCTGCGCGGCCGGAGCACCCGTCTCCTGGTTGAGCGTGACCTGGACACCTGCCGTGCACCCGTCCGGCTCCCCCCAGACCAAGCGTCCGCGCTCTGCCGCCGTGCTCGCGATGCCGTCGCCGACGACGGCGACGCCGGGAACCGAAGGTGCCACACCGCTGGCGGCGCACCCAGCGAGAAGGAACGAGGTTCCAAGGATCGAGACGAGCCTGGCGACGGTCGAGTTGCCTGACGTGCGGTGCGCGGCGGAGGGCATCCGCCCGGGATGTGCGAGCCCCGTGCCCCGTCGCCGAACTCCAAGTCCTTGGAATCGCTAATATTCGCCCACCTTGCCCGAGCGAAGCGGAGACCCAGGGTCCTGCCCACCCGCTGGCTGGACCCAAGAAAACTCAAGCAATGTAAGGATGATAAGGACGCGCTTCCTGGCACGGAAGCAGCAGTCCTGCCGCAAGAGAATCTGGAGGAACTCACATGCGAACCGTCCTGCGCATCTCCCTCGTGGCGACCGCCGCGGTCCTGTCGGCCTGCGGCGGGACTTCCACGTCCGCCCCCTCCGGCCTCGCGTACCGCCACGATTCCGCCCTCTACGTCCTCGGCGCGCCCGTCTCTCCCAACCTCCCCACCGTCACCGGCAGCGACCTGTCCTGGTCTGTGGCCCCGGCGCTTCCGGCCGGACTTTCCCTCGATGCATCCACGGGGGCCATCACCGGGACGCCCACCGCCATCCATGCCGCGGCTCCGTACACGGTGACGGCCGCCAACGTCGGCGGAAGCGCGAGCGTGGTCCTCCAGATCACCGTCGCGACATCCCCGGGGGCGCCATCCGACCTTGCCGTGGAAGGGCATGTCCGGGCGGCGACCCTGACCTGGTCTGCACCGGCATCGACGGGCGGCAGCCCGATCACCGGGTATGCGGTCTCGATCTCCCCCGCGGTCCCGACATCGACGATCGCCATCGTGGGAACGACAGCATCGGTCTTCGGGCTCGCGAACGGCGCAGCGTACGTCTTCACCGTCACGGCGACCACCGCCGTCGGATCGAGTCCGGCCTCGGCTCCAACTCCCCCGGTGACGACGCCGGACCTTCCCGGCGCCCCGACCGGCGTCGCGGCGGTCGCGGGCGACGCGGCGGTGGATGTGGCCTGGACCGAGCCGTCGAGCCTGGGCGGGCGCGCCCTCACCGGATACACCGTCATTCCCTCCCCGGCTGCGCCAACCGCGGTTTATGACGTGGTCGGCACGCATGCCCGCGTCACGGGGCTCGCGAACGGGACGAGCACCACCTTCCGCGTCTTCGCGACCTCCACCGTGGGGAACGGCCCGGCGAGCATCCCGTCGAACGCCGTGACGCCGCTCTCGCCCCCCTCCGGTCTCGCCTACGGGTCGAACCCGGCCGTCTACACCCGGGGGAGCGCGATCTCCGCGAACGTGCCAACCTCGGGCGGCGGCGCTGCGGCTGCCTATTCGGTCACACCCTCCCTCCCCGCCGGACTCGCGCTCGACGGATCGACCGGCGTCATCTCCGGTACGCCGACGATGGTCCTGGCCGCTGCCGGCTACACGGTCACCGGGACGAACGTGGGCGGCAGCACCTCGGCGGTCGTCCGGATCACCGTGAACGACGTCGCGCCGAGCGGGCTCACCTACTCCCTCCCCTTCGTGGCCTTTTCGCTGCAGACGCCGGGGCTGGCCACCATTCCGTCCACGTCCGGGGGCGGCCGCGTGGTCTCCTGGACGGTGGCCCCGCCACTCCCGCAAGGCCTCGCCATCGACCCTGGAACGGGCGTGATCTCGGGAACGGCCACGTCGCTCGCATCCGCGGCCGACCACGTCGTCACGGCCACCAACTCTGGCGGAAGCACTGCGGCGACCGTGAACGTCTCGGTCCTCGACAAGCCTCCCTGCGACTTCGTCTACGGGCACCCTGTCGAGGGCTACGAGAAGGACGTACCCATCCGCGTGAACGACGTGACTTTCGTGACCGACTCCACCTGCTCCACGACCGTCTCGTTCTCGCTTGCGCAGGGAACCCTCCCTACCGGCCTCGCCCTGGCATCCGACACGGGCCGGATCTCCGGCACTCCCGGCGCGGTCCACCCGGCCACGATGTATGCCGTCCTGGCGACGAACTCGGGAGGACAGCGCCAGCGGGGGATCTACCTCGGGGTCTACCTTCCCCCCGCAAGCAGGTACGTGGTCAAGGCCGGCCTCGAGACGCAGACCCACGACTTCTACCGGTCCGACCTGAACTGGCCGGTGAACCAGTCGAAGTTCGGGTTCTGCGAGACGGCCTCGAGCAGCGGAATGATCAGCTACGCCCGCTACGGGAACACGAACCAGGTGTCCCCTCAGCACACGCTCTATCGCGCCTTCGACTCATCGGGATGGTTCCCCTTGCCCCCTCCACCGGTCCAGGGCGGCACCGTGCGTTCCCCGAATTTCTACCTCTGGTACACGCCAGCCCTCGGGAACCTCTGGGACTTCTTCCAGTTCCGCGGCTACGCGCTGTTCCCGGGTTCGCCCCGGGACGCAACGGTGGCCTACAAGAACGCCTTCGACAACATGTACTGCGATCTCGAGGGCCTCGTTCCCTGCGTCGTGCCAAGCACCGCCCCGGAACCGGTCCCCGCCCAGCTCCCGTACGTATCGGCCACATGGAACACGGGCTACCAGGCCTACGTTTCGGCCGTCGAAACCGACCCTTCCCTCCTCGTGCCCTTCGACATCCGATCCGAGATGCTGCCCCTGCACGGTGGTACGTTCGGTGAACTCACGCTGCCCCTGTCCACGCGCATCTCGAACGCGCTCTCCCAGGGCTACCTCGTGCAGATCATGTGGAAGATCATCGAGTACAAGGGCGTCGACGCGCTCTATTACCAGTATGAGCACTTGATCCCCGCCGCGAACCTCTCCCCGGTGACGCCGATCCCTGCCGGCAGGAACAACAACGTCTTCGCGCTGGGGCGTCCGTCCACCCAGGGCGGAGATCACTGGGTCTACCTGTTCTCGTACGCCGAGGCCGAGGGCGAGGGCGACCCGAGCCGCAAGATCTTCCTCATGCGCAACTCCTGGGGAGACAAGAACGGCGAGAACGGCAATTTCTACATGGCCGACAACTTCCTCGAAGGTCAGTACGGCGTGCTCGACTCCGCCTTCGCGCAGACCTACGACGTCAACGGCAACCCCAAGCTCGCCTCGGTTGTCCAGACCGCGTGGGCCCTGAAGATCCGGCCGCCCCCGCCGTGAGCGGTCGCTAGGTCGCCGGCCGCGGCTTCTGCCCGTGCCGCTTCTCCAGCACGGCGTACACCTCGCTGGGCGTGACGTCGGCGGAGGCGAGCACCACGAACAGGTGGTAGATGAGGTCGGCCGCCTCGTGGGCCAGGTGGTCCTTCGAGTCCTGCCCGGCGAGCAGCGCCTGGTGGGCCTCGTTCACCTCGTGGGCCTCCTCGGCCACCTTCTTGCGCGCCTTCGATGGGTTCGCGAGCAGCTCGCGGGTGTAGCTCTTCTCGGGGCCGGCGTCGGCCTTGCGGGACTCGATGGTGGCCCAGAGCTGGGCCAGGAATTGCTCGTTCGGCATGGTTCCTCTCGTGCGCCGTCAGGGTGCGGGGTCGAAGCAGCTGCGTTTTCCCTCGTGGCAGGCCGGTCCGGTCTGGCGGACCCGGTAGAGCACCGCATCGCCGTCGCAGTCGGTCCGAACCTCGACCACCTCCTGCACGTGGCCGCTGGTGTCGCCCTTGCGCCAGAGCTCCTTGCGGCTGCGCGACCAGTAGTGGGCGCGTCCGGTCCGGCCGGTGGCCAGGAGCGCCTCGCGGTTCGCCCAGGCGAGCATGAGGACCGTGCCGTCGAGCTCCTGGGCGATCACCGGCACGAGCCCCCGCTCGTCGAGGCGGATGTCGTCGATGGGCACGTTCACGGGCAAGGGCGCACCTCGATGCCGCGTGCGGCGAGGAAGGCCTTCGCCTCCCCAACCGTGTGCTGGCCGTCGTGGAAGATGGAGGCGGCGAGCGCCGCGTCGGCGAAGCGGAGCCCCTCGGCCAGGTGCTCGAGGCTGCCCACCCCGCCCGAGGCGATGACCGGCACCTCCACCTCGCCACAGACCCGCTCGAGCAGCTCCAGGTCGTAGCCGGCCCGGGTGCCGTCGCGGTCCATGCTGGTGAGCAGGATCTCGCCGGCGCCGCGCCGCGCCACCTCGCGCACCCAGGCGATTCCCTCGCGCCCGGTGGGTCTCGAACCCCCGGCCACGTGGACCTCCCACTCGGTGGGGCGCGTGCCGGCGCGCCGCTTCACGTCGACGGCGACGACGAGCGCCTGGGCCCCGGCGATGGCCGAGAGCCGGTCGACCAGTTCCGGGTCGGCGACGGCCGAGGAGTTGACGCTCACCTTGTCGGCGCCGGCGCGCAGGAGCGCCACGAAGTCGGCCTCGCTGCGCACCCCTCCCCCCACGGTGAGCGGCGCGAAGACGCGGGCCGCGGTCCGGGAGACGAGGTCGAGCAGCGTGCCGCGGTTCTCGAGGGTGGCCGCGATGTCCAGGTAGGTCACCTCATCGGCGCCCTGGGCGTCGTAGCGGGAGGCGGCCTCGACGGGATCGCCGGCGTCGCGCAGGTTGAGGAATTTGACCCCCTTCACCACGCGTCCGCCCTTCACGTCGAGGCAGGGGATGATGCGCTTCGCGGGCATGGGGGATCCCTATCCTTCCGCCACGGCGAGCGCCTCGGCGAGATCCATGCGCTTCTCGTAGAGCGCCTTGCCCACGATGACCCCGGCCAGCCCGGCCGCCTTGCAGGCCGCCACGTCGGCGATGGAGGCCACGCCCCCGCTCGCCACCACCGGCACGCCGGCATCCGCCTGCAGGAGCGCCGCCCCGGCCGCGTCGACGCCGGTGAACATGCCGTCGCGGGCCACGTCGGTGTACTCCACCAGCGTCACGCCCGCCCCGGCCACGCGGCGGGCCACGTCGACGGCGGGCAACCCCGTGCCCTGCTCCCAGCCGGCCACCTTCACCTCGCCGTCGCGGGCGTCGATGCCCGCCACCACCCGGCCCGGAAAGCGCCGGCAGGCCTCGGCGACGAGGTCGAGCCGCTCGACCGCCGCGGTGCCGAGCACGACGAGGCGGACGCCGAGGGCGATGGCGGCCTCCACCGACTCGATCGAGCGCAGGCCGCCGCCCAGTTCCACCTCGACCCCGGTGGCCACGATGGCCCGGACCACCTCGGTGTTGACGGGGTGGCCGGCCCGGGCGCCGTCGAGGTCGACGACGTGGACCCGGCGGGCGCCGGCCCGGAGGAAGGCCGCAGCGAAGTCGGCGGGGCGGTCGGAGTAGACGACGCGGGTGGCGAAGTCGCCGCGGGAGAGGCGGACCACCTGGCCGTCCATGAGGTCGATGGCGGGGATGACGAGCATGGCTCAGAGCCTCACGAAGCGGTCGAGGAGCGAGAGTCCCACCTTCTGGCTCTTCTCGGGGTGGAACTGCACGGCGAAGAGGTCGCCCCGGGCCAGCGCGGCGCAGTAGGGGCGGCCGTGCTCGGCGAGGAGTTCCACGCCCTCGGCGTCGGCGGGCGCGGCGAAGGAGTGGGCGAAGTAGACGTACTGGCCGTCCAGCGGCGCGAAGAGCGGGTGGCGCGAGCCCACGGCCCGCACCGGCGACCAGCCGATGTTCGGGAGCTTCACTCCTGGTGGAAGGCGGGCCACCGTCCCGGGGATGATGCCCAGGCCGCGGGCCCCGCCCGCCTCCTCCCCCTTCTCGAAGAGGACCTGGAGCCCCACGCAGATCCCCAGCATGCGCGCGCCGCGGCCGAGCGCCTCGACGAGGGCATCGGCCACGCCGGATGCCCGCATGGCGTCGGCGCAGGCCGGCATCGACCCCTGCCCGGGCACGACGATGCGGCCGGCGCGCCGGACCACGTCGGGGTCGCGGGTGACCACCACGTCGGCCCCCACCTCCCGCAGCGCGTTCTCGACCGACCGGAGGTTGCCCGCGCCGTAGTCGACGAGCGCGATGGCGCCCTGGGTCACAGCACGCCCTTCGTGGACGGGATCCCGTCCCCCTCCCGGCGCAGGGCGGCGCGCAGGGCCCGGGCCGTCGACTTGAAGATGGCCTCCACGACGTGGTGGAGGTTGCGCCCCTGCCGCACGTTCACGTGGAGCGTGATGCGGGCGTGGTTCACGAGCGCCTGGAAGAAGTCCTGGGTCAGGTCGACGTCGTAGGCGCCGATGAAGCGCTTTCCCGAGGGGAGCTTCGCGTTCCAGGTCAGGTGGGGTCGGCCGGAGAGGTCGACCACCGCCTCGACGAGCGCCTCGTCGAGGGGAACCACCGCGTGGCCGTAGCGGGCCAGCCCGGCCTTGTCGGCGGTGGCCTGCCGGAGCGCCTCGCCGATGGCGATGCCCACGTCCTCGACGGTGTGGTGCGCGTCGACGTGCAGGTCGCCGGCGGCCTTCACGGCGAGCGAGAGGCCGCCGTGCCGTCCGAGCTGGTCGAGCATGTGATCGAAGAAGGGGATGCCGGTCTCGGCGTGCACCGTCCCGCCCTCGAGGGCGAGCGACACGTCGACGTCGGTCTCCCGGGTCTTGCGGGCCACGGCGCCGCGCCGGGGGGAAGCCTTCGCGCCGCGGGCCTTGCGAGCCGCCATGTTCATCCCTTCCGCGCCCTGCGGCGCGCCTTCGGTTCGGCCAGGCGGACCCGCACCGCCCGGGCGTGGGCCTCGAGCCCCTCGGCCGCCGCCAGCGCCTCGACCACCGGCGCGAGCGCCACGAGCGAGCGCTCGCTCATCTCCACGACGCTCATGCGTCGCCGGAAGGTGGCCACAGAGAGCGGCGAGGCGTAGCGGGCCGTGCCGGCGGTGGGGAGCACGTGGCTCGGGCCGGCCACGTAGTCGCCGATGGCCTCGGGCGTCCGGCCACCCACGAAGACCGCGCCGGCGCGGGAGAGCCGGGGCACGAGACGCGCCGCGTCCTTCACCAGCAGCACCAGGTGCTCGGGGGCGAAGGCGTCGGCGAGCTTCACCGCCCGGGAGATGCCCCGGCAGACGACGATGGCGCCGCGCTCCACGATGGAGCGGCGGGCGATCTCCTCGCGGGGCAGGCCGGCCAGCTGCCGCATCACCTCGGCCTGCGTGGCGAGCGCCACCGGCTCGCTGGTGGCGAGCAGCACCGCAACGGCCCGGGCGTCGTGCTCGGCCTGGGCGAGCAGGTCGGCCGCGGCGTGGACGGGGCTCGAGTGGGCGTCGACGAGCACCATCACCTCGGATGGGCCGGCGATCATGTCGATGTCGACGGTGCCGAAGACGAGCCGCTTGGCCGCGGCGACGTAGGCGTTCCCCGGGCCGCAGATCTTGTCGACCGCCGGGATGGTGTCGGTGCCGTGGGCGAGTGCGGCCACCGCCTGGGCGCCCCCCACCCGGAAGAGGCGCGAGACCCCGGAGACGTGGCAGGCGGCGAGCGTCCAGGCATCGACGTCGCCGGTCCGGCGGTCGGCCGGGGAGACCGCGACCACCTCGGGGACCCCGGCCACCCGGGCCGGGATGGCGGTCATGAGCACGCTCGACGGGTAGCGGGCCGTGCCACCCGGGACGTAGAGGCCGACCCGGCCGAGCGGGCGCGACACCTGCCCCAGCCGCGCGCCGAGCCGGTCGCGGAAGGTGGGGACGACGGCGTCGGTCTCGCGCCGGTGGAAGGCCTCGATGCGGGAGGCGGCGGTGCGCAGCGCCGCGCGCCCTGCCACGGGCAGCGAGCGCCAGGCGGCGCGGAGGTCGGAGGGGCCGGCCACGAGGTCCCGGGCCGTCGCAGGCTGCCACCCGTCGAACTTCCGGGTGAGCTCGAGCAGCGCCGCGTCCCCCCTGGCCCGCACGTCGGCCACGATGGCGGCGGCGGCATCCCGGACCCCCGACTCGTCCTCGTCGGAGCCACGGGCGCAGAGCCGCTTCCAGCGGGCGTCGAAGTCGGGGGAGTCGGATCGGAGGATCTGCACGGAAAACCCGGAAAGTCCTACGTTTCTACACGAAACCCGGCGCGGCGCGCTACATTCCCCGGCCATGACTCCCCGAACCGACGTCTGGCTCCAGAACCTCCAGGACGAGCGGGATGGTGCCGCTCTCTACGAGGGGCTCGCCGCCGTCGAGAAGAACGTCGACCGCGCCGCCAGCTTCGCGGAGCTGGCGCTCGGCGAGCGGCGCCACGCCGAGGTTTGGCTGAAGAAGCTCGCAGCCGCCGGCGTGCCCGTCCCGCCGGACCGGCCCGGCTCCCGGATCCGGACCCTGCTCTGGATCGCGAAGCGGCTCGGCAGCGACGCGGTCATCCCCTACATCGTGGCCAACGAGGCCGGGGACGCCGACAAGTACGCGAAGCAGGGCGGCGCCGACGCCACCCCCATGGCCGAGGAGGAGCGGGCCCACCAGCAGGTCCTCACCGGCCTGGGCGGCAACCGCCCCCTCGAGGCGCGCGCCGCCATCGCCACGCGCGAGAACTGGCACCGCGCCGGCCGGGGCGGATCGCTCCGCGCCGCCATCTTCGGGGTGAACGACGGGCTCATGTCGAACCTCTCCCTGGTGCTCGGCATGGCCGGCGCCGGGACCGACTCCCACGGCCTCATGATCACCGGCTTCGCCGGGCTCCTCGCCGGCGCCTTCTCCATGGCGGTGGGCGAGTTCACCTCGGTGGCGTCCCAGCGTGACATCCTGGCGCGCCAGGTGGACCTGGAGCGGCGCGAGCTGGCCGAAGCCCCTCAGGAGGAGGCCGCGGAACTCGCGCTCATCTTCCAGCAGAAGGGGCTCTCCGCCGAGCACGCGGCGCGCACCGCCGCCGAGCTGCTCAAGAACCCGGAGCACGCGCTCGACACGCTGGTGCGCGAGGAGCTGGGGCTCGATCCCGACGACCTGGGCTCGCCCTGGGGCGCGGCCGCCTCGAGCTTCGCGACCTTCGCGATCGGCGCCTTCATCCCGGTGGTGCCCTTCTTCTTCCTCCACGGCCCGAAGGCGATGGTGGTGGCTGCGGGCGCCGCCGCGGTGGTGCTGACCGGCGTGGGCGGGCTCGTGGGCTTCCTCGCCGGCACGCCGGCCTGGAAGTCGGCCGCGCGGATGGTGGGGCTCGCCGCGCTCGCCGGCGGGGCCACCTGGGCGGTGGGCCGGCTCTTCGGGGCGGCGGTCGGCTGACCAGGCCGCCCGGGGCGGCTACTCGCTGCCGTCCCCCTCGTCGCTGCCGGTGGGCGACCGCGTGGGGAATTCCTCGTCGTGCGGGGCGTCGACGCTGGACCGCCGGGCGACGAGCGCGGCCCGGGCCGCCGCTCCGACGCGCCGCCGCTCGTAGTAGCGGCTCACCTTGGGAAGGCTGAAACGGTTCATGGTCACCGAGTGGGTGGCGATGGCGTTCAGCCGGTCCACGTCGATGAACCACTCGGGGAGGTAGACCGGCCCGACCACGAGCCCCTCGTCGATGAGCTCCCGCACCAGCGCCGCGTGGTCGACGCTCATCTTGCCGGAGAGGAAGGCCCGGACGAGGTCGAGGTCGCGCTGCTCGAGGGCGGCCCGCAGGAAGTTGAAGGTCCGGCAGTAGCCGCGCTGGTAGGCGGCGTCCTTGGTGAAGGGCGCCCCACCCTCCACCACACCACCCCGAAAGACCCGTTCGGCCATCTGGGCGGCGCGCGGGGGCGGGAAGCGGGCCAGCAGGTAGCGGTAGACCTCCAGGAAGTCGGCGCCGCGGGCGGCCATGTCGATGGCGATGGTGCGCTCGCCGAGCTCGATGTAGCGCTCGTCGGTGATGTTGCCGGTGAGGTACTCGGCGACGATGCCGCCCCCCTCCTGCGACTCGGTGTGGCGGGCCAGCCCCACGCCGAGCACCGTGAGCACGGGCTGCCGGTATCCGTTCAGCGAGGTGAGGACGTGCCAGAGCCCCTCGTGGTGGGCGAGCGCCCGGACCTGGCGGGGGGAGAAGCGGGCCCCCTTCTTGAGCGTGATGCGGGTGGCGCCGGAGGCCGCGTTGGCGGTGAGGCGCGAGTGGACGACCACCTTCACCTGCCCGCCCAGCAGCGGGTCGCAGATCTCGTGGACGAGCCGGGCCGCCTTCGTGGCCGAGAGGGAGTGCTCCTCGTCGCGGGCCCGCGGGCGGGAGGCCCAGAGCCGCGCGATGGACAGGTTGTCGACGCGGACGTCGGGGAAGCGGTCGCGCGGGTCCCCGAAGACACGGCGGGAGAGCTCGTAGAAGCGGCGGGTGCCGCGGCTGGCGAGCATCTCGGCGACGAGGGCGAACTCGTCGATCTTCTCGCGGAGCAGCTCCTCGATCGGGTTCTTGCCGCGGATGTGGCGGCGCAGGTCGCGGAGCTCCTTCAGCTTGTCCTTCACGTCGAAGCCGAGCGGCGCGTACTCGGGGCGCGGCAACTCGCGGCACCCGGTCTTGAAGAACTGGGCGTGGACGCGGGGGCCCCAGTTGATGGCCTTCAGGATGCGGATCGGGCGCTGCACCGCGATGAGCTGGTCGGAGAGCTTCCGGAGGTGTTCCCGGTTCACGGGCGGAGGCTAGCACGGGCCGCGGGGCGGACGGACGGCCGCGCGACGGGCGGTGCGGGGACCGGAAATCGCGTGGCGACGCCCCCCCGGGCCGGCACGGTGCGTGCTCCTCCCGGCGACCCGGAGGTCGTCCACATGGAACCCATCACGTCGGTCATCGTCGCACCCACCGCGGATCGAAAGACCGCACCTTCCTCGTTCGGCGCCACGCTCCGCGCCGTCGCCGCCGGCGCCGCAGACGGGCTCGCGGCCGCGTCGTCGGTCCTCGCGCCCCTCGCCCCCGCCGGCATGGTGCTCGCCGGGGCGGTGCGTGGCGTGGCCCAGGCCACCGCCGGCCCTTCGCGCCCGCCCTCCGCCGGGGGGGTCCCGCTCGCGTCGACGACGGCCGCGACGGGAGGCGATCCGTTCGAGTCGGCGCGGCTGCTCCAGGCGGAGGGGCAGAGCTTCAACGTGCGCTACCTGGAGCTCCAGGAGCGGATGCAGCGGGAGACGCGGGAGTTCACCGCGGTGTCGAACGTGATGAAGGTTCGCCACGACGCCGCCCGCGCCGCCATCCAGAACGTCCAGTGAACTCCGTCGCCCCGCTCCGCGTCGTCGACCTGGCGTCGCCCCCGGCCACCGTCCGCCCACCGGTGGCCGAGCTCCGCCGCACCTTCGAGCCCTCGGCGACTGGGGGCGCACTTGCGGGACCCCTCGCCGGACAACCACCCGGCGGGGCGCGGCGGGGCGGGCCGGCG
Source organism: uncultured Anaeromyxobacter sp. (assembly GCA_903904005.1). Lineage (GTDB taxonomy): Bacteria > Myxococcota > Myxococcia > Myxococcales > Anaeromyxobacteraceae > CAIOAK01. The sequence goes on from CAIVAR010000035.1 coordinate 17,566, forward strand.
ATGAACGGCTCGCCGGCGCTTCCCACGGCCCTCCGCGACATCGAGGGGGTTCGCGCCCGGATCGACGACATGCTCCTCCAGGCGCGGCGCGGACGCGCCTTCAGCCCGCAGGAACTGCTCTGCCTCCAGGCCGACGCCCACCGCTACGCCCAGACGGTGGAGTTCGCGGCCCGGGCCGTCGAGCACGGGGTCCAGGGGCTCCGGCAGGCGCTCAACGCGCAGGTGTGACCGTGGCCCGGATCGCCCCTGCCCTCGCGCTCCTGCCCCTGCTCGTCGCCTGCGGCGACGAGGTGCTGCTCCACCGGCTCGACGAGCCCCAGGCGAACCAGGTGCTCGTGGCCCTCGGCGACGCCGGGGTCACCGCGCGCAAGGAGCGGGACGGCGTGGAAGAAGGGGCATTCCAGGTCGCGGTGCGCCCGTCCGAGGCCGCCGCGGCCCGCAGCCTGCTCTCGGCCCGGGACCTCCCCCGCGGGAAGTCGCCCGGGTTCGGCGAGCTCTTCGGGAGTCCGGGGCTCGTTCCCACGCCGCTCGAGGAGCACGCCCGCTACCTGCACGCGCTCTCCGGCGAGCTGGGCCGGACGCTCGAGTCGATCGACGGCGTGCTGGGCGCCCGGGTGCACCTGGCGCTCCCGGTGCCCGACCCGCTGCGCCCGGACGCGCGCCGGTCTCCCCGCGCCTCGGTGATGCTGAAGGTCCGCCCCGAGGCACGCGGCCGCATCGAGTCCCAGGTCGACGGGCTGCGCCACCTGGTGGCGGGCGCGGCCGACGGCCTCGATGCCGCATCGGTCGCGGTCCTCGTGGCGGAGGCGGCGGCGTCTCCGCCGGCCCGTTCCCCGGGCGTGACCGCCCCGCGGGCCTGGCTCGCCGGCTCGGGGCTCGCCCTCGCCGTGATCCTCGGCGCGGGCGCCCTCTCGGTGGGCCGGCGGAGGCCGGACGCACCGTGAATGGCGATCCCCGCTGCGTCGCCGCCCTCGCCGCGGCGCTGGTCCCGGCGCGGGCCGCCGCGGTCCTGGCCCGTCACCCGGGCGTCGACCCGGAGCTGAGCCGGTCGCTCCTCACCGCGCCGCGCGCCGACCGGCTGGCCGCACTCGCCTCGGCCCTCCGGGGGGTGCCGTCCGCGGAACGGCCTCGGGTCCGGCGGCCGGACGGCCCGGACACCGGCGGAAGCCCTGGGCAGGAGGGGGAGCCACCGGCATGGCCCGTGCTCCTGCCCGGCGACATGCTCCCCTTCGAACTTTCCGCCGCGGCCCCGGCGCTCGTCCGGCTCGACGCCTCGCTCCTCGAACTCGGGGCACGCGCGGCCGGCTGCGCCGCGCAGGGGCTCTCGTCGGTGCTCGGCGGGGAGGCATCGGTGAGCGGACGTCTCCTGCCCGGCGTCCCGGAGCCGGCCGGGGTCGCGCTCGTGCCCGTGGAACTGACCGCCGTCGCCGGGATAGCCTCCCTGGCGATCGACCGCGGCTTCGCGGCGCGGCTCACCGAACGGGTGGCCGCCGGCCCGGGGAGGAACGGATCGGGCTCCGCCCCCGCCGGAGCGCTCTCCGCCGCCGAGCGAACCGTGGTGGAGCTCGCCGTGCTGGGGGCGCTCGACGCCATCTCCGCGGGGACGGGAATCGAGCAGGCGCTGGCGCCCCGCCTGGCGATGCGCGGCGGCGTCCCGCAGCGCCCCCTCTGCGTGGAGCTCACCGTCGTCGCGGGAGGGGCCCGCGGGCGGGTCTTCCTGCTCCTCCCCGAGTCGGCCCTCCTGGCCCTGCGCGGCCCTCCCTCCCTCCCGGCTGCGCTGGAGGACATTCCGATCCCGGGAACGGTGCGCATCGGAGAGGTGCCGCTCGACGCCGGCGAGGCCGATGCGCTCGGGCCCGGGGACGTGCTCCTCCTCGATCCGCCCGCCGGGGAGTCCGCGACGCTCCTCCTGCCGGGCGGCCTCGCCACGCGGGGACGGATCGCCGGGGACTCCCTGGAGGTGACGGAGGTGGACGTCCCGGGTGGCGGGCACGCGACCGGTTCGCCGCCGGTGCTGCTCGAGGTGGAACTCGCGGCGGTGGCCGTCCCGCTCCGCGAGGTGGCCCGCATCTCGCCCGGCGCGGTCCTCCCGCTCGGGCTCGACCGGAGCGGGCGGGTCACGCTTCGCATCGGGGGGCGCGCGGTCGCCCGTGGCGAGCTCGTCGATGTCGACGGGGCGGTGGGCGTGCGGGTCGCCGCCATGACGGGGGAGCCGTGACCGGCCCCGCGTTCCTCGCCTGCGGGCTCCTCGCCCTCCTCGTGGTCGGCGCCGCGCTGGCGCGCCGGCGTGCGGTCCGCCCCGGCATGGCCGGGGACCTCGTGGTCACTGGCCGGGCCCACCTGGCGCGCGACGCGGGGCTGGCAGCGGTCCGCGCCCGTGGCGAGATCCTCCTCGTCGGCTGGGGGCGGGACGGCGTCCGGCTCGTGGCGCGGCTGGGGCGGGAGCGCTCGCCGTGATCGTCCCCGGCCTCGCGCCCGCCGTCGCCCAGGTGCTCCCGGGGGAGCGTCCGCTCGACCTCCTCGTCCTCCTCGGCGCGATGGCGATCGCGCCGCTCCTGCTCGTCACCCTCACCTCCTTCCTGAAGGTGGTCGTGGTCCTTTCGGTGCTTCGCTCGGCGCTGGGCGTGCCCCAGGTACCGCCCAACGCGGCGGTCACCGGGCTCGCGCTCCTCGTCACCCTGCTCGTCATGCAGCCGGTGGCGACCGCGTGCCTGGCGCGCTGGCAGGCCGCCCCGCCGGTGCGGGGGCCCGAGGAGACGCTCGCCGCCGCCGCACGGGCCGCCGAGCCCCTCCGCGCCTTCCTGGCACGCTTCGCCGATCCGTCCGACCGGCGCGCCTTCGCGCTGCTGGCCGCCCGGGCCCGGGGCGGCCCACCGCCTCCGGGAGCGGCGGACGAGGACGGCTTCGGCGTCCTCGCCCCCGCCTTCGCCGTCTCGGAACTCCGGAGGGCCTTCACCATCGGCTTCCTCGTCTTCCTGCCCTTCCTGGTCGTCGACCTCGCCGTGGCGAGCGTGCTGCTCTCCCTCGGGCTCACCCAGCTCTCCCCCACGTCGGTGGCCGTCCCGTTCAAGCTCCTCCTCCTCGTGGCGGTGGACGGGTTCGGGCTCCTCACCCGCGGGCTCGCCGCCGGCTACCTCCCCTGACGCCATGGACCCCGCGCTCCTTTCGGCCGGCCGGGAGGCGGTGCTCGTGGCGCTCGCGATCTCCGCGCCCTCGCTCGGGGCCGCACTGCTCGTCGGCCTGCTCTCCGGCGCCATCCAGGCCGCCACCCAGGTGCAGGACCACGCGCTCGGCGCCGTCCCCCGGCTCGTGGCCGTGCTGGTGGTGGTCGGGCTGGCCGCCCCGTGGACGGCCGCACGGGTCGTCCGGTTCGGGCAGACCTGCCTCGAGGCCGCGCTCCGGGTGGCGCCGTGATCGACGAACCACAGCTTCGCGCCCTCGCCCTCGCGGCGCTCGACGTGGGCGCCTGCTCGCTCCGGCTGCTGCCCGTCGTGGCCTTCTCGCCCTTCCTCGGGGGGCCGCTCCTCCCGCCGTCCGCCCGGGCAGCGCTGGCGCTCGCGCTCGGGGCTGCGGTTCGCGCCTCCGGGGGCGCGGGGGCACCGGCCGGGGCGTCGATCCTCGCGCTGGTCGCATCCGAGCTCGCCCTGGGCGGTGCGCTCGCGGTGGCCGCCAGCCTGCCGGTGGAGGCGGCCCGGGGGGCCGGGCGGCTCGTCGACACCCTGCGCGGAGCAACGCTGGGGGAGCTGCACGTGGCGCCGATCCGGCAGCGGGAGAGCGCGGTGGGGGACCTCCTGGCCCAGTGGACCGTGGCCCTCGGCGCATGGGCCGGCGCCGACCGGCTCCTCGTCGCCGCGCTGCTCGACACCTTTCGCACGGTCCCGGTGGGCGGCGCGCTGGCGGGCCCCCTGCGGCTCGACGTCGCCGCGGCGGCCTCGACCGACCTCCTCGCCGCGGCGCTCTGCCTGGGAGCCCCTGCCGCCGCCGCGCTGGTCTGCGCCGATCTGGCGCTCTCGGCCGCGTCGCGCCTGTCGCCACGCTCGTCGCTCCTCGACGTGGCGGCTCCCGTGCGGGCGTCCCTCGGACTCCTCGCCGTGGCCCTGCCCGCGGCGGCGATGGGCGGGCGGCTCGTGGAGCTCGTCGCGCTCTCGGCGGGCATGGCCGGGAGGATGGCGGGGGGCGGGCCGTGAGCGGGAGGAACCATCCCCCGTCGCCGCGGAGGCTCCGGCAGGCGCGGCGACGTGGCGACGTCCCGGTGAGCCGCGCGCTCGTCGGGCTCGGGGCGACCACCCTGGGGCTCGCCGCGCTCCTCGCGGTGCTCCCCTCCGTGGCGCGCGACGAGGCAGCCGAGCTGCGCCGGGCGCTCGCCGCGGCGGTGTCGGGAGCGGCGCCTGTCCCGCTCGACCTCGCCCTCGGCGCGCTCGCGCGGGTCGGTCGGCTCGTGGCCTGGCCGGCCATCGCGGCCTGCGCCGGGGCGCTCCTCGCCGGGGTCGTCCAGTCCGGAGGGCTCTTCGCGCCGGAGGCCCTTCGCTTCCGCTGGGAGCGGCTCGACCCCGCCGCGGGGCTCCGTCGCCTCCTGTCACCGGCCGGCCTCTCGCGGGCCGCCTTCGGGACCGCCGTCGCCTGCGCTGCCCTCTGCCTCTCGCTCGTGCAGCTCTCCGACCGGGCGCGCCTCCTCTCGCAGGTGCCGCGCATGCGGACCGGCGCGGCCTTCGCCGAGGCCGCCCGTGCGGCCGGGTCGACGCTCCCCGCGCTCTTCGCCCTCCTCGCCGCCGCCGGCGTCGGGGACCTCCTGATGCAGCGGCAGCGCAACCTCCGCGCCCTCCGGATGACCCGGGCGGAGCTGGAGCGGGACCGGCGCGAGGACGACGGGGACCCTCGGCAACGCGCCGAGCGGCGCCGCCTGCACGCCTCGCTGGCGGGCGCTCCGCCCCGCCCCACGTGTCTCGTGGTGAACCCCACCCGGCTCGCCGTCGCCATCGCCTACCGCCGCGGCGGGGACGATCCCCCGGTCGTCCTCGGCAAGGGCTCGGGCCGGCGCGCCGCCGCCCTCCGTCGGGAGGCCCGACGGCTCGGGATCCCGGTGGTCCACGACCGGGCGCTGGCCCGGGCGCTCTTCCGGCTCGCCGACGTCGGGGAGGCCATCCCGGAGGAACTCTACGAGGCCACCGCGGCGGTGCTCGCCTGGGTGCAGGGCGTCGACGCCGGGGAGCGGGCGTGACCGGGGCGCGGCGAGGGTGGCGCGGCCTGGCGTCGACCGCCGAGCTCGCGCCGGGGATCGCGGTGCTGCTCCTCGTGGGGCTCCTCTTCGTCCCGGTCGGACCCGGGGTCGTCGACGCGCTCGTGGCCGCGAGCCTGGGGATCTCGGCGGTGGTCCTCCTCGCCACGCTCCTCGCCCCCGACGCGCTGCGCCTCTCGGTCTTCCCGGCACTTCTCCTGCTCACCACGCTCCTGCGGCTCGCGGTGGCCGTCGCCTCCACCCGACTCGTCCTCTCCCGCGGCGAGGCCGGACGGGTCATCGAGTCGCTGGGGCGCGTGGTCATGCAGGGGAGCTGGGTGGCCGGGGCGGTGGTCTACGCGATCCTGGCACTCGTGCAGCTGCTCGTGGTCTCCCGGGGGGCGGAGCGCGTCGCCGAGGTCGCGGCCCGCTTCACGCTCGACGCGCTTCCCGGCAAGCAGATGGCCATCGACGCCGAGCTCCGGGCCGGCGCCATCGACGCCGCCGAGGCCGGCCGTCGACGCCGGGCGCTGGAGCGCGAGAGCCAGCTCCACGGCGCGATGGATGGCGCCCTCAAGTTCGTGAAGGGGGACGCGGTGGCCGGCATCGCCATCGCCCTCGTGAACGCGGTTGGCGGTCTGGCGGCCGGCGTGCTGCGGGGCATGACGCCGGGGGCCGCCGCGCGACGGTACGTGCTGCTCGCGGTGGGCGACGGGCTCGCGTCCCAGGTGCCGTCCATCCTCCTCGCGGTCGCGGCGGGGATCGCCGTCACCCGGGTGGCGGGCGACGATCGGAGCGTGGCCTCCCGCGTCGCACGGGAGCTCGTCGCCGAGCCGCGCGCGCTCGTCGCGGCGGGGGTCCTGCTCGTCGCGCTGGGGCTCGCACCGGGCTTCCCGGCCGCGCCGTTCCTCGTGATCGGCGGCGCCCTCTCCTTCGGCGGGATCCGGGCCCTCCTTCGCCCGGACGGGGGGGCGGAGGAACCGCCCGCGGAGGCCGGGCGCACCGGGGAGCTCTCACCGGTGGACGCGGTCGCCGTCGAGGTCTCGCCGGATCTCCTGGTCGGGAGGGGAGGTGGAGAGGACTGGCTCGGGGAGGCGGCCGCGGCGCTCCGACGGGACCTCTGGGAGACGATGGGGGTCCCGGCCGGCCGGATCGTCGTCCGCACCGGCGCCGTGGGACCGGGAGGCTGGCGACTGCTCGTCGACGGGGCCCCGGCGGCCGCCGGCCAGGTGGACCTCGACCGCGCACTCTGCCTGGCGCCCGTGGAGGAGCTCCGGCTGGTGGGGATCCCGGCGGGACCCGCTCGCCACCCGCTCTCCGGCGCACCGGCCTCCCTGGTCCCGGCCGAGGGATCGGTGCGGGCGGGCGCCCTCGGCCCCGTCCTCGACCCGGGGTGCAGGGCGCTCGCCGAGGCCCACGCCGCGCTCCGGCGCTCGGCCCACCTGCTCCTCGGGATCCAGGAGGTGCAGGGGCTGCTCGACGCCATCGAGCCCTCGGCCCCGGCCCTGGTCCGGGAGGTGGCGCGGCAGGTTTCACCCGTGGTCATCGCGGAGGCGCTGCGCCGCCTGCTCGAGGAGGAGGTCTCGATCCGCCCGCTGCGCCCCATCCTCGAGGCGCTGCTCTCGGCGCCCGCCGGCGCCCCGGCGACGACCCTCTGCGACGCCTGCCGCCGCTCGCTCTCCCGCCACATCGCCCACCCGCTCCTTCGCGGACGGACGCTCGAGGTGCTCCTGCTCGACCCGGCGGCGGAGGTCGCCTTCCGGGACGCACTCCATGGCACCGCGCCGCCTCCCGAGCCGGCCCGCGTGCGGTCGCTCCTGTCCTCGGTCGAGACTGGGCTCGCCGCCGCTCCCCGGGTCCGCGCCCTGCTCGCACCGGGGGACGTGCGCCGGCCACTGCGCGAACTGGTCGCACAGCGATTTCCGGGACTTGCGGTGCTGGCCTACGAGGAGCTTCCGCCCGACCTGGAGGTTCGTCCGGCGGGCAGCGCAGCGTTCTGCGAGTGAATCCGAGCTATTGGGGGTTGCCCGTCCCGCCCGGGGTCTCGGGCGCGGGCGCGGGCGCGGGAACGACGGCGTCCTCCTCGTCGTGGTTCACCCGGTCGCGCAATTCCTTGCCGGTCCTGAACAGGATCCCACGCTTGGGACGCACCGGGATGACCTCGCCGGTCTTCGGATTGCGCCCCTGGTATCCCTCGTAGTGCTTGACGTGGAACGCGCCAAGTCCCCGGATTTCGATGTTCTCGCCCTTGCACAGGGCGTCCTTCATCGACTCGAAGATGGTCTCGATGGTGAGCTCGGCCTGCTTCTGGGTCACGCCGCGCTTCACGACGAGGATGTTGATGAGGTCCGACTTCAGCATGGAGTTGCTCCGCATTACGGGGGGTTACCCGGGCGAAACCGTGGCGAAGCCTAGCCGAGGCCGGAAAATTCGGCAAGCTTTATACAGGGATGCGTGCCGCCGTCTCGCCTGGGGCCGATTCGACGCCCGGAAGGGGCGGTGGCGGGGTGTTCCGGACGGCCCTGCAGAGGTCCTCGAGCGTGGTCCGGGAGAGCCTTTCCACGGCCGCGTCCTCCCCCTCGTCGAGCAGCGCCGCCACCATCGCTCCGCTGCCGCCGCCGGACGGGCGCGGCGGAGCCCCGGCGATGACACCCCGGACGTCGGCGAGCGTGATGCGGGAGAGCGGCCGCGAGGGCGAGAGGCGCCCGTCGTCCGATTCGGCGAGGAGTCCGGCCTCCTCGAGCGAGGCGAGCACATCACGCACCGGCTCCGCGGCCGTTTCGATCCGGTCGGCCACCTCTCCGGCGTCGGGCGCCTGCGCCCCGTCCCACCAGGCGAGCGCCACCTCGAGCAGCGCCCGAACCGCGAGGAGCTCGCGCCCCATGGCGGTGCCGTGCTCCTCCTCGACGAGGGCCCGGTGGTGCTGGAAGACGAAGGCGAGCCGCGCGCCGAAGAGGAAGATGGTCCACGACAGGTAGATCCAGAGCAGGAAGACGAAGACCGCCGCGATGGAGCCGTAGACGGCCTGGAAGCGGAAGAGGTGGGTGGTCGCCCAGGTGTAGAGCCCCTTCGCGAGCTCGAAGGCGGTGCCGGCGACCACCCCGCCGCCGAAGGCGGGCCAGAAGCGGACCCGCGTCGCCGGGAGGACGAGGTAGGCGGCCACGAAGAAGACGTAGGTGAGCGCCACGCCGGCCACCTGCCCCACGAGGCGCGGCGCGCCGAGCAGCTCGTGGGCGTCGAGCGCGATGGCGATCGATCCCGCCATGACGAGCGGACCCACGGTGAGCGCGGCCCAGTACGTGAGCCAGCGCTGCAGGCGCGGCCGGGCGTGGCGGACCGACCAGATCACGTTCACGGCGTGCTCGACATGGGAGAGCAGCGCCACCGCCGAGAGGAGCAGCAGCGCGAAGCCGAGCAGCCCGGGCGTCATGGCCGAGGCGCCGAAAACGTACTCGTCGAGGTAGCCCTGGACCTTGTCGGCCGCACCCACCGCGAGGTTCGCGGCCAGGAAGTCCTGGATGCGGATGCGGACCCGGTCGAGGTCCGGGAACGACCGGACCATCGAGACGGTCACCATCACCGCCGGGAGCAGCGAGAAGATCGAGATGTAGGTGAGGGCCATGGCCCGGAGCTTCAGATCCTCGCCCCGGAATGCGGCGAGGCCGGCGCGCAGCGCGGCGAGCCACCGACTCGCGCCGTTGCCGGCCTCCCGCCGCTCTCCCTCGGACGCCATGGCGCCTAGACGGGATCCCCGCCAGATGTCGGGGCCGGGGTCGGGATCGGATCCGAAGCCGGCGCGGGGGTCTCACGGGGCGGGTTGCCTCCGCCGCGTCCCTGGCCGCCGCCACCACCGCCTCCACCGCCGCGCCCGCCGCGGTCGCGCCTTCCGCGTCCGCCGCGACCTTCACCGCCCCTGCCTTCGCCGCCGCGCCCTTCGCCTCCGCCGCGCCCCTCGCCCCCGCGACCTTCACCGCCCCTGCCCTCGCCGCCGCGCCCTTCGCCGCCAGCGCGCCCCTCGACGCCACCACCCTCGCCACCCTCGGCGCGCTCCTGGCGGCCGTAGATGTCGAACTGCTCCTGGTGGTACCCGGTCTGCGCCTTCACCTGGATGGTCTTGTTGAAGCGGTCCATCAGGTAGCGGAGCTCGTCCCGCTCGGAGCCATGGACGATCCGCGCCACCTCGGGGTGGCAGTTCACCACCAGCACGGGCTCCGGGAAGCTCGGCGCGTCGCGCCGGATCTCCCGGAAGATCTCGTAGGCCACGGTGACGCGGGAGCGGATGTGCCCCTTCCCGTCGCAATAGCCGCAGGGCTCGGTGGTCATGCGGGTGATCGACTCGCGCACCCGCTTGCGCGTCATCTCCACGAGCCCCAGCTCGGAGATCTTGAGGACGTTGGTCTTGGCCTTGTCGCGCCCCAGCGCCTCCTGCAGGGACTTGAAGACCTTGTCCCGGTTCTGGGGTTTGTCCATGTCGATGAAGTCGATGATGATGATGCCGCCGATGTTGCGCAGCCGGAGCTGGTAGACGATCTCCTTGGCCGCCTCGACGTTGATCTTGGTGATGGTCTCCTCGAGGCTCTTCTTGCCGACGTACCGCCCCGAGTTGACGTCGATGGCGGTGAGGGCCTCGGCCTGGTCGATGATGATGTAGCCGCCGCTCTTCAGCCAGACCTTGCGCTGGCCGGCGCGCTTCAGCTCCTGCTCGATGCCGTAGGCGTCGAAGACCGGCTCCTGGCCGGAGTAGAGCTCGATCTGCGACTCGAGGTGGGGCGCCTGCTCGCGCGCGAAGCGCAGGATGCGCTCGTGCTCCTCGCGGTCGTCGATGACGAGCTTGTTCACGTCCGATGTGAAGAGGTCGCGCGTGGCCCGCAGGATGAGGTCGAGGTCGGGGTGGAGCAGCGCCGGCGCGCCCACCTTGTCCTTGGTGCGGATGATCTCGTTCCACACCTGGATGAGGAAGCGGATGTCGGCCTCGAGCTTGGCTCCCTCCACGCCGTCGGCGACGGTGCGAACGATGAAGCCGGTGCCCTCGGGGCGCATGCGGTCGACGATCTCGCGCAGCCTGCGCCGCTCGCCGTCCCGTTCGATGCGGCGGGAGATGCCCACGTGATCGACGGTGGGCATGAAGACGAGGTGACGGCCGGGGATGGAGATGTGGCTCGTGATCCGGGCGCCCTTCGTGCCGATGGGATCCTTCGCGACCTGGACGACGACCTCCTGCCCTTCCTTGAGCAGGTCCTGGATGTTCTTCTGCTCGCGGGGACGGCGCTCCTCCTCGCGGCGGTGGCCGTTGTGCCCGTTGCGGCCGCCTCCGCGGCGGCCGTCGCGCTCCCGGTTTCCATCCCGGTCCTTGCTGGCTTCCCGGTCCTTGCTGGCTTCGCGGTCCTTGTTGCCGTCCCGGTCCCTGCGGCCGCGGTCGCCCTTGTCGCCGCGTTCACCGCGCTCCGCACGCTCGCCGCGGGCCTCGCGAGGCGCGGCGTCGGGGCGGACGGAGAGCTGGCCGCTCTCCGGTGCCGGGGCAAGGGCCGTTCCCTCGCCCGATGCCGGGGTGGGCTCGGCCAGCTCGGCGGCGGTGACGTCGGATGCTCCCGGCACGTCGATCGGGGCCGGCGCCTCGGGCGCGAGCCCGTCCGGCGGTGAAGCGGAGGCGGCCGGATCGCCCACCTCGATCACCTGCGTGAGGGGGATGGGCGCCTCCACGGCCGCGGGCGGCGGGGCGACGGCCTCGGCCGCGAGTTCCACCGCGGGAACGTCGGACGCGCCGGGCACGTCGGTGGAGGGCTCCGCGGTCCCGGCAGCCAGCGGCTCGCCAGCGGGAGCGTCTCCGGCGGAGAGCTCTCCGGCCGGGGCCTCGGCGGCGGCAGCCTGCGGCTCCGCTGCGGCGGGCTCGCCCGCCAGCGCCTTCACCTCCTGCTCCTCGGCCTCCTGCTCGGAGGGAACCTCGGGCACCTGCTCCGAGTGCTCGCCCTCGGTGAGCTCGAACTCCTCGGAGAAGTCGGGGTCGCCGGTGACGTCCCCCACGTAGAGGAAGGCGGCCTTCTCGAGGCCGATGTCCACGAAGGCGGCCTGCATGCCGGGAAGGACCCGGACCACGCGCCCCTTGTAGATGTTTCCGACGATCCCCTTCTCGCGCTTCCGCTCGAGATAGTACTCGTGGATCGTGCCGCTCTCGACCAGGGCCACGCGCGTTTCCGCGCCGGCCGCGTTGATCACCAGGATGCTGTTGCCTGCCATGTCGGACCTCGCCTGCCCGGTCCAGACACAAGGAAGGCGAGGCCCGCTTCGGGCCGCGAACGCACGCGCCCCGGTGGTGCCGGGGCCCGCGGATCGCCTGTCGAGCTGTCGCTCACGTTCGCATTCCCTGCGCCCGGGGAGGTCGCGGTGTGCGCGCCCCTCTGCCGAGCTCTAGAATTTCTTTGCCTCAGGCGTCGGCGTAGCGCGGCGATCGCGGCTGGAAGCCGCGCGGCTCATCTGCCGCCCGCGCGAAGCTGACCCCTTCCTTCAAGACCTTGACTCCCCTCGGCCAGGACCCGTCGCCGAACACGGCTGCCAGCACCTCGGCTGGCTTGGCGCTTCCCGACGGGTCTGCCTTCAAGCTGAACGCGACCCGCCCCGGTCCATCGACCGACAGGTGGGTCACCATCTCCTTCAAATCGATCTCACGCGACTTCGGTGCCGCCGATCTCTGGCTTCTCTTCTTCTCGCGGGCCTTGGGTGGAGCTGCTCTTCGCACCACCGACCGGTCCGCCGAATGAAAATCGTCAATTCTCCGGGAGAGCGCCTCCGCACTCCAACCCTGCGGGAATTCTACCCGATCATGCACCGCGCGCACGGACTCTGACAACGAGGGGGCCCGGGAATCGATCTCCCGGGCCTCGAGGAAGGTCAGTCCGTCGGGCAGGGCGCCGGCGAGTGCCCGCCCCGCGGCGGCCGCTTCGTGCCGCCCGACGAGCTCCAAGTCGAGGAATTCCGCGGTACTGGCTACCCCGACTGGCAGGGCCGGGCCGAAGGAGATGCGCGGTTTCGGGTGATATCCCTGGGAGAAGGCCACGGGAAGGCCAGCCCGCCGGACCGACCGGAGGACGGCGTGCATGACCTCCAGATGGGACAGGGCGACGAGCCTTCCCTCCTTGGCGTAGCGGACCCGGACGTGGGTCCGGACGGGGGTGTCACGGGGCCGCGGAGGGGGCGGCGCCGCCTTCCGGTAGTCCTCGGGGAGGTAGACCCGGTTCTTCACCTCGTCGTAGTCGCAGGCGCCGCAGACGCTGCACGGCGCGAGCACGCAGTCGGGCACCTCGGACAGGTTGCGCGCCGCCGCGAGCTGCTTCATCAGATACGCCTTCTCCACGCCGCAGTCGATCCGGTCCCACGGCAGCACCTCGTCCATCCGCCGCCGCCGGTAGACGAACCACGCCATGCCCACGCCGTGGACCCGCTCCATCTCGGCGAGGGCGGCGATCCACCTGGCCTCGTCGAACCACTCCGACCAGCCGTCGAGACGCTGCCCGAGCCGGAAGGCGTGGAGGATCGCGGTCCCCACGCGCCGGTCGCCGAGCGCGAGCACGCCCTCGATCGAGGCCTGCCGCGAGTCGTGGGGCTTGAAGGAGATGGCGCCGGTCTTCCCGCCCAGCTCCGCCGTGACGAGCCCCTGGCGGCGCCGCGTCTCCTCGGGGGTGATCATCGGCTCCCACTGGAACGGGGTGAAGGGCTTCGGCACGAAGGTGCTCGCGCCCAGGTTGATGGCCGCCGAGCCCTTGCCCGGGGGCAGCGCGCGACGGGCAGCGCCGAGGCAGCGCCGGGCCAGCCGCGCGATGGCCACCACGTCCTCGTCCCGCTCCTCGGGCAGGCCGATCATGAAGTAGAGCTTGAGCAGCGACCACCCGTTCTTGAAGATCGACTCCACCGCGGCGAGCAGGTCCTCCTCGCGGTTGCCCTTGTTGATGACCGCGCGCATGCGCTCGGTGGCCGCCTCGGGCGCCAGCGTGAAGCCGGTCTTGCGGACGCGGGCGATCTTCTCGGCCAGCGCGTCGTTCATGGTCTCGGTGCGCAGGGACGGGAGCGACAGCGAGATCTTCTCGGTCTCGTACC
>CAIVAR010000036.1 GCA_903904005.1 uncultured Anaeromyxobacter sp.
CCGGCGGTGAGCAGCCGCATGCGGGCGAGCTTCTCCAGCCGGTCCATCGAGCGCTTCTTCACCCGGCCGTCGTAGATCCCGGCCACCGCCGCGAAGGCGCGCGCCACCGCGGCGTCGTCCCGCTCGCGGATGCGCACCGGGATGCCGGCGTTGGTGGTGACGTAGGCGATGCCCGAGCCCATCAGGCCGCCGCCCAGGATGCCCACCGACTCGACCTTGCGCCCCTTCACCGACGGATCGGAGGTGCCGTTGTCCTTCTTGAGCGCGGTGGTGGCGAAGAAGATCCCCATCAGCTCGCGGGCCACCGGCGACACGGCCAGCTCGCCGAAGAGGCGGGCCTCGGCCTGGAGGCCGGCCTCGATCCCCTTCTCGATCCCGATCTGGATGGCCTCGAGCGCGGCGACCGGCGCGGGGTAGTGCCCCTTCGTCTTGGCGAGGAGCTGCTTGCGGGCCTGGCGGAAGAGCACCTCGCGCCCCAGGAAGTTCTCCTCGAGCGCCATCTTCTGCAGGGTCGCCTGCGGGTCCTTCTTCAGGCGGTCGACCACGCCGGCCGGCGCGGGGCGCAGCCGCTCCCCGTCGACGAGCGACCGGGCCCGGGCCCGGGCCACCTCGAGCAGCATGGCCGGCGGCACCGACTCGTCGACGAGACCGATGGCGAGCGCCTTCTTCGGCTTCACGGTCTTCCCGGCCAGGATGAGGTCGAGGGCGGTGGCGATGCCGACGAGGCGCGGCATGCGCTGCGTCCCACCGGCTCCGGGGATGACGCCGAGCTGGACCTCGGGCAGGCCGAGCTGGGTCTTCCGGTCGTTCGAGACCACGCGGTAGTGGCAGGCCATGGCCCACTCGAGCCCGCCGCCCAGGCAGGCGCCGTGGATGGCCGCGACCACCGGCTTGCCGAACTTCTCCAGCCGGTCGAAGCCGGCCTGCCCGTCGAGCGAGAGCCGCTCCGCCTCGTCGGCGCTCCCCACGTCGCGGAGCATCTCGATCTTGGCGCCGGCCACGAAGCCGTCCTTCTTGCCGCTGGCGAGGACGATGCCCTTCACGGCGCCGTCCTTCTCGAGCGCATCGAGGACCGACTGGAACTCGGAGCCCGACTCGCGGGAGATGGTGTTCACCGGCTCGCCGGCCACGTCCACGAGCACGGTGGCGATGCCGTCCTGGAGCTCGATCCGGAAGTTCTTCCACTGGTTCTGGTTCATGTCAGGCCTCCGGACCGTCGAGGACGACCGCGGCGCCGAGCCCGCCGGCGGCGCACACCGTGAGCAGCGCGTGTCGCCCCTTCCGCCGCGCCAGCTCGCGCAGCGCCTGGGTGATCATGCGGGCGCCGGTGGCGCCGAAGGGATGGCCGAGCGGGATCGACCCGCCGTTGGGGTTGAGCCGGGCGGGATCGATCTCACCGAGCGGCTCGGCGCGCCCGAGCTTCTCCTCGGCGAACTTCCGGGAGGCGAAGGCCTGGAGGTTGGAGAGCACCTGGGCCGCGAAGGCCTCGTGCATCTCCACGATGTCCATGTCGCCGAGGACGAGGCCGGCCCGATCGAGCGCGATGGGGGCGGCGTAGGCCGGCCCCTGCAGGAGCTGGTCGCCCGGGTCGGTGGCGGCGTAGGCGTAGGCCCGCAGGAAGCCGAGCGGCTTCACGCCGAGCTCCCGGGCGCGCCCCTCCGACATGAGGATGACCGCCGCGGCCCCGTCGGTGAGCGGCGAGGAGTTGCCGGCGGTGATGGTGCCGTAGCGCTTGTCGAAGACCGGCCGGAGCGCGGCCAGCGCGGCGTAGGTGGTGTCGGCGCGGACGTTGTTGTCGGCGCTGGTGACCTTCGCGAAGCGGGGTGGGACGTCGACCGACATGACCTCCTCGGCGAACTTCCCGCTGGCCCAGGCGTCGGCGGCCTTGCGCTGGCTCTCCACGGCGTAGCGGTCCTGCGCCTCGCGGGTGATCCCGTTCTCCCAGGCCATCTTCTGGGCGCTCTCGCCCATGGTGAGGCCGGTGGTTGGCTCCTTGAGCGCCGGCGGGACCGGTGCGGCGTCCTTGAGCGACAGGCCGGAGAAGGCCTTCAGCTTCTCGGGGAGGCTGCGGGCGCGCGAGGCGTTCACGAGCGCCTGGGCCAGCTTGTGGGAGGCGAAGATGGGGGCATCGGAGAGCGACTCGGCGCCGCCGGCGACGACGGTGTCGGCGTGGCCGAGCAGGATCTGGTCGGCCGCCTCGGTGGCCGCCTGCAGCGACGTGGCGCAGGCGCGGGAGGTGGTGTGGGCCGGAACGGTCCGCGGCAGCTCGGTGCGCAGCACCACCTCGCGCGCGATCAGCGAGGAGAGCTGTGACGGGACCACCTGCCCGAAGATGAGGGCGTCGAACTCCCCGAGGGGCAGCCCGCTGCGGGCCACGAGCTCGTTGACCAGGATGGCGCCGAGGTCGACCGCCGAGAGGTCCTTGAAGTCCCCTCCCGACTTGATGAACGGGGTGCGCAGCCCTGCGATGACGGCGACGCGGGGAGGGGGCGACCCGTCGGACGGGACGCGCGAGTGGTGGTGCCGATGCTTCCGGTAATGGGACATTTACGACCCCCGGGTTGATTCTTGAATCAGCGTTGTGACGAACTCAGTAACTCTTTCGACGCAGAGCGTCAAGAGGGGTCGGGCTTGCTGGGGTTCGCCGGAAACGGCCGGGGGGCGGAGCCCCTAGTCTTCCTTGCCCTGGCAGGCCGCGATCGCCGCCTGCTCCTGCCGCTCGTAGGCCCGCTTGGCGTTCTTGGTCCCGGGATTCGGGTGCTCCTTCGGGAAGACCTTCTGGATGTATCGGGTCGCACAGCCGCAGACCTGGTCCTCGGTGAGGACGCTCCCCTTCGGCAGGCTCCCGGTCACTCGCGCCTTGCAGGACTTGAAGGCCTCCAGCGCGACGGGAAGCGGCCATGGGTACGGCACGCCTCCGGTGAGTTCCTCGCGGAGGGCACCCTCTGCGGCGGCCTTCTCCAGGGCGGCGCGCAGCGCCTCCTCCTGCTCGAGGCTGAGTCCGGTTCCGGCGCCGGGCGCGGTGGGATCGACGGCCCCGGCCAGCGGCACGTCGCGGAACCCGTCTCCGAAGTCGCCGCCGCGCTTGGTGGCCCGGGCCTTGTCGGCATCGGTGCTCCCCGCAGCGCCACCGGACCCGTCGTCGAGCAGGACGAACGCTCCGAGGCCGGCCACTGCGACCGCGGTCACCAGAATCGACGCGACGAGCACCTTCTTGTTCACGTTGCCTCCGAGCGGGGTTTCTACCTCGAACCGCCGGGTCGGGCGCGCCATTTCCGGGTCGGGATCGGTCCCGGGGCCTCACCCCTTCGCGGGCAACTGGGGCGTCTTCACCAACCGTGACGTGTCGTAGGCCTGGGCGCGCAGCCGGGAGAGGATGCCGTCGTAGGTGGCGGGGTCCATCTGGGGCGAGCGCGAGAGGATCCAGAGGTAGTCGCGGTCGGGATGGCCCACCACCGCCCACCGGTAGTCCGGGTCGAGGTCGATGATCCAGTAGGCGCCGTGGAAGGGCCAGAAGAACTGGACCTCCAGCTTCGCGTTGGATGGATCGACCGACCAGGCCTTGCCCTCGATGGAGCGCTCCGGTCCGTCGAGCTTCTCCTTGCGGCAGGTGTTCACGACGTCGACGTCCCCGTCGGGCCGGAGCGTGTAGTTGGCGGTCACGCCCACGCACCCCTTCTGGAACGACATGGGGATGGTGGCGATCTCGAACCAGCGCCCCATGTAGCGGGGGATGTCGACCCGCTCGACGGTCCGCAGCGGGGGACCGGGCGGGACGTGGGCGCATCCGGCGAGCAGCGTGGCGAGGAGCACGAGTCGGCGCATCCCGATCCCCTAACCATTGCCGTGCCTCGTGCACGCCCTTATCGTGGCCTGCCGTGATCCAGGTCCGCGAGCTGCGCAAGGAGTACAAGGTGCATCGACGCCAGCCCGGACTGGGCGCGTCGATCCGCTCGCTGTTCCGGCGCCGCCACGAGGCGGTGAAGGCGGTCGACGGCATCTCCTTCTCGGTGGGGCCGGGGGAGCGGGTCGGCTTCCTGGGACCGAACGGGGCCGGCAAGACCACGACCTTGAAGCTCCTCTCGGGGCTGCTCCACCCCAGCGGCGGCGAGGTCCGCGTGGCGGGCTTCGTGCCGGCCCGGCGCGAGGTGCCGTTCCTCAAGTCGATCACGCTCGTGATGGGGCAGAAGCAGCAGCTGCTCTGGGACCTCCCTCCCTCCGAGACCTTCGCGCTCAACCGCGCCATCTACGAGATCCCGCGCGCCGAGTTCGAGTCGCGGATGCGCGAGCTCGTCGACCTGCTCGCGCTGGGCGGCGTGATCGACAAGCCCACGCGGCAGCTCTCGCTGGGGGAGCGGATGAAGTGCGAGCTGGCCGCCTCGCTCATCCACCGGCCGCGCGTGCTCTTCCTCGACGAGCCCACCATCGGGCTCGACGTCACCATGCAGGCGACGGTGCGCGAGTTCATCCGCTCCTACAACGAGCGGCACGGCGCCACGGTGCTGCTCACCAGCCACTACATGGACGACGTGCTCGCCCTCTGCCCCCGCGTGGTGGTGATCGACAAGGGGCTGCTCATCTACGACGGGGATCTGAAGCAGCTTTCACGCGAGGTTCGCCCCGACAAGCGGGTCGTGGTCCGGCTCGGGCAGCCGGTGCCGGAAGTGGAGCTGGCCCGCTTCGGGACGGTGATCTCCCACGCGGAGACCCAGGCGGTGTTCCGGGTTCCTGGCGGCGAGGTGGCGAGCATGGTGGGGCGGCTGCTGTCGTCGTTGCCGGTGACCGATCTCACGGTGGAGGAACCGCCGCTCGAGGAGATCATGAGCGAGCTGTTCCGCGGCGGGCGTGGCGCCGGAGCGTAGGTGGCGCGGGGAGCCGTCCGGGGTGCCGGCGGGGCCGGGTGGCCCGCCTGGATACGGAGGGCGTTCCCGCGCCGGGGCCCGTTCTCGTCAGGACGATGGGCGGGCGATAGCTCGGGTTCTCGTCCACCCCCCGAGGAGCGCCGTTCGCGTCGCCTTCGGCCTCCGACGTCGCCAGCCGGCGAGGGCGCCACTCCGTGCGGCGCCTCCGCAGCAGCCCACTCCACCGTTCGTACAGCACCGATCGGGTCTGCTGCGAGGACAAGCGCCGCGGAGGAGGGGCGACCCGGCGCCGGCGGCACACGGTCGGCGTCCCCGAAGGCGCCCCGCGAACGGCGGCCGCCTCAGGGAACCGGTCGCCCCGCCGCGGCGATCACCCGGACGTCCGACTCCTTCGACAGCCGGAGCCCGTCGCCGCGCGGCTCGACCGACGTGATCTCGACGACGTCGCCGCGCAGAAGCCGCTCGAACGCGCCGTTCCGCACCGTCACGTCCTTCTCCTGGAGCGCGAGCCCCTTGCGCCCGTCGGGCCCGCAACCCATGTAGCGCAGCCGCCCCTTGGACGGCAGCGGCTCGGAGACGATGCGGAAGACCACGCCCGGGGGCGGGTCGCGCCACGCCTCGTCCTTCGGCGCGAGCACGAGGTAGCTCATCTTCACCGCCTCCTTGCGGAGGCCGGCGCGCCGGCCGATCTCGTCGACGAGCGGCGGCGGCTCGACCGGCCGCTCGGCGTGGCACCAGTCGGTGGGTCGCACCAGCGCCGGGCAGGCACCGCGGAAGAGGCACGGGGCGCGGATCGGGACGCCGCGGGCCACGAGCAGGTCGCGCACCTCGAGGAGTTCCCGCGAGGTCTCGCGCAGCGCCGGCTCGATCACCACGACCGACCCCCCCGGCGCGAGGAGACCGAGCGCCTCCTCGAGCAGCGCCGCACGCCGCGTCGCCGCCCCCTCCCCCTGGAAGAGCTCGTTCACCACGTGACCCAGGGTGACGAGGTCGAACCGCCGTCCGCCGGCGAACCCGGCCAGGCCACCGCGCTTCTGCGGGTCCCACTCGCGGGTGGAGATGGGCTCCCCCAGCTCGCTGGCCAGGCGGCGAGCGGCCGCCAGCGCCCGGGCCGACCGGTCCGCGGCCACAACCTCGGCCGCTCCGGCGGCGAGCGCCGCGAAGGCCACGGGGCCCGGCCCGCTTCCCAGGTCGAGGGCCGAGCGGGGCCGGCCCGGCAACTCGGAGAGGATGCCGCGCGCCTGGAGGTAGGAGACCGGCCAGTAGAAGAGCAGGTAGGCGCCGAGCAGCCGGTCGTCGTCGAGGTAGCGGGCCCCGGCCAGCTTCCGGTCCCGGGTGAGGCCGAGCGAGAGGCGCTGCACCGCCGCGGCCACCTCGCGCAGCTCGTCGGGCAGCAGCTGGTCGGGCGGGGGGCGCGGCCCCCGGTGGACCTCGCGCCGCAGTCCGCGCCAGGTCGCGAGGAGTCCCGGCACGAGGCGCTGCAGGTCCTGGGAGGCCGATCCCATGTTCACTCCGCGTGAGGCATCTCGAGGATCAGCCCGTCGCGGGCCACCTCGACCGGCCCCGGGAACTCCTCGGCGGCCTGCTCCAGCAGCGGCCCGGGCTGGGTGTCGTAGCGGGTGGAGAGGTGGGTGAGGACCAGCCGGGCCACCCCGGCCTCCCGCGCCATCCGGCCGGCCTCGCGGGCGGTGGAGTGGGTGGTCTCGATGGCCCGTTCGGCCTCGGCGTCGCCGAAGGTGCACTCGTGCACCAGGAGATCCGCGCCGCGGGTCGCCTCCGGGGTGGCGGGGCAGGGCCGGGTGTCGCCGGTCACCGCCACCTTCCGTCCGCGCCGCGTGGGGTCCACGATCGACCCGGGGTGAACCACCCTCCCCCCCTCGAGCGTCACCGGCCGTCCCCGCTGCAGCTCGCCCCAGAGCTCCCCCTCCGGGACGCCCGCCTCGCGGGCCCGGTCGGGATGGAAGCGACCGGGGCGGGTGTCCTCCTGCAGCACCCAGCCCACCGAGGTGATGCGGTGGTGGGTGGCCCAGGGGAGGAGCGTGGCGCCGTCGCGGCGGACCACGTCGCCGGGCCGGACCTCGTGGATCCGGATCTCGAAGGCCATCGGGTCGGTCCCGCCGAGGAGCAGCTCCTCCAGGAAGGGTCGCGCCGGGGCCGGACCGTAGACGTCGAGGGGGCGGCCGCGCCCCAGCATGGAGAGGGTCCGCACGAAGCCGATGGCCCCGATGTAGTGGTCGGCGTGGAAGTGGGTGAAGCAGATGGCGGTGACGTCGAAGCCGGTGCCGTACCGGATCATCTGACGCTGCGTGCCCTCGCCGCAGTCGAACAGGTAGTGCTCCCGCCCGTGGCGCACCGAGAGCCCGGAGAGGTTTCGTGCCGCCGTGGGCATGGCACCGGACGTGCCGAGGAAGGTGAGGCGGAGCACGGGTCGAGATTAACAGGCGGCTAGGGGATCGGGCAGCCGAGCGCCGCGGCGGCCGCGGCCGCGTTGCGCGGGAGGGGGAGGAAGCGCGTCGTCACCCGGGCCCGGCGGTAGGTGGCGCAGGCCTCGTCCCGCTGCCCGATCACGGTGAGCGCGATGGCGGCGGTGACCGGGTAGATGGGATTTCCCGGGTCGAGCGCCTCGGCTGCCCGGAACTCGTTCAGTGCGGCGCGCCAGTCCCCGATGGAGCAGAGGGCCACCCCGAGCATGTTCCGGAACTGGGGATTCCGGGGATCGGTGGCCGCGGCGATGCGCGCGTCGGCGACGGCCTCCTCGTTCCGGCCCAGCATCCCGAGCGCGGTGGACCGGTTCGACCGGAGTCCGGGTTCCCGCGGCGCGTACGGAATCGCGCGGTCCATGACCGCGACCGCCTCCTCGGGCCGATCGAGCTCGATGAGGAGACCCCCGAAGTTCTGGGCCACCGACACGATGCCATCCGGCGTGCGGACGATCGCCCAGGCCTCCCGGAAGCGGGCCTCGGCGCTGGCCATGTTCCCGGCCCTGCGGAAGGCGAGGGCCAGGTTGGTCACGATCCGCTCGCTGCCGGGCTGCAGGGCATAGGCCTCCTCCCAGATCCCCGCGGAGGAACTCCACGTGGCCGCGCGGGCCCGGAGCGAGAGGCCGAGCCCCAGGACCAGGGTGAGCGACACGACCACCGCCGTGATCCGGGCGGCGCCCGGAGCGAGCCGGGCGTGGAGGAGCGCGTCCCCTGCCACGACGGCGGCCAGGAAGAGGCCGAGCGAGCCGAGGTAGACCCGGTGCTCCACGGCCAGGTCCATCACCGGGACCACGCTGGAGGTGGGGGAGAGCACGACGAACCAGAAGAAGATGCCGAAGGCTCCCAGGCGGAGTGCCGGCGCATCACGGTCGGCACGCTCGGCTCGGAACCACAGCCAGAACGCGAACGCGACCACGAGGAGCACGCCCAGCCCCGCCACGGCCACCGCGGGGTCCAGGGCGCGGCTGGCCGCGAACGGACGGTCGATGGAGAACCCCCGTGGCCAGGCCAGCAGCCGGACGTAGAGCCACTGGACCCTGAGCTGGGTCAGGAAGTACTGCCACCCGGAGAGCGACGTCGCGGTGAACCCGGCGCCGCCCCCTGGCGTGGCAGCCATCTGGGCGAATTGCAGGCTGGCGCTCCAGACCACCAGCACCGCGACCGGCGCCGCGAGGAGCAGCGCCCGCAGCCCCCGCCGAACCACCGGCCGGCCGCCCCGTTCCCCGGACGGCGCGAGCACGAGCTGATCGAGCACGAAGGCCCCCGGCAAGCTGAGCGCGATGGCCTTCGCCCCCATGGCGAGGACCCAGGTGCCGATGCCGCCCGTCCAGGCGACGAGGCCGCTCCAGGTCTTCCATCGACGGACCGCCGTGTCGAGCAGGAGGAGGGTGGCGAGGTACAGGATGGTCGAGAGCACCTCGGACCGCTGCGAGACGTAGGCGACCGACTCCATCTGGATCGGGTGGAGGGCGAAGAGCGCGGTCGCGGCCAGCGCGACGCCGCCGGGGCGGGGGTGGCCCACGCGCGCCAGCAGGCTGCGCAGGAAGACGAAGGCCATGGCGACGGCGGCCAGGTGGAGGAGGAGCCCGGTGAGGTGGAACCGGCGCGGGTCCAGGCTCGCGGCCCGCAGGTCCATGGCGAAGGTCACCGCGGTGAGCGGGCGACCGGTGCCGAGCATTTGCGCCAGGCCCGGAAGCAGCATCGCTTCCGACCCTCGCAGTTCGGGGTTCCAGGTGACGACCCGGTCGTCGTCGAGGACGAAGACGCCGTCGAGCGACGGCGCGTAGGCGAGCGCGGTGACGGCGAGCAACACCGCAAGCCCGATGAAGGGCGCGGCGCGCGTCATCGTCCTTTTCTCGTTCGCCATCCTGCGCCTCCGGTCCCGGCCTACGACGACGCCGAGGTATACCGCGCGATGGCCCGCTGCCACACCACCCTCGCGCAGGCCACGAAGCCGAGCGACCCGGCCACCGCGGCGACGAGCGCCGTCCCGTGGATGCGGCCGAGCAGGGCCTCGGCGGGGAAGGTGGTCATGAGGGCGAGGGGGATGACCACGGTGAAGAGCACGCGCCAGAAGCCGGTGAAGACCGAGACCGGCCAGCGGGCCGCGTCGAAGATGGAGAGGAAGAGGAAGGACAGGTTGTCCACCTTCACCACGAAGAAGGCGGCCGAGACCACCAGGATCCACAGGGAGTAGAGGACGGCCACGGCGCAGGCGGTGAGCAAGAGCGCCGCCGAGACCTCGGCCGGCCCGGGGACCGTCCCCATCCGCGAGAAGGCCCAGGCGACGATCCCCGCCCCCGCGGCCAGGTCGACCACGTGCCAGGGCGCAAACTTGGCCGTCGACACCAGGAACTGGGCGTCGACCGGCTTGAGGAGGACGAGGTCGAGCGTGCCCTTTCGGATGTGCTCGACCACGCTGGCGAGCGAGGGATTCACCGCCCCCTCCAGCACCCCCTTCATGGCGAGGAACCAGCCCAGCACCACGAGCGCGTGGTCGAAGTCCCAGCCGGCCACCCGGTCGCGCTTGCCGTAGACGACGAGGAGCGGCACCACCGCCCAGGCCATCCAGAAGAAGGACATGGCCCCCTGCACCAGGAAGTCGACGCGGTACTGCATCGAGGTCTGGAGCGAGGCCCGGAACTGCACGCCGAGGAGGCGGAGGTAGCGGAGCACGGGACCCTCAGCCTCCGAAGGCGGCGAAGCGGCGCGTGCCCAGCCGCCACATCCCGGCGGCCACGCCGAGGAGCAGGAGGACGAAGCCCTGCTGCGCGGCGAGCTGGGCGAGCGCCTGGGGCCGGGAGAGCCCCCCGGTGACCAGCTCCACCGGGAAGGCCAGCATGTAGCGGAAGGGAAGGAAGTAAGAGACGTCGTTCACCCAGCGTGGATAGAGCTCGAGCGGCACCAGGTAGCCGGAGAAGATCCCGAAGAGCCCCAGCCAGACGTCGAAGAGGGAGGTCGCCGACTCGAACCAGAAGGCCAGGCAGCCCACCGCGGCCATGGCCAGGTAGGTGATGAGCCAGGCCGAGAAGACGGTCACCGGGAAGAGGAGGAGGAGCAGCGGGTCGTGGGTGACGTGCCGGCCGCCCAGGATCCAGAGGGCGAGCAGCGCCACCGGCAGCGAGACGGCGAGCCGCACCGGCATGGCGGCCACGTTCTCGGCGGCGTAGGCCACCAGCGGGTGCACCGGGCGCAGGAGCCGGAAGGCCAGCGTCCCCTGCCGGATCTCGAAGTTCATCTCCCAGACCACCCAGGCGCCGGTCATGAGCCGGACCACCAGCGCGGCCAGGTAGTAGGCGGCGAACTCGGCCTGGCCGAAGCGCCCCACCGGCCCGTCCCGGGCCACCGCGCTCCACAGCGCCAGCATGACGAGCGGCATGTTGGTGGAGAGGAGCCAGACCAGGAACTCGGCCCGGTAGGCCACCGCCTCGGAGAACCCCACGCGCAACAGGGTGGGCGCGGCGCGAAGCGTGCGGATCATGCCGGGTCGGAGGAGAGCCAGCGCTCGAACGGCGCGAAGCTCGCGTCGCGCCCCAGGAAGTCGTGGACCAGCTCCCGGGCCGGCTTCGACCCGCCCGGCTCGAGCACCGCCCGGCGGTAGCGGCGGGCCGGTTCCGGCGAGAGGATCCCCTGCGCCTGGAAGGCGGAGAAGAGGTCCTTCGCGATGACGAGCGACCACATGTACGTGTAGTAGAGGGCCGAGTAGCCGTCGAGGTGGCCGAAGGAGGCGTGGAAGAAGGTCCCGGGCACGTGGCGGAACGGCGTGTAGCGCTCCATGAGCCCGGCCACGAGCGCGGTGGTGTCGAGCCCCTCGGGATCGCGCCGGTGCAGCTCCAGGCTGACGGCGGCGTAGAACATCTGCTGCCGGACGGTGAGCCCCTTGCCGAACTCCTCCGACGCGTCGAGGCGCCGGACCAGGTCGGCCGGGATGGGCTCGCCGGTCTCCACGTGGCGGGCGAAGCGGCGCAGCACCTCCGGGTCGCGCACCCACTCCTCGAGCAGCTGCGACGGCGCCTCCACGAAGTCCCACTCGGTGGCCACGCCGGAGTGGGCGCTCCAGCGGGTGTGCCCGCCGAGCACGTGGTGGAGCAGGTGGCCGAACTCGTGGAGCAGCGTGCGCACCTCGGAGAGGTCGAGCAGCGCCGGCGCCTCGCCGGGGCGCGGGAAGTTGCAGACCAGCACCCCCTCCGGCAGCCGCCTTCCGGCCTGGCCGTTCACCCGGGTGAACTGGGCGAAGTGCTTGTACTTGCCGTCGCGCGGGTGCATGTCGAGCCAGATGCGGCCGAGCGGCCGCTCCCCCTCGAGCACGTCGAAGACCTCCACCTCCGGGTGCCAGGCATCCGGGGCCTCGACGCGCCGGTAGGCGATGCCGAAGAGGTTCGCGGTGAGGTCGAGG
Organism: uncultured Anaeromyxobacter sp.; assembly: GCA_903904005.1. GTDB lineage: Bacteria > Myxococcota > Myxococcia > Myxococcales > Anaeromyxobacteraceae > CAIOAK01. The sequence continues at coordinate 11,739 of CAIVAR010000036.1, forward strand.
ATGCCGTCGCGGACCGCGCCGTACTCGAGGTAGGGGCGGGCGGCCCGGGCGTCGGCGCCGAAGCGCTCGGCCTTGATCCGCTCCGCGTAGAAGGCCGAGTCCCAGGGGTCGACGGCCTCGGCCCCGGGCAGGTCGAGCCGCTTGCGGGCGAGCAGGTCGGCGTGGTCCCGCTCCATCCGCGGACCGGCCGCCGCGGCGATCCGCTCCACGAAGGCCGCCGCCTGCGTCTCGCCGCCGATCATCTTGTCCTCGGTGGCGTAGGCGGCCCAGGTGGGATGGCCGAGCAGGCGGGCCAGCTCGGCGCGCCGGGAGAGCATGCGGGAGAGCACCTCGAGGTTGGCCGGGTGGGCCCGCTGCCGCTGCAGCCGCCAGAGCCGCTCCCGCAAGCCGGCGCTCTCCGCCCAGGTCACCACCGGCACGTAGTCGGTGGGGTCGGTGGTGACGGTGACCTTGCCGTCGTCGCCGGCAGGGCGGGCGCGCAGCCAGTCGGCGGGCAGGCCGGCGAGCTCGGCCGGATCGACCCGCAGCGACTTCACGTCGTCGCGCACGTTGCGGCCGAACTCCTGCCCGATCCGGACCAGCTCGTCGCGCAGCGCGCGGATCCGGGCCCGGGTGGCGTCGTCGCGATCGACGCCGGCCCGCCGGAAGTCGCGCAGGCTCTTCTCGACCATCCAGCGGGTGACGCCGTCGGCGCCCGCGAGGTCGACGCGGGCCAGCGCCTCGTACAGCCCGCGGTCGACGGAGAGGCCGGTCTGGAAGGCGTCGAGCTCCTGCTCGTCCTGCTCGGCCGCGTCCCGCACCGCCGGATCGGGGTGGACGTTGCGCAGCAGGCTGGCCTGCGCAGCCGCGTTGCCCAGCTCGGCGAAGGCGTCGTCGAGGAGGCCGAGCGCCTCGTCGCGGGGCCGGGCCGCCTCGGTGCGAAAGCGCTCGATCTTCTCCCGCGCGACCGGGATGGCGTCGCGAGCGGACACTAGATCTCCGCCTTGGTCTCCCGGGTCATGAGATCCACCACCGCCTGCTTGGGCGTCAGGTCCTGGTGGAGCACCCGGTAGACCACCTCGGTGATGGGCATCTCGACGTGGAGCCGGTGGGCCAGCTCCCGCACCGTGCGCGCGGCGACCACGCCCTCCGCCACCTGACCCAGCTCGGCCTGGATGTCGGCCAGCGTGCGCCCCTTGCCGAGCGCGAAGCCGACCCGCCGGTTGCGGGACAGGTCGGACGAGCAGGTGAGCACGAGGTCCCCGACGCCGGACAGGCCGGCCAGCGTCAGCGGGTTCGCCCCCTTGCGCACCGCGAGGCGCGTCACCTCGGCGAGCCCCCGGGTGATGAGGGCGGCCCGGGCGTTGGCCCCGAACCCCAGCCCGTCGGACATGCCGGCCGCGATGGCGATGACGTTCTTCACCACCCCGCCGAGCTCGTTTCCGGGGACGTCGTTCGAGGTGTACGGGCGGAACCAGCGGGTGTGAAAGGCGTCCTGCACCGACTTGGTCACCCGGTCCCAGCGCCCGGCCACGGTGATGGCGGTGGGCATCTGCTGCACCACCTCGCGGGCGAAGGAGGGGCCGCCGACGTAGGCCAGGTACGGGTGCATGGCCACCGGCAGCACGTCCTCGAGCACCTCGGCCATGGACATGAGGCTGCCTTCCTCGATGCCCTTGGCCGCCGAGACCACCGCCGTCCCGGCGTGGAGGTGGCGCTTGGCCTCGATGGCGACCTGGCGCATCCCCGAGCTGGGGACGGCGAAGACCACCAGCTCCGCCCCCTCGAGCGCGCGCTGCAGGCTGGGCGTGGCCCCGAGCGTCGGCGGCAGCTTGATGCCGGGGAGGTAGTGGGGGTTCTCGTGATCCTTCACCACGGCGTCGAGCACCGGGGCGTCTCGACCCCAGAGCGTCACCGGGTAGCCCTTGCTGGCCAGCACCGAGGCCAGCGCCGTACCCCAGGATCCCGCTCCGAGCACCGTCGAACGCATCGTTGCCTCCGATCGAGAAGGGGGTCAGTTAACCACGGACCGGCGCGCTTGCGCTCGATTCTCGCGGCGATCCGCCCACGGCGGTGGCGAGGAGCGCGTCGAAGAGGCGCGGCGCGCGCCCCAGCCAGCGCACCGCCGCGCGTCGAAGCCCAGGCCGGCGGGCCATCCCGAGCACCAGCCGGGTCACGGCGGCGTGGCGCCGGTGGCGGGCCCGGATCGCCTGCTCCCAGGGGAGGAGCGATTCCCGCGTCGCGCCCCGGACGATTGCATCGGGGAGCAGGTCGCCGAGCAAGAGCGCCTCCTCGAGGGCGAGCGAGACCCCTTCCCCGGTGATGGCGTCGACGTAGCCGCCGGCGTCCCCGACGAGGACCAGCCGGTCCTGCACGCGGGTCGACGCATCCCGGCCGAGCGGTCCGGCCCCGGCGAGCGCCGAGTCGAAGGGGGCCCCGGCCACCCGCGCGGCCAGGGCCGGGAACCGGGCGAGGAGCCTTTCGAAGTCGGGCGCAGGCCCCTCCTCGAAGAGGAAGGCCACCCCGACGCGGCGCGGACCGACCGGCGTCACGTAGGCCTCGGCCCCCGGCGAGAAGTGGACCTCGACCGCGTCCGACCAGGGAGGGAGGGCGAAGTGGCGGCGCAGACCGAAGCGGGGCAGCGCGCGCGCCGGCCCGGCGAGCCCCTCCCGTTCCCGGACGGCCGAGGCGAGCCCGTCGGCGCCGACGAGGACCCGGGCCCGGATCTCCTCGCCGCCGGCGAGCCCCACGGCAACGCCGGCAGCGTCGCGCCAGTGGGACGTCACCGCCGCCCGCTCCCTGACCTCGGCGCCGGCCTCGCGCGCCCGGGCGACGAGCGCGGCGGAGAGCGTCAGTCGGCGGATCCCCATGCCGCCCGGAGAGGGCAGGCGCGCCTCGGCGGCGCTCCCGTCCTCCTGGATCCAGCGGATGGCCCGCAACCGCGACCACCCGTCGGCGTCGAGGTGGCGCACCGCGCCGAGGGCCTCGAGCGCGGCCACGCCCCCGGGGAGCAACCCCTCCCCGCAGGCCTTGTCGGCCGGCAGCTCCCTCCGCTCCAGGACCAGCACGTCGAGCCCACGCGCGGCCAGCGCCGTCGCCGCCGCCAGCCCCGCCGGCCCACCCCCGATGACGATCACGTCGCGCACGTCACCTCCCGGCCTGGAACCGGCGCAGCGCCTCGCCCCGGCGCATCTTGCCGCTCGAGGTGCGCGGCAGCGTGCCGGGCTCGAGGATCCGCACGGTGTGGGGGCGGACGCCGGTCCGCGCCGAGACGGCCTCCCGCACCGCCTCCTCGAGGAGGGCGGGGTCGACCCGCGAGGTGCGCAGCCGCTCGGCCAGGACGAGGAGCTCCTCCCCGTCGCCGCCCGGGGGCACGAAGCCGAGCGCCGCCACGCAGCCGGGGCGCAAGCCCTCGATGGCGCCCAGGCAGGTCTCGAACTCGTCGGGGGCGTGGTTGGCGCCGCGCACGATGACGACGTCCTTGGCACGGCCGTGGACGAAGAGCTCGCCGCCGGCGTGGAAGCCCAGGTCGCCGGTGTCGAGCCAGCCGTCGCGGAGCGCGCGCCCGGTGGCGACGGGATCTCCCAGGTAGCCCTGCATGAGGGACGGGCCGCGGACGTGGATCCGGCCGAGACACCGCTCCCGGAGCGCCTCCCCGGCCTCGCCCCTCACCTCCACCTCGACCCCGGGGACGGGCGCGCCCACCGAGACCACCTCCCGGTCGCCGGCCTCGACCCGGCCGGAGAGGAGCGCCGCAGGGTCGACCCGCTCGACGAGCGGGGTCCGCCCGCGGGGGGAGAAGGTCACCGCCAGCGACGCCTCGGAGAGGCCGTAGACCGGCATGAGCGCCCCGGGGTCGAGGCCGAAGGGGGCGAAGCGGTCGGCGAAGCGGCGCAGCGCACCGGCGGTGACCGGCTCGGCGCCGTCGAGGGCGATGCGCCAGGAGGCGAGGCTCGAGCCCTGCAGGTCCTCGTCGCGGACCCGGTCGGCGGCGTAGGCGTAGGCGAAGTGGGGCGCCGCCGAGATGGTGCCGCGGTGGCGGGCCAGCGCGCGGAGCCAGAGCGCCGGGCGGGCCAGGAAGTGCTCGGGCGGGAGGAGCACCAGCGGACCCGGGTAGCTCGCCGCGCCGAGCAGGCAGCCGATGAGCCCCATGTCGTGGTAGAGCGGCAGCCAGGAGACGACCACGTCGTCGACCGTGGGTGAAATGACCGCCACCAGCGCATCGACCTGCGCCACGAGGCTTCGGTGGGAGAGCGCCACCGGCTTCGGGTCGACGGTCGACCCCGAGGAGAACTGCACCAGCGCGAGATCGGCGCCGCTGCGCGCCACCGAGCGCTCCGGCCCGTCGAGGAGCTCCGCCGCGTCCACCACGCCGAGGTCGAGCCCGGGGCCGGCTCCGGCCACCGCCCGGCCGATCACCCGCGCCACGTTGCCCGAGGTGACGAGCGCGCGCGCCCCCGACACCGCGAGCATGCGCGAGGTCGCGGCCACGTACTCGTCCATCCGGCCGAGCCGCACCGGCGGGTAGAGCGGCACCGGCACCGCGCCGGCGTGGAGGGCGCCGAAGAAGGCGTCGAGGAAGGCGGGCCCGGTGCGCAGCACGATGGCCACCCGGTCGCCCGGCCGGACGCCGCGGGCCGCCAGGGTGCCGGCGGAACGGCGGGCCCGGGCGTCGACCTCGGCCCAGGAGAGGCGCAACTCCTCCTCGCGGAGCCCGACGAAGGTGACGCCGGAGGGATGGCGCGCCGCAGCCGAGAGCATCGCCACCAGCGTGGCGTGGCGGGGTGCCGGCGCCGGCGGGCCCCGGAGCCGGGTCACGGCGGGACCTCGGCGGGGGCGCGGGCGGCGACGATGCGGGCCAGGTCGGCGAGCGACCGGGCGGCGGCGGCGTCCTCCTCGGTGAGGACGATGCGGAACCGGTCCTCGACCGCCACCACGAGCGAGAGCAGCGCCAGCGAATCGAGCCGGGAGGCGAGCTCCTCGGAGTCGCCGAACTCGGTCCGGGCGTGCAGGTCCTCCCGGACGATGCGCCGGATCTCCGCGGCCACCTCGGCCTCGCGCCCACTCACGGGACGAACCTCCCCTTCTTCTCGAAGGCCCGGCTCCACTCCGGACCGAGCGCCCGCTCCTCCTCCCGGATGCGGAACCAGAGGATGATCGCGTTGCCCACCGTGAAGATGAGGGCGAGGCGCCACATCCCCCAGGCGAGCGGCAGGCAGGCCATCTCCACGATCACCGCCAGGTAGTTGGGGTGGCGCAGGAACCGGTACGGGCCGCCGGTGACCGGGCGCTCCCGGGGAACCACGATGACCCGGGTGCTCCACCGGTCGCCCAGCGTCTTCACCGCCCACCAGCGGAGCCCCTGCGCCCCGATCGCGCCCAGCACGGCCAGCCAGGCCCAGGCGGGCGGCGGCTCCCGGTAGGCGATGGCGCCGAGCGCCAGCACCGGGAGGAAGACGGCGTGGAAGGCCACCATCACCTTGTAGAGACGCTGGCCGGTCTCCTTCCCGCCGCGGGCCAGCAGCCGGCGCGCGTTTCGCTTCGAGACCGAGAGCTCGGCGCCGCGCTCGCCGGCGACGAGACCGAGGAGCGCCAGGTAGGCCCAGAGCGCCGTCACGTGGGGATCCCTCTCACCACCGGAGGAGTACCATCTCGGCGCAGAAGCCGGGCCCCATGGCGACGAGCAGGCCGAGATCGCCGGGGCTGGGCTCCCCCGAGGCGACCAGGTCGCCGAGCACGAAGAGCACCGACGCCGAGGAGAGGTTCCCCACCTCCTCGAGCGACCGCCAGGACCGGTCGAGCGCGCCGTCGGGCAGCGCCAGCGCCGACTGGAAGGCCTCGAGGACCTTCGGCCCGCCGGTGTGGGCGATCCAGTGCCGGACGTCGGAGCGCCGCAGCCCGTGCGCGGCCAGGAACCCGTCCACGTCCTTGCCGATGTTCTCGCGCGTGATGCGGGGGACCTCGGCCGAGAGCACCACCTGGAAGCCGGTGTCCCGGAAGTCCCAGCCCATGACCCACTCGGTGTCCGGGTAGAAGGCGGACCGGGTGGCGACGATCCGCGGGCCGGGCGGCCCCTTCACCGCTCGTGAACCACCGGCCAGGACCACCGCCGCCGCCCCGTCGCCGAAGATCCCCGAGGCCACCGCGTTGGCGACCGAGAGGTCCTCCCGCTGCAGGGTGAGCGAGCAGAGCTCCACCGAGAGCAGCACCCCCACGTCGCCCGGGAACCCGGTCAGCAGATCCGAGAGGCGGGCCAGCCCGGCGGCCCCGGCCACGCAGCCCAGACCGAAGACGGGCATCCGTTTCACGTCGCGCCGCAGCCCGAGCCGGTTCACCAGCTTCGCGTCGATGGACGGGGTGGCGAGGCCGGTGACGGTGACGAAGACGAGCTGGTCCACGTCGGCCGGCGCGAGCCCCGCCGCGTCGAGGGCCCGGGTGATCGCCTCGGCCCCCAGCTCCTCGGCCACCCGGATCCAGGCGTCGTTCGACCTCTTGAAGGTCCCGAGCTCCGGGTACTCGGCGAGCGGGAGCGCCAGGTGGCGCCCCTTCACCCGCACGGCCCGGTGCAGTTCCTCGAGCCGGTCGGCGTTGAAGTGCTGCCGGGCCCAGTGGGCCCGGAGGGCGGCGGTCAGGGTCTCCTGATCGGCGTAGTTCCCGGGGAGGGCGCGCCCGATGGAGAGCACGGCCGGGGAGGTCGTCGCGGGTCGGGGAGAGGGATCGGCCACCTTCGGAGCCCTAATCGGGGCCGGGGCCACGCGCCCCAGCTGCGACGTCCGACACCCCATTGGCCCCCCATTCCGGCACTTGCCATGCATGCCCAGGGACTTACGATTCAGGGATATGCGACCCGAAAAGCTGACCGTGAAGGCCCAGGAGGCACTCCAGGAAGCCCAGGCCGAGGCCCGCAAGCGCGAGCACCAGGCCATCGACCTCGAGCACCTGCTCCTCGCCCTGCTCCACCAGCAGGACGGGGTGGCGAAGCCGCTGCTCGAGCGCATCGGCGCCAACCCGACCCAGGTGGAGAGCCGTCTCGAGGACGAGCTGCGCTCGGTCCCCAAGGTGAAGGGCGGGGCCGAACCCTACATGGGCAACCGGCTCCAGAAGCTGCTCGAGCGGGCCGAGGAGGAGGCCAAGCGGCTCAAGGACGAGTACGTCTCCACCGAGCACCTGCTCGCCGCCGCCGCCGACGACAAGAGCCCGCCGGGCGAGGCCCTGCGCGCCTCCGGCGCCACCGCCGACCGCATCCGCGGCGCCGTGAAGGAGATGCGGGCCGGGTCGCGGGTCACGAGCCCGGAGGCGGAGAGCCAGTACCGCGCCCTCGAGAAGTACACGAAGGACCTCACCGAGCTGGCCCGCAAGGGCAAGCTCGACCCCGTGGTCGGGCGCGACGAGGAGATCCGGCGAACCATCCAGATCCTCTCCCGCCGCACCAAGAACAACCCGGTGCTGGTGGGCGACCCCGGCGTGGGAAAGACCGCCATCGTCGAGGGGCTGGCCCGCCGCATCGTCGACGGCGACGTGCCCGAAGGGCTGAAGAACAGGAAGATCCTGTCGCTCGACATGGGCTCGCTGGTCGCCGGCGCCAAGTTCCGCGGCGAGTTCGAGGAGCGGCTCAAGTCGGTGATGAAGGAGGTCGTGGCCTCCGAGGGGCAGATCGTCCTCTTCATCGACGAGATGCACACCATCGTGGGCGCCGGCGCCGCCGAGGGGGCCATGGACGCGGGCAACCTGCTCAAGCCGGCCCTGGCCCGCGGCGAGCTGCACGCCATCGGCGCCACCACCGTGAACGAGTACCGAAAGCACATCGAGAAGGACCCGGCGCTGGAGCGGCGCTTCCAGCCGGTCTTCGTGGGCGAGCCCTCGGTGGAGGACACCGTCTCCATCCTGCGCGGCCTGAAGGAGCGCTACGAGGTCCACCACAAGGTCCGCATCCAGGACGCGGCCCTGGTGGACGCGGCGCGCCTCTCCAACCGTTACATCACCGACCGCTTCCTCCCCGACAAGGCCATCGACCTCGTCGACGAGGCCTCGAGCCGGCTCCGCATCGAGATCGACTCCATGCCCACCGAGGTGGACGAGATCCGGCGCCGCATCGCCCAGCTGGAGATCGAGAAGCAGGGGCTGAAGAAGGAGAAGGACGACGCCTCGCGTCGGCGGGTCGGCGACGTGGAGAAGGAGATCGCGGGCCTGAACGAGACCTTCGCCGGCCTGAAGGCCCGCTGGGATCGGGAGAAGGGGTTCATCCAGAAGCTCTCCACCCTGCGCGCCGAGCTGGAGACGGTGAAGACCGAGCAGGCCGACGCCGAGCGCAAGGCCGACTTCAACAAGGCGGCCGAGGTGAAGTTCGGCAAGCTGCCGGCGATCCAGGCCGAGATCGAGAAGATCCAGAAGGAGCTCGCCGAGGCGCAGAAGGGCGGCGCCATGCTGCGCGAGGAGGTCACGCCCGAGGAGATCGCCGAGGTGGTCTCCAAGTGGACCGGCATCCCGGTGTCGAAGCTCCTGGAGGGTCAGAAGGAGAAGCTGCTCTCCATGGAGAACCGGCTCGCCGAGCGGGTCATCGGCCAGGAGCTGGCGGTGCAGGTGGTGTCGGCGGCGGTCCGCCGCGCCCGCTCCGGCATGCAGGACCCCAACCGCCCCATCGGCTCCTTCATCTTCCTCGGCCCCACCGGTGTGGGGAAGACCGAGACCGCGCGCGCGCTCGCCGAGTTCCTCTTCGACGACGACGACGCGATGATCCGCATCGACATGTCGGAGTACGGGGAGAAGCACTCGGTGTCGCGCCTCATCGGCGCGCCTCCCGGGTACGTCGGGTACGAGGAGGGCGGACAGCTCACCGAGGCGGTGCGGCGCCGCCCCTACTCGGTGATCCTCTTCGACGAGATCGAGAAGGCGCACCGCGACGTCTTCAACGTCTTCCTCCAGATCCTCGACGACGGCCGGCTCACCGACGGCCAGGGGCGGACGGTCGACTTCCGCAACGCCGTCCTCATCATGACCTCCAACGTCGGCTCCGAGCACATCATGCGGCTCGGGTCGCACAAGGACGCGGGCGCCGAGATGCGCGAGGCGGCCATGGAGGCCCTGCGGGCCGAGTTCAAGCCGGAGTTCCTGAACCGCGTCGACGACGTGGTGGTCTTCCGGCCGCTCTCCCGCGAGGACCTCTCCCACATCGTCGAGATCCAGCTCTCCCGGCTGCGGAAGCTCCTCGCCGAGAAGCAGATGACGCTCGAGCTCGGCGAGAAGGGGCGCGAGGCGGTGGCCGACGCGGGCTACGACCCGGTCTACGGCGCGCGCCCGCTCAAGCGGGCCATCCAGCGGATGATCCAGGACCCCCTCGCCACGAAGCTGCTCTCGGGCGAGTTCGTCCCCGGCGACCACATCGTGGTCGACGAGGGGAAGGGCGGCGGCCTCGAGTTCAGCAAGGGGACCCGCCCGCCGGAGGCCCCGACGAAGGCGCCGAAGAAGAAGGGGAAGTGACGGTCCGGCCCGGGCTTCCGGGCCGGAGCCGGCGCAGCCTCCAGCGGGGGAAAAAGGGGCGACCGGGGGCGTCCCGCCCCGTTTCTCCACGCCGGAAGCGGGGATCAGGAAAAACAGTTCTTCTCATGGTTCCGTGATCACTGGAGATTTCGGGAGGGCGAATCCGGCACGCCCCCTGCTCTGGGAAGAATCGTCGGCCGATGGCCGCGCCACAACCCTTCCCACGAGGTTCACACAACATGAAGAAGATCCTGAGCTCGTTCGTCGCCGTCGCCTTCCTCTCCGCCCCCGCCTTCGCCGACGACAAGGCCGCTGCCAAGCCGGCCGCTCCGGTTGCCGCTCCTGCCGCCCCCGCCGCGAAGCCGGCTGCCCCGGCTCCTGCTCCTGCCGCCGCCGCCGTCGCCCCCGCCGCCAAGCCGGCCGCTCCCGCCGCTGCCCCGGCCGCCGCCCCCACGAAGGCCGAGAAGAAGGCCAGCAAGAAGAAGGCCGCGAAGCCCGCCGCCGATGCGAAGCCGGCCGCTCCTGCCGCCGCCCCCGCCGCTGCCCCGGCCGCCGCCAAGCCGGCCGCTCCTGCTGCTCCCGCCGCCGCCCCGGCCGCTGCCAAGCCGGCTGCTCCCGCTCCCGCCAAGGAGGCCAAGTAGAAGCGAGCGCTCTCCAAAGCCCAAGACCTTCGAGGCCGGTGGCGAAAGCCATCGGCCTTGTCGTTTCCGGCGAGGGCGATTCGGGGCAGAATCCCCCCATGGAATCCGAGCGACCCCGAACGTCGATCAAGCCACCGAGCGCCGTCCCGCTCGTGCTGGTGGTCCTGGCCATCGTCGCCGCCGCCGGCGGCGGGCTCTACTGGTTCCTGTCGAAATCCCCGCCGCCCCGCGCACCGGGCACGCCGGCGGACGCCGTGGCCGACCCACCCCCTGCCGCAACCGGGCCGGCCGTGGACGCGGGCCGGCAGCGGACGCTCCTCGAGGCGGTGTCACCCGACCCGATCCTGCGCCGGCTCCTCGGCGAGGGGGAGCTTTCCCGGCGCTGGGCCGTCGCCGTCGAGAACCTGGCCAACGACGTCGTGCCCCGGAAGCAGCTCGAGCCCTTCGCCCCGAAGGGCACCTTCGCCGTGGTGCGCCGGGGCGGCACGGCCTACGTCGACCCGCAGTCCTACCGGCGCTACGACCTCTTCGGCGACGCGGTGGCCTCGGTCGACGTCGACGGGCTGGTCATCGCCTACGCCGCCCTCCGCCCCGGCCTGGAGGCCGCATACCGCGCGCTCGGCTACCCCGACGGCTCGATCGACCGGGCCGCGGCGCGTGCGCTGCACCGCATCGAGCTCGCGCCGGTACGGGACGGGGAGCTCGCCGTGGTGGAGGGGCCGGGGACCACCTGGGCCTACGCCGACCCGGCGATGGAGCGGCTCGGCGACGTCGACAAGCAGATGATGCGGCTCGGGCCCCGCAACGCGCGGATCCTCCAGGCGAAGGCGCGGGAGATCGCGCGGGCGCTGGGGCTCGGCGCGCCGGCGCGCTGACCCTCAGCCGTCGTAGAAGACCTCGTCGAGCAGCAGTCCCTGCGGCGGCGCGGTGCGCCCGGCGAGCGTCCGGTCCCGGCTCTCGAGCAGCGCGGCCATGGACCCCGGAGCGCGCGACCCGAGCCCCACCTCCACGAGCGTCCCGGCGAGGTTGCGCACCATGTGCCTCAGGAAGGCGGTGGCCTCCGCCACCACCTCGATGCGCCCGGCGCCGTCGTCCTCGACGTCGAGGCGGCGCAGCTCGCGCACGGCGTGGCGGGCCTCGCAGTCGGCGGCCCGGAAGGCGCTGAAGTCGTGCCGGCCGAGGAGGGGGGCCGCCGCGGCCCGCATGGCGGCCACGTCGAGTGGCCGGAACACCTGCCAGGCCTGCATCCGGCTCAGGGGCGCGCGGGTGGGGAGGTTCTCGATCCGGTAACGGTAGCGCTTGCCGCGCGCGTCGCGCCGGGCGTCGAAGGGGGCCTCGCGGACCTCGGCGTGGCGCACGGCGATGTCGTCGGGGAGGATGGCGTTCAGCCCCTTCACGTAGGCGGCCTCCGGCAGGGGGCGCTCCACGGCGAGGCTCGCCACCTGCCCGCGGGCGTGGACCCCGGCGTCGGTGCGGCCGGCCCCGGTCACGCGCACCGCTTCCTTGTGCAGGGTGGAGAGGGCCCGCTCGAGCTCCGCCTGGACCGACGGCCCGTTGGACTGGAACTGCCACCCCACGTAGCGGGTGCCGTCGTAGGAGAGGACGAGCTTCACGAAGACCACCGGGGGACGGTAGCACGGCGCCCGGTTCCGTCAGGGATGGATGGTGAAGGTGAGCCCGAAGGCCAGGTCGGGGGCGTTGGAGTCGTAGAACCAGGTCGGCCCCAGCCCGGCCACGTACCCGGGGGTGAAGTCCTCGGCGAACCAGAAGGTGAGCGGTCCCCAGCGGACGCCGGCCGCGATCTGGTTCTGCGGGAGGGTCACCGCGGTGAAGGCGCTCGACTGCAGGTTCCACTCCGGGTTGGTCTCGACGAACCCCCATCCGGCCTGGAAGGGCGCGCTCGACCAGCGGTCCTCGATCAGGATCGAGACGTCGCCGAGGAGCACCACGAGCGAGAGCCCGGCGCTGGCCTGCCAGGTGCGGGGCTGGAGCGGCATGTCGCCCGTCATCGGCGACCAGGCCGACCCGCTCAGGATGGCGTGCCCCACGAGCCAGCTCGTGATCTGCCAGGTCCCGAGCAGGCCGAGCCCCACGTCCCATCCGCCCGAGCCGCCCATGCGCGAGAGCGAGCCGGTGGGGATCTTGAGATCCAGCCGCAGGGAGACTCCGGCCCGGGCGGCCGGCCCCTCCATCAGGGGCTCGCCGCCCTCCCAGAGGAGGAGCTGGTTGCGGAGCACCACGTCGCCGAAGGCGAAGGTGGCCTGGTCGATCTGGACGGGTGCCGACCGGAACGAGGGGTGGAAGGCGAGGTGCACCTCGTTGGTCGGGAAGGCCGGGCGGGCGAAGTCGTTGTACGCGAAGAGCCGGTGCCAGGCGTCGATGACGCCGTCGCTCCAGCCGCCCCAGTGGAGCGTGCCCCGGACCTCGAGGGCGGTGGTGAGCCGCCGGAGGAAGGAGCCCTCCGGCGACCCCAGCACGGCACCCCAGGGCACGCGGATCGCGGCGGTGATCGAGTCGGCCTGCTCGTCGAGCCGCACGTCGACCGGCTGGCCGTCGCGCGCCAGCGTGGTGGGGGTGCTCCAGTCGTTGGCCAGGGTCCAGCCCACGTCGATCCGGAGCTCCGGGACGGAGCGCGCGTCCCAGGGCACCACGTCGAGGAAGAGGTCGCGCAGCGAGCCGGGCACCCGCACCTCGAGCGGCCCCTGCCGGGGCGCCGCCGCGGCGCCGGTGGCGGCGGCGAGCGCCAGCACGGCGACGAGTCGGCGGACCTGGGCGGGCAAGAACGGGTTCCTCGGCGCAGGCTAGGCCATGTCGGGCCCGGGGTCGACCACGAGGGTCACTCGTTGACCCGGCCGACGACGGCGCGCTATATCGCGCCGTTCATGGGTAGCGACAAGGTGATCCGCGAGCAGCTGGAGGACGCCGCCCGGCGCGGCGCCCGGCCGGAGAAGGCCCAGGCCGCGCTGGCGCAAGTTCCCCGCCTCTTCGACGATCTCTCCGCGCTGGAGGGGGAGCTCACCCGGGCCACCTCCGATGCCGAGGCCACCCTGCAGGCCGCCGCCCGCCACCTGGTGGCCGCCGGCGGGAAGCGCATCCGCCCCACCGTGACGCTGCTCGCCTGCGGGGCCTGCGGCGGGGACATGGCGAGCGCGGTTCCGTTCGGGGTCGCCGCCGAGCTGACCCATTCGGCCACCCTGCTCCACGACGACGTCATCGACGACGGCCCGCTCCGGCGCGGCATGCCCGCCTCGCGCGTCATCTGGGGCAACACGGTCTCGGTGCTCGCCGGCGACTGGCTGCTCACCCGCTCGCTCGAGATCACCGCCGCCCACCCGGCGTCGGCACGCGCGCTCCCGGCGCTCCTCGCCACCATGCGCCGGCTCGTCGAGGGCGAGGTGAAGCAGCTCTCGCTCCGCGGCGGCTTCCGCGCCACCGAGCAGGACTACTTCCAGGTCATCGAGGGCAAGACCGCCTCGCTCTTCGGCTGGGCCTGCGCCGCGGGCGGCTGGGCCGCCGGCCAGGACGGCGCCTTCCCGGGGGCGCTGGCGCGCTTCGGCGAGGGCATCGGCACGGCCTTCCAGCTCGTGGACGACGCGCTCGACTACGCCGCCGACCCGGAGAAGCTCGGCAAGCGGCTCGGGGCCGACCTGGTCGAGGGGAAGGCCACGTTGCCCCTCATCCGCGCGCTCCACGCCGAGCCCGCGCTGCGCGCCCGGCTCGCCCCCATCGCCGACGGCGCCGACCCCACCGACGAGGTCTGCCTGGAGGTGATCGCGGCGGTGAAGCGCACCGGCGGGATCGAGGCGGCGCGCGGGCTGGCGCGCGAGCACACCCGGGCGGCGCTCTCCGCGCTCGAGACCCTCCCCGACGGCGTGCACCGGCGGGCGCTGGTCGAGTCGGCGGTGATGCTCACCGAGCGGGCGTTCTGAATCACGGCTGGGCGGCGATCCACTGCCGGATGCGCTCCCGGGTCGCCGGGTCGACCGCGAGCGACACCAGCCGCTGCTGGAGGGTCGCGCGGTCGACGATCCCGTGCCGGAGCATCACCGCCACGAAGGGGCCGTCCTTCTCCCGACCAGCGACGAGCTTGGAGAGCGCCATGTCGTTCGGCTCGAGACAGTAGGCGATCTTCTGATCGGTGTTCGCGTTCTGCACCCGGACGAGGCGCCCCGCCCATCCGGGCGGCAGCCGCGCCGTCTCCGGCCCCACGCCATGCGCGAAATAACCGAAGGTTTCGGCGAACGGAGAGCCTTCGCCGATCGCGCCCTCGATCGCCGTGGCGAGATCGGGGCGATGCAGCGGATACAGGTCGGCATCCATGGACACGAGCAGCTCGCCGGGTGCGTCCGGGACGGCGCCGAGGATGGACTGGCTCCCGATGACGACGATCTCGGCCTGGTCGGAGACCGCGGCCGCGGCCCTCACGATGTGCTCGAGGTCCCTACGCTTCATCCCCTCGCCCCCACGCCTTGAGGAACGCGAACCGCTCCTGGTTGCTCAGCAGGCACGCGAGCGGCGAGCACTGTCGCAGCGCCGCGGCATGCTCCGACTCCTCGACCGCCACGGCGAGGCTGGCGTCCATCCCCCGATCCAGCAGCCCTTCCCACTCGGCCAGGTAAGGCTGCGCGCCGGAACTCACCACCCCGCGCCACCGCTGGAGCGTCGCCCTGGCCCTCCCGAGCAGCTCCGGGTCACGCCGGATCTTCTCGGCGATCAGCCGATGCATCGCCAGGCTCCGGTCGTCGATCTGCCGATGGGTCTGCATCCTGGGTCTCGGTCCTACGAGGGTAGCGTCCCGCCCGCCTCCCCGTCCACGGGCGGCGCGTAGATCGGGACCGGGAAGGACTCCTCCGCCCGGGCCCCTCCCCTTCCCAGGATCCGGAGTTCCCACCGGCGCGCCTCCGGGGACCGGAACGCCGTGCCGAGTTGCCGCGCCGTCCCGGGCAGCTCGAAGGCGAAGGCGGTCTCCGCGCCGGGGAGGATCACCTGGGTGGCCCGGTAGACCTCCACCTCGCGCGGCTCCGCACCCCCCTCGCCGGGGCGCCGCTCCAGGCAGGCGAGCGTGATCTCCACGGCGCCCGCCTCGCCGGAGATGGGCGCGAGGACCAGCACCGCCTCGAAGGGCTCGCCCAGGAAGAAGGGGAACCGGTCGAAGCGGAGGCTTACGGCGCCGAGGCGGCGCCAGGTCCGCCGCAGCCAGGCCCCGCGCAGGAGGAGCACCGCCGGAACGACGTCGGCCGCCCCCGCCACGCCGGGCCAGAGGAGGTCCGGCCGCACGGCCGCGAGGATGTTCCAGGGGAGCAGCACCGCCGACGCGGCCGCTCCCCACCAGAGGAGCCGGCGCCCCCGCCGCGCCAGCCGTCCCGGCTCGCCGGACGGATCCCAGGCGCGGTCGCTGCGCCAGGGCTGGGCGGGATCGGCCTCCGGCAAGGGCTCAGCGCTCCTGGAACTCGACCGTGACCGGCGGGACGAGCCCGAGGGCGGCCGCCTCGGAGAGGAAGAGGCGCACCGCCTCCTTCCCCTTCGGGCCCGCGTCGCGGGTCCACTCGTTCACGTACATCCCCACGAAGCGGTCGGCCTTCTCGCGATCGAGGTCGCGGGCGAAGCCCATGGCGTAGTCGAGCGCCACCTCCCGGTGGTCGAGCCCCCAGGCCACCGTCTCGGCCATCACCCGGGCGAGCGTGCGGCGCAGCGGCTCCGGCAGGTCGCGCCGGAGCGCGTTCATGCCGAGCGGCAGCGGCAGCCCGGTACGCGCCTTCCAGCTCTGCCCCAGGTCCTCGAGGACGCGGAACCCGTCCTCGCGGGCGGTGAGCTGCCCCTCGTGGATGACCAGCCCGGCCTCGGCCTTTCCGAGCTTCACCATGCGTCCCACGTCCTTGAAGTCGACGAACATGGGGTCGAAGCCGGGGATGCGCATGCGCAGCGCCAGGTAGGCGCTGGTCCACTCGCCGGGCACGGCGATGCGGGCGCGGCCGAGCTCCTCGAGCCGGATGAACTGCGAGGTGGGGCTCACGATCACGGTGGGGCCATAGCCGTCGCCGAAGGAGGCCCCGGCGTCGAGCAGCACGTACTTGTCGCTCACGTGGGCGTAGGCGGCCACCGAGATGGCGGTGATGTCGTGGAGCGCCTCGCGGGCCCGGTGGTTCAGGGTCTCGATGTCGCCGGTCTCCTGCACGAAGGCCAGACCGTCGGCCTTCACCGCGCCGGAGAAGAGGCCGCAGAACATGAACGCGTCGTCGGAATCGGGGCTGTGGGCCACCCGGATCGTGTGCGGCATGGGCGCACTCATATCTTTCAGCGATCGTTGAAACAAGGGGCGGAAGGGAGTAGATCCCGCCAACCCATGGCTTACCGGTCCCTGCGCGATTTCCTCGATCGGCTGGAGCGGGCCGGCGAGCTGGCCCGTGTCACCGAGCCCGTCGACCTGAAGCTCGACATGGCGGCGCTGGCCGACCGTGCCGCCAAGCAGCAGGGGCCGGCGCTGCTCTTCGAGAAGCCCTCCTCCGGCGTGCTGCCGGTGGCCATGAACCTCTTCGGCACCCGGCGCCGCGCCGCCTGGGCGCTCTCCTGCGAGGACCTCGACGAGCCGGCCAGCGAGCTCCGGGCCCTTCTCAAGATGGCGCCGCCGCAGGGGCTCTGGGACAAGCTCAAGATGATCCCGAAGCTCGGGAGGCTCGCGTCCCTGCCGCCGAAGCACGTCTCCTCCGGTCCGGTGCAGGAGATCGTCGACCGCGAGCCCGACATGGGCTCGATCCCGGTGCTCACCACCTGGCCGCACGACGGCGGGCCGTTCATCACCCTGCCGCAGGTCATCACCCGCGATCCCGAGACCGGCATCCGCAACGTGGGCATGTACCGCTGCCAGGTGATGGGGCCGCGCAAGGTCGGACTTCACTGGCAGCTCCACAAGACCGCCCACGCCCACTGGCGCGCCTACCGCAAGCGCGGCGAGCGCATGCCGGTGGCCATCGCGCTGGGCGGCGACCCGGCGCTCACCTACTGCGCCTCGGCGCCGCTCCCGCCGGGCATCGACGAGTACCTCTTCGCCGGCTTCCTGCGGAAGGAGTCGGTTCACATGGTGAAGGGCGTGACCGTGGACCTCGAGGTCCCGGCCGACGCCGACGTGGTCATCGAGGGCTACGTCTCCGAGCAGGGCGTGGTGCGGGAGGGCCCCTTCGGCGACCACACCGGCTACTACTCGCTCGCCGACGACTATCCGTTCCTCGAGGTCACGGCCATCACCCGGCGGCGCGACGCGATCTACCCCGCCACCGTGGTCGGCCCGCCGCCCATGGAGGACTACTGGATGGGCACCGCCACCGAGCGGCTCTTCCTGCCCATGCTCCAGCTCGTCTTCCCCGAGGTGGTGGACATGGCCTTCCCGCCGGAAGGGGTCTTCCACAACCTCTGCTTCCTCTCCATCAGGAAGGACTTCCCGGGGCACGCCAGGAAGCTCATGCACGGCCTGTGGGGCTCCGGGCAGATGTCGGCCACCAAGACGCTCGTGGTCTTCGACGAGGACGTCGACGTGCACGACTTCTCGCAGTGCGCCTGGCGCGCCTTCGCGAACGTCGACGCGAAGCGCGACATGGTGGTGCTGGACGGCCCGGTCGACGTGCTCGACCACGCCTCCACCGCCTTCGGCCTGGGCGCCAAGGTGGGTATCGACGCCACCAAGAAGTTCGTCGAGGAGGGCGGGCGCGAGTGGCCCGAGCCCTGCGTCCACCCGCCCGAGGTGCTGGCCCGCATGGACGCGCTCTACGAGCGGCTCGTGCCCGGCGCGAAGGCTCCGGTGCGCCCGCGCATCGCCCTCCCGCCTGCGGCCAGCTGGATCCCGCGGCGCGGAGGCGGCGCGTGACCGGCGTCCCCCTTCCCGGGCAGGGCGAGCGCGCCCAGGCGGTGCGCGCGATGTTCGACCGCATCGCCCCCACCTACGACCTGCTCAACCGGGTCATGACGCTCCGGGTGGATCAGCTCTGGCGGCGGCGGGCGGTGCGCACGCTGCGCCTCGCGCCGGGAGAGCGGCTCCTCGACGTGTGCGCCGGGACCATGGACGTGGCCGCCGAGGCGCGCCGGCAGTACCCGCAGGCCATCGTGCTGGGCAGCGACTTCTCCATCCCCATGCTCTCCCGCGGCGCGGTGAAGACCGGGTTGCCCGCCGCCACCGCCGACGCGCTCCACCTTCCCTTCCGGTCCGGCTCGGTCGACGCGGTCACGGTGGCCTTCGGCGTGCGCAACCTCGACAGCCACGAGGTCGGGCTCTCCGAGATGGCGCGGGTGATGAAGCCCGGCGCCCGCCTCGCCATCCTCGAGTTCTTCCGCCCCGAGTCGACCGGCACGCGCGCCTTCCACGGCGCGTACAACAAGCTCGCGCTCCCGGTGATGGGGCGGCTGCTCTCCGCCGACGCCGGCGCCTACCGGTACCTGGTCGAGTCGATGGAGCGCTTCGCGTCCCTGCCCGAGTTCATCGAATCGGCCGGACGGGCCGGCTTCCGGGACGTGAA
Source organism: uncultured Anaeromyxobacter sp. (assembly GCA_903904005.1). Classification (GTDB taxonomy): domain Bacteria; phylum Myxococcota; class Myxococcia; order Myxococcales; family Anaeromyxobacteraceae; genus CAIOAK01. The sequence goes on from CAIVAR010000036.1 coordinate 30,340, forward strand.
GGGGGAGCTGCTCTTCCCGGGCGTCTGCGGGCTGGTCACGGGGGTGCGCGCGTGAGGCTCGTCGTCGCCGTGGGCGGGGCCTCCGGCTCGCCGTACGCGAAGCGGCTGCCCGACCGCCCCGGCATCCCCAACGAGCTGATGCGCCGCTGGACCGGGGTCTCCCCCCACGGCTGCGGCGAACCGACGGAGGAATGATGCTCTCGTCCCTGGCGAACCGCGCACTCGAGCGCGACGGGCTCGGCCCCATCCGAGACAAGGTGCTCTCCGGCACGCGGCTCTCGCAGGCCGAGGCCATCACCCTCTTCGAGGCCCGCGACCTGGCGGCGCTGGGCGCGCTCGCCAACCACGTTCGCGAGGCGCGCCACGGCGACTCCACCTTCTACAACCGCAACGTCCACCTGAACCCCACCAACGTCTGCGTCGCCACCTGCAAGTTCTGCTCGTTCGCCCGCCCCGACGACAAGCAGGCCAGCGAGGGCTACACGATGTCCCTCGACCAGGCGGTGCACCACGTGGTGTCGAAGCGGGCGCTCGGGATCACCGAGGTGCACATCGTCTCCGGGCTCCACCCCGACCTTCCCTGGTCGTACTACCTGGAGACCGTCCGGCGCATCCGGCAGGCCTGGCCCGAGCTGCACATCAAGGGCTACACCGCGGTCGAGCTGCACTTCTTCGCCGAGAAGTTCGGGATGACGCTCGAGCAGGTGCTCTCCGAGCTCATCGCCGCCGGCCTCACCACCATCCCGGGCGGCGGCGCCGAGATCTTCGCCTCCCGGGTCCGCCGGAAGATCTGCGACGACAAGGCCACCGCCGAGCAGTGGCTCGACGTGCACCGCACCGCCCACCGGCTGGGCTTGAAGTCGAACGCCACCATGCTCTACGGCCACATCGAGACGCTGGCCGAGCGGGTCGACCACATGGCCCGGCTGCGCGACCTCCAGGACGAGACCCGTGGGTTCCAGGTCTTCATCCCGCTCGCCTTCCACCCCGAGCACAACATGATCGGCAAGGCCTTCCCCAAGCCCACCGGCTACGACGGCCTGCGCACCTTCGCGGTGGCCCGCCTCTTCCTCGACAACTTCGACCACGTGAAGGCCTACTGGGTCTCGCTGGGGGAGCGGCTCGCGCAGGCCTCGCTCTCCTTCGGCGTCGACGACGTCGACGGCACCGTCCTCGAGGAGCGCATCTACCACATGGCCGGCGCCACCACGCCGCAGGCCCTGTCCGAGGCGCAGCTCCACCGGATGATCCGCTTCGCCGGGCGCGTGCCCGTCGAGCGCGACAGCCTCTACCACGTGCTCCGGGTGCACGACGCCACGGCGCCGCTGCCGGCCAGCGCCGGAGGCGCCCGATGAAGCTCCGTGCCGCAGCCGTCTCCTTCCTCAATGCGCGCCCGCTCACCGCCGGGCTCGCCGACAGCCCGCTCATCGACCTGGTGCTGGCCGAGCCCTCGCTGTGCGCCTCCATGCTCGAGGCCGGCGACGTCGAGCTGGCGCTCCTGCCTGTGGGCGCGCTGCCCGGGCAGGACTGGGAGGTGGTGCCGGGCATCGCCATCGGCGCCGACGGCCCGGTGCAGACGGTGGTGCTGGCCGGCGAGACCCCGCCCGAGGAGTGGGACGAGGTCTTCCTCGACACCGCCTCGCGCACCTCGCAGATCCTGGCGCAGCTCGTGCTGCGCGAGCGCGGGCTCTCCCCCCGCTACACCCACATGCCGGCCGTCGAGGGGCTCTCCCGCGCGGTGGGGCCGAAGGGGGCGCTCGTCATCGGCGACCGGGCCTTCGAGGTGAAGAAGAAGGTGGTCCTCGACCTGGGGCGCGAGTGGAACCGGCTGACGAAGCTCCCCATGGTCTTCGCCGTCTGGGCGGCCCGCCCCGGCGTGCTCCGCCCGGAGGACGTGCAGGAGCTGGCCCGCGGCGCCCAGGTCGGCCTGGGCATGCGCACCGAGCTGGCCCAGGCCTTCGCCCGCGAGGCGGGGGGAGACCCCGAGCATTACCGGCGCTACCTCACCCAGAAGATCCGCTACGGGCTCGGCCCCCACGAGCTGGAGGGGCTCGAGACCTTCCTCGGCCGCGCCGCCGCGGTGGGGCTCGTCCCGCCCACCACCCTGCGCTTCGCCGACGACGTGGTGCGCAGCCGGCGCATCCGCCGTGCCGTCTCGGTCGACACCGCGCTCCAGAAGGGGGCCGATGGCGAGCGGATCGACGCCGACGAGGCCGAGGCGCTCGACGAGAAGGCACCGCTCCTCGAGCTGGGGCTGGCCGCCGACATGCGCCGCCGGGCGCTGCACCCCGAGGGGGTGGTCACCTACATCGTGTCACGCAACGTGAACTACACGAACGTGTGCACGACCGCCTGCTCCTTCTGCGCCTTCTACCGACCGCGCAGCCACGGCGAGGCCTACGTGCTCGACCGCGGGCAGATGGCCCGCAAGATCGAGGAGACGCTCTCGCTGGGGGGCATCGAGATCCTTCTGCAGGGCGGGCTCCACCCCGACCTGGGCGTGGAGTGGTACGAGGATCTCTTCCGCTGGGTGAAGTCGACCTACCCCGCCATCAACCTGCACGCCCTCTCCCCCGAGGAGATCTGGCACATCGCCCGCACCAGCCAGCTCCCGCTCGACGCCACCATCGACAAGCTGGTCTCCGCCGGGCTCGACTCCATCCCGGGCGGCGGCGCCGAGGTGCTCGACGACGAGGTCCGCCGGCGCATCGCCCCGCTCAAGTGCTCCACCGACGAGTGGCTCACGGTGATGCGCGCCGCCCACCGCAAGGGGCTGAAGAGCACGGCCACCCTCATGTTCGGGGTGGGCGAGCAGGCCCAGCACCGGGTCAACCACTTCCTGCGGCTGCGCGAACTGCAGGACGAGACCCAGGGCTTCACCGCCTTCATCTGCTGGACCTTCCAGCCCGAGAACACCCGGCTCGAGCCGTCCGACAACAGCGCCCACGCCTACCTGCGCACGAACGCGCTGGCCCGCCTGGTCCTCGACAACGTCCCCAACTTCCAGGCCTCCTGGGTCACCATGGGCGGCGGCGTGGCCCAGGCCGCCCTGCACATGGGCTGCAACGACTTCGGCAGCGTGATGATCGAGGAGAACGTGGTCTCCGCCGCCGGCACGACCTTCCAGATGGACGCGGAGGAGGTCGAGCGGCACATCCGCGACGCCGGCTTCCGCCCGGCGCGCCGGAACATGCGCTACCAGCTGGTCGCGTAGGCGCCGCATGCCCGTCCGCGTCGTCGCTGCGACCTGGGTGCTGCCCGGACCGGACCTCCCGCCCCTGCGGGACGGGGCGGTGGCGCTCGACGGCGACCGGATCGTCGACGTGGGGCCGCGGCTGGTGATGGAAGCGCAGCACGGCGCGGCCGAACGGGTCGACGCGGTTCTCCTCCCGGCGCTGGTGAACGCCCACCTGCACCTCGAGCTCTCCCACCTGGCCGGGAAGGTCCCGGGCGGCCGGGGGCTCGTGCCCTGGATCGAGGCGCTGGTGGCCCAGCGGGCCCGGCGCGACGGCGCCATCGAGGAGGGCATGGCCCGGGGCGCGGCGGCGCTGCGGGAGGCCGGCGTGGCCGCGGTGGGGGACGTGACGAACGGCCTCGGCTCCGCGCGCCACCTGGCGCGGGAGGGGATCTCGGGCACGCTCTTCCACGAGGTCTACGGCTTCACCGAGGCGCGGGCGGCGGAGGCGATGCGGGCGGCCTCGGAGGCCCGGAACCGGATGGGCCCCCCGGGGCCCGGGCTGCGGGTGGCGCCGAGCCCGCACGCCGTCTACTCCACCCACCTGCCCGCCGCGGCCGCGCTGCTCTCCGCCGGCCCGGCCTCGATCCACCTCGCCGAGGTCCCCGAGGAGCGGGCCTTCGTCGCCGAGGCGAGCGGCCCCTTCGCCGACCTCGTGCTGCGGCTCGGCCTCGACCCGGGCGCGCTCCGCCCCTTCGGCCGGTCGGCGGTGGGCGCGGTGTCCCGCTGGCTCGGCCCGGGGACGCTGGTGGTGCACGCCGTCGACCTCGACGACCTGGACGTGGCCACGCTGCGCGCCTCCGGGGCCACCGTCGTCCTCTGCCCGCGCTCGAACCGGCACGTCTCCGGTGGGTTCCCCGACCTGCCGCGCCTGCTCGCGGCCGACATCCCGCTCGCGGTGGGCACCGACTCGCTGGCCTCGTCCCCCTCCCTCTCCCCGCTCGAGGAGCTCGCCGTGCTGCACCAGGCGTTCCCGGAGGTGAGCCCCGCGCGGCTCCTCGCGATGGGCTGGAACGGCACGGCGGTCGGCGCTCCCGAAGTGGGCAGGCTGGCCGCCGGCACGGCGCCGGGCGTGCTCTCCGTGCCACTCGAGGGGGCGGACCCGATCGACCCCTTCGCCTGGCTCCTGCGGGCCCAGGCTCCGGGCGCCCTCTCCTGGCTCGCCCGCCACCGTCCCGAGGACCGCGCATGACCGTCGGCGCCGTTGCACGAATGGTGAAGTTCTCCCATTCCCTCTTCGCCCTGCCCTTCGCGGTGTCGGCGGTGGTCCTGGTGTCGGGGCAGGCCCGCCTCGAGCCGGTCCGGCTCCTGCTCGTGGCGGTCGCGGTGGTGGCGGCGCGCACCGCGGCGATGGCGATGAACCGCATCGCCGATCGCTCCTTCGACGCGCGGAACCCGCGGACGGCGGCCCGGGAGCTGGTGACCGGCGAGGTGTCGCCGGTGGCGGCCTGGGCCCTCCTCGTCGGGTCGAGCCTGGTCTTCGTCGCCGCGGCGGCGCTCCTCTCCCCCCTCACCGGCTGGCTCGCGCTGCCGGTGCTCGGGATCCTGCTCGGCTACTCGTACGCGAAGCGCTTCACCTGGGCCTGCCACCTCTGGCTCGGCGTGGCCCAGGCGCTCGGCCCCATCGGCGTGGCCATCGCCCTCACCGGGACCGCTCCCCCGTCGGCGGTCCTCCTCGGCCTCGGGGTGGGTGCCTGGATCGCCGGCTTCGACGTCTTCTACTCGATGCAGGACGCCGATTTCGACCGGTCCCTGGGACTCCACTCGATCCCGGCCCGCTTCGGGGTCGGCGGCGCTCTCGTCTGGGCCCGGGTGCTCCATGTCGTCGCCGTCCTGCTCCTCCTCGCCGCCGGGACGGCCGGCGCGCAGGGGCCGGCCTGGTTCCTCGGGACCGCGCTGCTCGCCGCGGTCCTCCTCGCCGAGCACCTCTACGTCGCGCCGCAGGGGGTGCTCCGACCGGAGCGCATCGGGAAGGCCTTCTTCGACTTCAACGCATTCGCCTCGGTGGCCTTCGCGCTCTGCGCCATCGCCGGACTGCTGCTGCGGGTGCGTTCGTGAGCGCCCCGGGAAGCGCGGCGACGCCGCTCGGGCCCCCGGCGTCCGCGCTGCGCCGAGCCGAGCAGCGGGCCGCCGACACGGTCGGCGCGCTCCTCGTCCTCTGGGGCTTCAAGCGGCAGATGGGGCGGGTCTGGACCATCCTCTTCCTCTCCGAGCGACCCCTCACCGCGGCGGAGGCCTGCGACCGGCTGGGCATCTCCACCGGGCTCCTCTCCATGACGCTCGCCGACCTGCGCTCCTGGGGCGCGGTGCGCACGGTGACCGTCCCCGGCGAGCGGCGCGAGCGCTACGAGGCCGAGGTGCAGGTGTGGCGGATGGTGCTGCGCGTGCTCGGGAGCCGGGAGCGCGGAGCGCTCGACGAGGCGTTGCGCGCCTTCGAGGCCTCGCTCGAGGAGGTGCGCGCCTCGCTCGTGGACGCCGATCCCTCGGTCCGGGCGGCGGCGCGGTTCCGGACCGAGCGGCTCGGCAAGCTGGTCGCCCACACGCGCGGGGCGGTGGCCCTGCTGCGGCTGCTCACCGCGGCGATCGCCGGCCGGCGGCGCGGGTAGGGCGCGGAGGCGCTATTCCGCCAGCGCCCGGCGCGCCGCCTCGACCGCCCGCGCCGAGACCTCCACCGGATCGACCCCGAGCGGTACGCCCTCGCGCAGGCGGACCTCTCCGGCGACGACGACCCAGGCGGCCGGTGCGCCGGCCCAGAGGATGGCGGCGTTCCCTCCCCGCCCTTCCGGCTCCACGGCGCCGGGGCGCCAGTCGAGGATGACGAGGTCGGCCGCCGCGCCTGGCTCCACGGCTCCGAGCCGGGTCCCGAGGAGCTGGCTCGCAAGCACGGCGCCCGTCGGCCAGACCGATTCCTCCAGGAACTCGGCGCCCGGCGGCGGGGCGGAGCGGCGCCGGCGCAGGTGGGCCGCGAGTTCCACCGCCTCGCCGGCGAGGTCGGCGAAGAGCCCGTCGGTCCCCAGCGCGAGCGGCGCCTCGGAGGTGCAGGCCAGCTCCACGCTCACCGGGTCGACGCCCCAGTACCGGGCCGCCCGCATCGCGACGACGATCGTCGCGTCGGCGGTTCGGATCGCGTCGGCCTCGGGCGTCGCCAGCGTGGAGGCGTGGGCGACGAGGGTCCGGCTCCCGAGGAGCCCGGAGTCGTCCAGGAGCTGGATGGGCCACTTCTGCTCGAGCGCCCAGGCTCGCTCCAGGTCGGAGGCGTCCTCGCAGACGGAGGCGTGGATCCCGAACCGGGCGGTGGGCTCGGTGAGCGCATCGAGCGTCTCGCGCGTCGTCGCGTGGAGGCCGTCGAGCCCGGCCATCCCGCGCACGAGCGGGTCCCCCGCCCGCGGGGCGGCGAACTCCACCGCGGCCCGCGCCGAGTCCTTTCCTCGGTGGGCGCCGCCGAGGTCGCTCGCGCCGTGGGCCAGCAGCGCACGGATGCCGACGGCCCGCACCGCCCGCTCGGCGGCGTGGAGCGTGGCGAGTTCCTCGCCGGGCATGGCCCGCTCCAGCGCGAAGACCGTCGTCGTCCCGGCCCGCAGCGCAGCGAGCGCCGACGCCGTGGCGAGCGCCTCCAGGTCGGCGGGGGCGAGCCGGTCCTCGACCGGCCGGCGGAACCCCTGCCGCAACGCCCGCGGAGAGCCGGGGTAGCGGACCGGGAGGCCGGCGAAGCGGAGCAGGGCGCCCATCCCGAGGTGGGTGTGGGCGTCCACGCCCCCCGGGACGACCAGCCTTCCGTCGGCGTCGATCTCCCAGTCCCCGGGCTCGGGCGCGACCGGCTCGCCGGCGAGCGCCACGCGGACGATCCGATCCCCCACCACGACCACCGTGGCTCCGTTGGCCGGCGGGTCCCGGACCAGCCGGGCGCGGCGGATGACGAGTCGGGTGGACACCCGGGCCATCCTCACCCGCCCCCTTCTCCCCGTAAAGCCTGGGGTTTCCCGTGACGCCCCGATCGGGACTTGTCGACCGATTTCATAATGATATCATTTCGACATCAGCCCCAGGAGAACGCACATGATCGTCGAAAAGGAACTGCATCCGCCGTCCGGCATCGCCTTCCTCGTCTTCCTCGTGCCCGCCTTCCTCGGCTCGGTGGCGCTGCTCGTCCTCGCCGCCCGCACCGGGCAGCCCGCCCCGACCATCGCCTGCGGGCTGCTCGTGGCATTCCTCGGCCTGCTCTTCGCCGGGCTCTTCGTGGTGAACCCGAACGAGGCCAAGGTGCTCCAGCTCTTCGGCCACTACGCCGGGTCGGCGCGCGAGCCCGGGCTGCGCTGGGCGAACCCCTTCTACACGAAGAAGAAGGTCTCGCTCCGCGCGGTCTCCTTCGAGTCGGGGAAGCTCAAGGTCAACGATCTCGACGGCAACCCGGTGGAGATCGCCACCATCGTGGTCTGGAACGTGGTCGACAGCGCCCAGGCCGCCTTCCAGGTGGACGATTACGCGGAGTACGTGCGGGTCCAGAGCGAGGCGGCGCTGCGCGGCCTGGCCTCGCGCTACCCCTACGACGCCCACGACGACGAGAAGACCTCGCTGCGCGGCGCCACCGCGCTCGTCGCCGAGCAGCTCCAGAACGAGGTCCAGGAGCGGGTCGCGGCGGCCGGCGTGAAGGTCCAGGAGGCCCGCATCAGCCACCTCGCCTACGCCCCGGAGATCGCGCAGGCCATGCTGCAGCGGCAGCAGGCGGCGGCCATCATCTCGGCCCGCACCCGGATCGTGGAGGGGGCGGTGAGCATGGTGGAGATGGCGCTCGACCGGCTCGAGAAGGCGGGCACCGTCCACCTCGACGAGGAGCGCAAGGCGGCCATGGTCTCGAACCTGCTCGTGGTGCTCTGCGGAGACCGCTCGGCCCACCCGGTCATCAACGCCGGCACGCTGTACTAGATGGCCGAGCGGAAGCCCTTCCTGCTGCGCATGGACCCCCGGGTCCTGGAGGCGCTGCAGCGCTGGGCCGACGACGACCTGCGCAGCCTGAACGGGCAGATCGAGTACCTGCTCCGGCGCGCGCTGCACGAGGCGGGGCGCGCGCCGCGGGTGGAGGGCACCGGCGGCCCTTCCTTGCCCCCCGGGCGCGACGAGGGTAAGTAACCGCTCCCATGCTGTCGCCCGAGGTCCTCCACAAGCTCGAGTCGATCGAGCGTCGCTTCGAGGAGCTGACGCACCACCTCTCCGATCCGGCCGTGGCCTCGTCCGGCGAACGCTTCAAGAAGGTCTCGAAGGAGCGGGCCGGGCTCGAGTCCACCGTGGTGGCGCTGCGCGCCTGGCGGTCCCTGCAGCGCGAGATCACCGACAACGAGGCCATGCTCGCCGAGAAGGACGAGGGGATCCGGGAGATGGCGAAGGAGGAGCTCGCCTCGCTCCGCCCCCGGCTCGAACCGGCCGAGGAGCAGCTCAAGGTCTTCCTCATCCCCCGCGATCCCAACGACGACAAGGACGTCATCGTCGAGATCCGGGCCGGCGCCGGCGGCGACGAGGCGGGCCTGTTCGCCGCGGAGATCCTGCGCATGTACCTGCGCTACGGCGAGCGGCGCGGCTGGCGCTGCGAGATGCTCGACGTCTCCGGCGGGACGCTCGGGGGCGTGAAGGACGCCACCGTCACCATCTCCGGCGACGCCGTCTACTCCTTCATGAAGTTCGAGTCGGGCGTGCACCGGGTGCAGCGGGTGCCGGCCACCGAGGCCCAGGGGCGCATCCACACCTCCACCGTCACCGTGGCGGTCATGCCCGAGGCCGAGGACATCGACATCCAGATCAACCCCGCCGACCTCGAGACCGACGTCTTCCGCTCCACCGGCTCGGGCGGACAGAGCGTGAACACCACCGACTCGGCCGTGCGCATCACGCACAAGCCCTCCGGCATCGTCGTGAAGTGCCAGCAGGAGAAGAGCCAGACCAAGAACCGGGCCCAGGCCATGAAGATGCTGCGGGCCAAGCTCTTCGAGATCGAGACCGAGAGGCAGCAGAGCGCACGCGACGCCACCCGCAAGAGCCAGGTGGGCACCGGCGACCGCTCCGAGAAGATCCGCACCTACAACTTCCCGCAGGACCGGCTCACCGACCACCGCATCAACTACACGCGCCACAACCTCCCCTCGGTGATGGACGGCGACGTGCAGGACGTCATCGAGGCCTGCCGCACCCACTTCGCGGCCGAGGCCCTCAAGGAGGCCTCGCGGAGCGACGCCTCGCGGGCCGCCGAGAGGCGGTCGTGAGGAGCGCTTGAGCGACGAGGCCTGGACCCCGCTCCGTCTCATCACCTGGACGCAGGGCTTCTTCGCGAAGGGGGGCGTCGACGCACCCCGGCTCACCGCCGAGATCCTGCTCGCCCAGGCCCTCTCCTGCGACCGGGTGCGGCTCTACCTCGACTTCGACAAGCCGCTCGGCGCGCCCGAGCTCGCCGCCTTCCGCGAGCTGGTGCGCCGCCGGGCCGCCGGCGAGCCCACCGCATGGCTCACCGGGCGGCGCGAGTTCCTGGGGCACGCCTTCCGGGTGACCCCGGCGGTGCTGGTGCCCCGCCCCGAGACCGAGCTCCTGGTCGAGGCGGCGCTCGCCCACCTGCCGCCGGAGGGGGCGCTGCTCGACCTCTGCACCGGCTCGGGGTGCATCGCCATCTCCGCCGCGCTCGCCCGGCCCGACGCCCGGGTGGTCGCCACCGAGCTCTCCCCCGAGGCGCTCGCCGTGGCGCGGGAGAACGCGACGGCGCTGGGGGCGAAGGTGGAGTGGCTGGAGGGGGACCTCGACGGGCCGGTAGAGGCGGGGGAGCGGTTCGACGTGATCGTCGCGAATCCGCCCTACGTTCCGGCGGGGGAGATCGCGGGTCTGTCCCGGGAGGTGCGGAGGGAGCCGAGGATGGCGCTCGACGGGGGGAGTGACGGGCTGGACACCCTCCGTCGCATCGTGTCCTGCGCGCCCTCCCGTCTCCGCCGGGAGGGCTTGCTGGTGGTGGAAATGCACGAGTCCCACGAGGTTCCGCTGCCGGCGCTCTGCCGCGAGGCCGGGTTCTCCGGCGTCGAGGTGGGGCGCGACCTGGCCGGGCTGCCGCGCTGGGTGGTGGCGCGCCTCCCCGCCCCGGCCTAGAATCCGGCCCTCCGAGATCCTCGACCGATGGACAAGATCCTCATCGACGGCGGCGCCCCGCTTCGCGGGACGGTGCGCGTCTCCGGCGCCAAGAACGCCGCGCTCCCCGTCGTGGCCGCCGCGCTGCTGGCCGAGGGGGACCACGTCGTCCGGAACGTCCCCGACCTCGCCGACGTCCGGACCATGGGGCGGCTGCTCGCCCACGCCGGCTGCACCTTCGAGCGGGTGGCGGGCTCGCCTGCCGCGGTGGCGGTGCGCACGCCACGGAACGTGAACCCGGAGGCGCCCTACGAGCTGGTTCGCACCATGCGCGCGAGCGTGCTGGTGCTGGGGCCGATGCTGACGCGCTGGGGGCGGGCCCGGGTCTCGCTCCCGGGCGGCTGCGCCATCGGCGCCCGCCCCATCGACCTGCACCTGAAGGCGCTCACCGCGCTCGGCGCGGAGCTCACCCTCGAGCACGGCTACGTGGAGGGGCGCGTCCCGGGCGGCCGGCTGCGGGGGACGACCTTCACCTTCGACAAGGAGACGGTCACCGGCACGGAGAACGTGATGATGGCGGCGTGCCTCGCCGAGGGGCGCACCGTGCTCGAGAACTGCGCCCGGGAGCCCGAGGTGGGCGACCTGGCCGCCGCGCTCGTCCGAATGGGGGCCCGCATCGAGGGAGCCGGCACCCACGAGATCCGCATCGACGGGGTCGAGTCGCTCCGCCCGCTCGACCACGACGTCATCCCCGACCGGATCGAGGCCGGCACCTTCCTGGTGGCCGGGGCCCTACCCGGCAACGAGGTCACCGTCGCCGGCGCCCTGCCCCACCACCTCGAGTCGCTGGTGGAGAAGCTGCGCGCCACCGGCGCCTCCGTCGACCCGGTCCCGGTCGGCCTGCGCGTGACGGGGCACGGTCGCCCGCGCGCGGTCGACGTTCGGACCGCCCCCTTCCCCGGCTTCCCCACCGACATGCAGGCCCAGATGATGGTATTGCTCGCGCTGGCCGACGGCTCGTCGGTCGTCACGGAGACCGTCTTCGAGAATCGCTTCATGCACGTGCTCGAGCTTCAGCGCCTGGGGGCGGAGATCGCGGTCGACGGGAGGGTCGCCGTGGTGAAGGGCGTCCCGGCCCTCTCCGGCGCGCCGGTGATGGCGAGCGACCTGCGCGCCTCGGCGGCGCTGGTCCTGGCCGGTCTCGCCGCCCACGGCACCACCGAGGTGCGGCGCGTCTACCACCTCGACCGGGGCTACGAGCGCATCGAGTCGAAGCTCGCGCCGCTGGGCGCCCGCATCCGCCGGGTGACCGCATGAGCCGGACCCCGTCGGCGGAGCTCCTCTCGGTGGCCATCCCCAAGGGACGGCTGCTCGGCGAGGCGTCGGAGCTCTTCGAGCGGGCACTGGGCGTCTCCCCGAAGCGGCTCCTCGAGAACACCCGCAAGCTCGCCGCCGACGCCCCGGAGCACGGCCTGCGCTTCATCTCCATCCGCGCCGCCGACGTGGCGAGCTACGTGGAGCACGGGGCGGCCGACGTGGGGGTGGCCGGACTGGACGTGCTGCGCGAGGAGCCGCGCGACCTCTACGAGCCGCTCGACCTGGGGATCGGCCGCTGCAAGGTGATCGTGGGGCGGCCCCGCAACGGCCGCCCGCTCCCCCGCGGCGTCGCCCCGCGGGTGGCCACCAAGTACGTGAACCTGGCGGCACGCCACTTCGCGAAGAAGGGGCTCCCCGCCGAGATCATCCCGCTGCACGGATCGATCGAGGTGGCCCCCTCGCTCGGGCTCGCCGATCTGATCGTCGACATCACCGAGACCGGCGAGACCCTGCGCGCCAACGGGCTCGTCGTCGAGGAGACCGTGCTGGAGGTGTCGGCCCGCCTGGTGGTCAACCGGGTGGCCCTGAAGCTCCACCCGGAGCGGCTCCGCCGGCTGGTCGAGGCCCTCCGATCGGTGGCCAAGGCCTGAGATCGGCGCACGGACGTTGATCCGGGCCTACCCTTCTCGTTATCATCCGCACCCACCCCCCATCCAATGCGGTTCCGGTCCTGGAGGAGGACCAATTCTCATGGATTGCCCACGCTGCAGTGTCGAGATGACGGAGATCGCCGGTGACGACAGCGTCATGCAGAGGTGCTCCGACTGCGGTGGGATCTGGGTGGACAACTCGGACGTCAATCGCTTCCTGGTCCACGGCAACCTCCCCGCCCTGACCGCCATCGGCGGGTGGCTCAATGCCGAGGTCATGGCCGGCCTCTGCCCCGCCTGCCAGGTGGACCTGGTCGAGATCGAGGGGGGCGAGAAGAAGTCGCTCCACTACGACACCTGCGAGTCCTGCGGTGGCATCTGGGTGGACGGTCCCGAGGAAGGGGACATCGCCGAGTCCGTCGACTGGAAGGGCGCGGCGAAGGAGATCGTCGGGTTCTACCGGCGCTTCGCCAAGAAGTGAGGGCACCCGCCGCCCGGCGCGGTCACCAGTCGCGGTCGTCGCGCCAGGGCCAGCCCGTGTTGGAGTAGCCCCGGATCTCCCAGTAGCCGCGCCGGTCGTGGGGCATGAACTCCACGCGCCGCACCCACTTGGCGCCCTTCCAGGCCCACAGCTGCGGCGTCACCACCCGCACAGGACCGCCGTGCTCGGTGGAGAGCGGCCCCCCGTCCACCCGGTGCGCGAGCAGCACGTCGGGCTTGAGCGCCTCCTCGAGCGGCAGGTTGGTCGAGTAGCCGTCGTAGGAGTGGAACATGACGTGGGTGGCGGCGAGCGTCGGGCGCGCCAGCGCGGCCAGCGTCTCGAAGGGCACCCCCTCCCAGCGCATGTCGAGCCGGCTCCAGCCGGTGACGCAGTGGAAGTCGGAGACGTCCTCGGCCTGGGGCAGGGCCAGGAAGTCGGCCCAGTTTAGCCGCACCGGCACCTCGACCTCCCCCTCGATGCGGAGCTCCCAGCGATCGGTCGACACCACCGGCTGGTCGGCGCAGTCGAGCACCGGCCAGCTCGCGAGGACGTTCTGCTTGGGCGGGACCTGGGGCATTCCGTGCCGGTTCCGCGGCCCCGTCCCCTGGGGGGTGGCGTCGGAGAGCGACGGGGTGGTCCGCATGGCGTCGCCGAAGCGCTGCCGGAGCGCCGCCCGCCCTTCCTCGATCCGCTTCAGGATGTCGGTCACCCCGGGAGTCTAGCGCGGCGGCCGCGTCCGCCGCATCTCCTTCGCCGCGGCCCGGATCTCGGCCAGGTCCTTCTGCATCTCGCTCCAGCCCGACCAGAGCGCGTGGTCGGGGCTGTCGTGGAAGGCCCCCTGGAAGGCCCGCATGCGGTGCACCATGAACATGGTGAAGAGCTTCAGCTCGACGACGCTCGCCGAATCGTGGAGCCGCAGCACGTCCGGGTAGTCGACCCGCTGCCCCTTCGACCGCTGGAGCAGTCCGTCCCGGTAGAGCCCGGCCACGATCTCGATGGCCTCGGCCATGAGCCGGTCGGCCTCCCGGATCATCTGGTCGCCGCGCCGGAGCTGGGATCGGGCGAATGACTCCGCGTGACACTGCCGGCAGGTGACGAGCATCCGGTCGCGCTCCCCCTGCCACTCCGCCTCGGTCATGCGCGCCATCTTGGCGCCCTTCACCACCTCGAGCATCGTGGTGGGCTTGCCAGCCGGGTCGAGGATGCCGAGCGCCTTCATGATGGTGGTCTGGTCGGCGCGCCAGGCCGGGTCCTCGGGGAGCGGGAACCGGATCCCCAGGAAGCCCCAGCCGGTCATCACCCCGTGGTCCCCCTTCGGCATGTGGCAGGTCTGGCAGGTGGGGGCGGACGCGGTGGCCGGCAGCGCGCCCAGCTTCACGAGCTCGTGGCGGACGCCGTGCTTGGAGGCGTCGTACATCTCCCACTGGGCGTGGTCGAAGCCCATGTGGCAGCTCTTGCAGGCCTGCGGCTCGCGCGCCTCCTTCACCGAGAAGGTGTGCCGGGTGTGGCAAGAGTCGCAGCTGCCCGCCCCGTAGTCGCGCCCGGACACCTTCGCGATGGCCTTCTGATCGGCCTCCTCGCGCAGGCCGATGGCGTGGCACCCGCCGCAGCCCTTCAGGCCGTCGGTGAGCACCGGCGACTGGTAGTGGAAGGTGGGCATGGCCATCATGGCGGCCCAGGCGAGCGCGTGCTTGGAGCCCTTGTACTGCGCGACCTGCGCGGCGTGGCAGCGGGCGCAGGTGTCCGGGCCCGGGAGCCTCGCCTTCGCGGCATCGGCCGCGGTGCCGTGCTCCGTGCCGTGGCAGGAGTCGCAGCCCACCGACGCCTCGGCGTGGCGGGACAGCTTCCAGTCGGAGACGATCCCCGGTGTGGATCTCGCGTGGCATTCGATGCACCGGATGCTCGCCTTGGGCGGCGACCCGAAGGGACTCGCGAGGAAGAGCGCAGCGAGGGCGGACAGTGCGGCGAGCGGCATCGGGGACGCCTCCTCCTACCGGCTGATGGGCTTGTAGCGGATGCGATGGGGCCTGGCGCCCTCCTCGCCCAGCCGCCGCCGCTTGTCGGCCTCGTACTCCTGGTAGTTGCCGGTGAAGAACGACCACTTCGAGTCGCCCTCGCAGGCCAGGATGTGGGTGGCGATGCGGTCGAGGAACCAGCGGTCGTGGCTGATGACGAGCACGCTGCCCCCGTACTCGAGCAGCGCGTCCTCGAGCGCCCGCAGGGTCTCCACGTCGAGGTCGTTCGACGGCTCGTCGAGGAGCAGGACGTTGGCGCCCTGCATGAGCGTCTTCGCGAGGTGGAGCCGGCCGCGCTCGCCGCCGGAGAGCGTGCCCACCACCTTCTGCTGGTCGGCCCCCTTGAAGTTGAACCGGCCGATGTAGGCGCGGCTCGGCATCTCGTAGCGCCCCACCTGGATCAGGTCGTTGCCGCCGGAGAGCTCCTCGAAGACGGTCTTCCCGGAGGACAGGTTCTCGCGGCTCTGGTCGACGAAGGCCATCTTCACCGACTTGCCGACGACCACCTGTCCCGTGTCCGGCTTCTCGGCGCCGGTGATCATCTTGAAGAGCGTCGACTTGCCGGCGCCGTTCGGCCCGATGATGCCCACGATGGCGCCGGGCGGGATGGAGAAGGTGAGGTCGTCGATGAGCAACCGATCCCCGAAGCCCTTCGACACACCGCGGAACTCGATCACCTGCTCGCCGAGCCGCTCGGCCACCGGGATGAAGATCTCCTGGGTCTCGTTGCGCTTCTGGTACTCGACCGAGGAGAGCTCCTCGAAGCGGGAGAGGCGCGCCTTGCTCTTGGCCTGGCGGGCCTTGGGGTTCTGCCGGACCCACTCCAGCTCCATCTTCATGGCCTTGATCCGGGCGCTCTCCTGCTTGGCCTCCACCTCGAGCCGCTGCTCCTTCTGCTCGAGCCAGGAGGAGTAGTTCCCCTTCCAGGGGATGCCCCGGCCGCGGTCGAGCTCCAGGATCCACTCGGCGGCGTTGTCGAGGAAGTAGCGGTCGTGGGTGATGGCCACCACGGTGCCCGGGAACCGGGTGAGGAACTGCTCCAGCCACTCCACCGACTCGGCGTCGAGGTGGTTGGTGGGCTCGTCGAGGAGCAGCATGTCCGGCTTCGAGAGCAGGAGCTTGCAGAGGGCCACCCGGCGCTTCTCGCCGCCGGAGAGGTGAGCCACGCTGGCGTCCCAGGGGGGCAGCCGCAGCGCGTCGGCGGCGATCTCGAGGGCGTTGCCGGTGTCGGCGCCGGCGTTCTCGATGATGGCCTCGAGCCGGGCCTGCTCCTCGGCCAGCTTCTCCATGTCGGCGTCGGGATCGCTGTAGGCGGCGTAGACCTCCTCGAGCCGCTTCTGCGCCACCGCCACCTCGCCCTGCGCCGACTCGACCTCCTCGCGGACGGTCTTCGTCGGGTCGAGCTGCGGCTCCTGGGGCAGGTAGCCGATGCGGATGCCGTTCTCGTGGGAGATCTCCCCGTCGAACTCGGCGTCCTGCTTCGCCATGATGCGGAGCACCGTGGACTTGCCGGAGCCGTTCAGGCCGAGGAGCCCGATCTTGGCGCCGGGGAAGAAGGAGAGGGAAATGTCCTTGATGATCTGCCGCTTGGGCGGGACCACCTTGCTCACGCGGTGCATCGTCATCACGTACTGGGCCATGGCGGGCCGGGAACTTTCCACGAAGGCGGGCCGGCCGCAAGGGCGGGTACCCCCGCTTCCGATCAGGGGAAGGATCCGCTAGTTTCCCGGGTTTCCGGGATCCGGGGAGCCGAATGGGACTGCGGGATGCGCTGGGAATCGGTCGGAAGGGCGAGGGGGCGGTGGACGCCCCGGCCCGCCCTGCGTCCGCCGCCGGCCCCGGGCCGGCCCACGGCGCGCACGGCGGGGTCTCCTGGGCACCCCGCATCGAGGCGGGCGCCTGCCGCGGTTGCGGGACGTGCCTCGACGAGTGCCCCACGGGCGTCTTCGCGATGGGGCGCCACGACAAGGGGGCGCGGGTGGCCCGGCCGCAGGACTGCCGCGACACCTGCGACAAGTGCGCGACCCATTGCCCCGAGGAAGGGATCTCCTTCCCCGGGCGGAAGCCGTAGCGCCGGACGGCCGGCCTACGTCGCGGCGCCCTCGAGCAGGTGCCGGTTCTTCCGGAAGGCCGTCCAGCCCCAGCCCAGGAAGGCCAGCTCCACCACCGCCGTGATGACCATCCACATCACCACGGGTGAATCGCCCATGCCGTAGGAGTGCATGCCGCTGGTGAGGACGAAGTTCACGCCCAGGTAGGTGAAGAGGATGGTCTGGAAGGCGGCGATGCTGATGGCCGCCACGCCGAACTGGCCGATCTGCTTGTCGACCTTGGCGTGCAGGATGGCCATGTAGCAGAGGAAGGCCACCAGCGACCAGACCTCCTTGGGATCCCAGCCCCAGTAGCGCCCCCAGGACGACGCCGCCCACATGGAGCCGGTGAGGATGCCGGCCACGAGCAGGATCGAGCCGACGAACATGTACCAGTAGAGCAGGTCGTAGAGCCGGTCGATCACCTCGACCTTCGCGGGCGCGAAGATGGTGAAGCCGATCTGCATGTGGGCCACGACGAGCCCGAGCGCCAGCACCGCGTAGCCCACCATGATGATGGGCACGTGGATGGCGAGCCACGGGGTGCCCGCCAGCACCGGCGCGATGGGGTGGATGAACCGGTCGATGGGGAGCAGGTCGGTGAGCGCCATGGTGAGCGCCGCCATCACCGCGGCGTTCAGCACCACCACCCGGTTGCGCATCACCGCGTAGGCGATGACCGCGAAGAAGCCCACGCCCCAGGCCAGGAAGAGCATCGACTCGTACATGTTGGCGGCGGGGATGCGGTCGCCCGAGTCCCAGCGCAGCAGGATGCCCCAGGACATCATGGCGAAGCCGGCCACCAGCACGCCGAAGGCGGCGCCGTCGAGCAGCTTGCTCTTGCGGAAGCCGGCCACCAGCGAGACCACCAGCGCCACGAGCAGGATGATCCAGGAGAGCCGGACCGGGTTCACCTCGTTGTAGCGGATCTCGGTGGCGATCTTGTCGGGCGCGGGCCAGCCGGGAAGGCGGGGGCCGGCGGCGAGGGCGACGAGCCCCTCCTGGGTGAGCGGCTCGGAGACGCCCCAGCGGGCGTTGGGATCGGCCGCCACCGGGATGGCGCGGATCGCCTCGCGCGACAGGAAGGACTGCAGCTTCAGGAGGCGCGGCTCGAGCTTCTCGGCGTCCTGGATCACGCCGGTGCGGGGGCGACCCTGCTGCTCGTACTCCCGGGCCTGCTCCATGAGCTGGAGGGCCTTCGGGTTGCGGACGATCTGGAGGAACGAGGCGTGGGTCGTCCCGGACGGAAGCCCGATCTCCCGGGCCAGGTCGGCGCTCCCAACCTTCACGATGGGTGCGTTGGCGGCGGCAGCCGGGTCGAGGAGCCAGCCGGTGGCGGTGACCACCGGATCCTCGCCGTGCCAGGCGTAGGAGCCGGTGACGTTCCAGACCGCCTCGCGGGCCAGGGTGTCGAGCGGCATGGTCCGGCCGTCGTGCTGCACGGGGAGGCGGCGAAGCGTGTCGGCGGGAGCGGCCGCCAGGGCCGGTCCGGCCAGCGCGGCGAGGAGCAGGGCCACCACGGCCTTGCCGGCGCCGGAGGCGGCGTCGCGGGCCTCGAGGGCGGCCCGCTCGCGGGTCTGCCCGACGCGGGTGAAGAGCACGACGATCATCCCCAGCACCATGGTGATGTAGCCGAGGAAGACGATGTTCTGGCCGGGGTCCTTCGACACCGCGAGGACGGTGGCCTCCCGCCGGCCGTCCTGCTGGTAGCTCGACTGGAAGAGCGTGTAGCCCCGGTACTCCATGGGGTTGTTCATCCAGATCCGCCCCTCGAGGAGCGGCCCCTTGCCGCCGGGCGCATCCCGGTCGGAGACGTAGACGATGCTCTTGAAGCCGGACGGCCGCATCGTGCCCGGGTAGGTCTCGAGCACGAAGTCCCGGAGCGTCACCGCGAAGGGGAGGTCGTGGGTGGACGCCACCCGGTTGTCGGGGCCCCGCTGGACGATCTGGTAGCCGGTCTCCCCTTCCCAGAGGAAGAGCTGCCCCTCGGTCTTGAAGAAGTAGGTGACGGCCGACCCGGCGAAGATGAGGAGCAGGGAGGCGTGCAGCATGAGGAAGCCGATCCGCTTCTTCCCCCACGGGAAGAGGTCGGCGATCGAGAGCGACACGTTCAGCGCGAAGACACCCTGCAGGACGAGGAACCACCAGGAGTAGTAGACCACCCGTCCCGCCACCTCGACGCCCGAGCGCGACTCGATGATGGTCCCGGCCGAGAGCCCGACCAGCAGGAGCACGAGCAGGATGACGGCCAGCTTCAGCGAGGCGAGGAACGTGAGGAGGCTCTTCATCGGGTTCTTCCTGGGAAGGGAGTTTCGCCCCTAGCCCCACTTGGGGGCATCGAGGGCGGCGGATTTTGCCACTCCAGAACCCGTGGCGTCGAGCAGATACTCCGGATCCGACGGGGAAGTTCGCCCCTCCACGTAGGATAGGCCACGTCGCTCGTCGTCATGGCGCGGGAGCGCCACTTCGTCTCGGGGACCTCGCGCGATCCGTCATCGACCCGGTCGCGCTGGCTGCCTTCGCGGCCGGCTGCGCCTTCATCCCCGCCCTGGCGATCGCGGGGCGTGCCCGCTCGCGGCGCTCGGGGCGGGGTGGATGAGCCGGAGCACGGGGCGCATGGCCAGCGCCCAGAGCAGGAAGACGACCACGACGGGGATGTAGGTCCAGGCGAGCGCGAGCATCATGGCTGCCTCCTTCTGCCTCCACCCGCCTGCGCGGCCGATGGATCTACCCGTGTGAAATGCATCCGGCGGACCAGCGGCAGATCGCGGCCAAGTGCCGGGATTCCCGTGTCCGACCCGGCCGGGGGGTCGCGGACTTCGGACCCTTTTCGCCTCGGATGGTCGAAAAGCGGCCGACCCGGGTCGGCGGGGACACTCACCCGAAGGGCCGGGGCCACCTGGGGCTTGCAACCGGCGTGAGCTTCGATTTCTAGACGAGCGCGGCCCCGGCGATCCGCCCTTCCAGGAGCGTGACCCGGTAGACGTGGCCGTTCTGGATCCCGTGGAGCGGCCACGCCGACGACGACGGGCGGGGCATGGCGCCGACGTGGTCGGCGAGGAGCGCCCGCATCGACCCACCGTGCATGACGACGAGGAGCGGTCCGGGGAGTTGGGCCACCGCGGCGGAGACGGCAGGGAGCAGGCGGCCGAGCAGCTCGTCGCGCGACTCGCCCCCGGGAGGCGCCGGCCCGGGGTCGGCGAGGTGGCGCGCCCAGGCCTCGGGGAAGCGCGCCGCCGCCTCGTCCCGGGTCAGCCCCTCGAAGCTGCCGAACCGGCGCTCGCGCAGGGCGGCGTCGACGTGGTTCACCATGAGTCCAAGCCCGGCGGCCACGATGGCGGCGGTGTCGCGGGCCCGCAGCAGATCGCTCGAGGCCACGGCGCGGATGCCCTCCCCCCGCAGCCGCAGGGCGACCTCCCGGGCCTGCTCCCGCCCGCGGGGGTTGAGCGGCACGTCGGTCTGCCCCTGCCAGCGCCCCTGGGCGTTCCAGTCGGTCTCGCCGTGGCGGACCAGGAAGAGTGTGGCGGATCCGTGCATCCTCGACGCCATCGTACTAGACCGTCTCCATGGCCTACACGCTCTTCATCGGGAACAAGAACTACTCCTCCTGGTCGCTGCGCCCCTGGCTCGTGCTGCGGCAGGGCGGGATCCCCTTCCAGGAGCAGCTGGTCTCGCTGCAGGACGACCCGGGCAAGGCGGCCCGCTTCGGGCGGCTGCCGGCCGGTCGGGTCCCGGTGCTGGCCCACGGCGAGGTCCTGGTCTGGGACTCGCTGGCCATCTCCGAGTACCTGGCCGAGCGCCACCCCGGGCTCTGGCCCGCCGACCCGGTGGCGCGGGCCTGGGCGCGCTGCATCGTGTCCGAGATGCACTCCGGGTTCATGGACCTCCGTCGGGAGATGTCGATGGACGTGCGCTCCCGGCGGCCGCAGCGGCGCCGCACCGACGGCGTCCTGCGCGACATCGTACGGGTCGAGCGGATCTGGACGGACACCCGGGCCCGCTTCGGCGCCCGCGGCGACCTGCTCTTCGGGACCTTCACCATCGCCGACGCCTTCTACGCGCCGATCGCGTTCCGGTTCCGGACCTACGGGGTCACGCCGTCGGGGGCCCCCGGCGAATACCTGGCCGCCCTGCTGGCGCTGCCGGGGATGGTGGAGTGGGAGGGCGCGGCCGCCGGGGACGAGCGGCTGGCCGATCACGACCTCGACCTGCTCTACCCGGGAGACTGAAGGACCCCTACTTGTTGACCTTCACGTCCTTGGTGACGAACCTGTAGCTCGCCACCAGGTCGGCGAAGGCGGGGAGTGCGGCCTTGTAGCTCTCGGCCGTGCGGGCGGTGAGCACGATCGTCACGAAGATCGACTCCTCGGCGAGGAAGGCGATCGACTCCCGGTTGCCCCACTTGTCGCCGGTGAAGGTGCGGACCTCCGCCCGCTTCTTGTCGCCGGTCTCGATGGTGCGACCCTTCTCGACCTTCACGGCGGGCGAGTCCTTCCTCATCCCGGCGACGTCCCGGGCGATGAAGTCCTCGAGCCGCAGCCCCTTCTCCCGCGTGGCGGTGTTCACGTACAGCACGGCCGACGCCTCCGCGAAGGTGGAGCCCATCGGGTAGAAGACCGTGGCGAGGCCGTTGCCCCCCTCGCCCTTCCCCTGGATCATCCAGCCGCGCGGGGCCTGCACTGTGAACAGGTGTCCCGTGCCGAAGACCATGCCGGTGGTGCGGCCGACGGGATCCGGCGTCGCCGGTGGAACCGGGTCTGCGGCGCTTCCGGTCGACGGAGTGGTCGTGGCGAGCGCGAGGAGGCAGGCGAGCAGGGTGCGGGCGAGGGTTGGCGGGCGCGGCATCCGCACAGCCTTCCACAAGGTGGCCCGACGGTCCACCGGCGCCGGAAAACCCGCTTACCCGATCCGTGACAGGACGGAGACACGCCGGGATTAACCAGCACCGCATGCTCTACCCCGAACTGTTCCGCTCTCTCGAGGAGGCCCGCTGGAGCCTCTCCTCCGACGTCCCCTGGGCCAGCTTCGACCCGGCGCTCCTCACCGACGAGCAGGCGCTCACCGTGAAGATGAACGCCATCACCGAGTGGTCGGCCCTGCCCGCCACCGAGATGTTCCTGCGCGACAACGCCGGGGACGCCGACTTCTCTGCATTCATGTCGATCTGGTTCTACGAGGAGCAGAAGCACGCGCTCGTTCTCATGGAGTACCTGCGCCGATTCCGTCCGGAGCTCCTGCCCACCGAGGAGGAGCTGCAGGCGGTCCGCTTCCCCTTCGACCCGGCGCCGCCGCTCGAGACGCTCATGCTCCACTTCTGCGGGGAGCTGCGCCTCACGCAGTGGTACCGGCGGGCGGCGGCGTGGCACGACGAACCGGTGCTGCGCCACGTCTACGGCCTCATCGCCCTGGACGAGGCGCGGCACGGCGGCGCCTACCTCCAGTACATGCGGCGTGCCGTCGAGCGGGACGGTGAGGAGGCGAGGCGGGCCTTCTCCCGCGTGGGCGTGCTCATGGCGAGCGGAGGGCGGGCGGGCAAGCCGCTCCACCCCACCAACCTCCACGTGAGCCGGGCGCTCTTCCCGAACGACACGGTCCAGGGCCGCCTCCCCGACCCGGGCTGGCTCGACCGCTGGCTCGACCAGCAGATCCGCTTCGACGCGGAGTGCGAGCAGGGCGTGGTGCGGTCGATCCTGGCCAACCTCTCGACGCTGCTCGACGAGCCCGTCCGCTCCGTGCGCGAGCTCTCCCGGTACCGGAAGGCCCACGCCGTCACGGCGTAGGGCCGGGCCCGGGCTTACAATGCCCGCCCATGCACGCCACCGCCGCGCTCCTCGCCCTCTCCCTCGTCGCAGCCGACCGCCCCTTCACCGAGCTCCCCTACACGCCGGGGCTCGACCCGGCGGCGATGGACCGGTCCGTCGACCCCTGCGTCGACTTCTACGCCTACTCCTGCGGGGGCTGGCAGAAGCGGAACCCCATCCCCGCCGACCAGTCCTCCTGGAGCGTCTACGGGAAGACCGCGACGGAGAACTTCCAGTTCCTCTGGGGGCTGCTCGAGACGGCCGCGGCGAAGCCCGACGCGGAGCGGACCCCGGTCGAGCGCCAGGTGGGGGACTTCTTCCAGGCCTGCATGGACGAGAAGGCCATCGACGCCGCAGGGGCGAAGCCGGTCGCCGCGGACCTCGCCGCCATCGACGCCCTGAGGTCGAAGGCCGACATCGCGAAGCTCGTGGCCCGGCTCCACCTCACCGTGGACGGCGGGATGCTCTTCGGCTTCGGGAGCGAGCAGTCCTTCGACGACTCGGAGCAGGTGGTGGCCTGGGTCATGGCCGGCGGCCTGGGGCTCCCGGACCGGGACTACTACCTGAAGGACGACGCCCGCTCGAAGGAGATCCGGGCGAAGTACCTGGCCCACGTGGCCGAGACGCTCCGCCTCTCCGGCGTGCCGGAGAAGAAGGCCGCGGAGGGTGCACGGACGGTGATGCGGATCGAGACGGCGCTGGCCAAGGCCTCGCTCACCCAGGTGGAGAAGCGCGACCCGAAGAAGATCTGGCACCCCACGCCGACGGCCGACCTGGTCAAGGGATCGAAGGCGTTCCGGTGGGCCGACTACCTGGCCGCCTCCGGCGCACCGGCCGCTCCCTGGCTGAACGTCGGCCAGCCCGCCTTCCTCGCCGAACTGGACCGGCAACTCGCCCGGGAATCGCTCCCCGCCTGGAAGACCTACCTGCGCTGGCACCGCGTCCGTGCCGCGTCCCCCTACCTCTCCACCCCGTTCCAGAAGTCGAGCTTCGGCTTCTACGCGGCCACCCTGCGCGGGGCGAAGGAGCTGGCGCCGCGCTGGAAGCGCTGCGTGCGCTGGACCGACGCCGACCTGGGCGAGGCGCTCGGCCAGGTCTTCGTCGCCAGGGTCTTCCCTCCCTCGGTGAAGGGGGACGCCGACGCCATGGTGAAGTTCGTGCAGGCGGCGATGGCGGAGCGCATCGACGCGCTCGACTGGATGGCGCCGGAGACCAGGAAGGCGGCCCACGAGAAGCTCGCCGCCATGCGAAACAAGATCGGCTACCCGGAGCGGTGGCGCGACTACGGGCCGGTGGTGGTGAAGCGGGACGACTTCGCGGGCAACGTGGCCCGGGCCACCGCCTTCGAGACCCGCCGGCAGCTCGCCAAGATCGGCCAGCCGCTCGACCGGACCGAGTGGGGCATGACTCCACCCACGGTGAATGCCTACTACAACCCCTCCATGAACGACATGAACTTCCCGGCCGGGGTCCTGCTCCCGCCGCTGTGGGATCCGAGGATGGACCTCGCCCCCGGCTATGGAAACACCGGCGGGACGGTCGGGCACGAGCTCATCCACGGCTTCGACGACGAGGGGCGGCAGTTCGACGCCCGGGGGAACCTGCGCGACTGGTGGACCGAGGCCGACGGGAGGGAGTTCGAGAAGCGGGCTGCCTGCGTCGCCGACCAGTACGCGCAGTACACGGTGGTGGACGACATCAAGATCAACTCGAAGCTCACCCTCGGCGAGGACATCGCCGACCTGGCCGGGATCCTGCTCGCCTGGGACGCCTGGAAGCTCGCCACCTCGGGGCAGAAGCTCGAGCCGCGCGACGGGCTCACCCCCGAGCAGCGCTTCTTCGTGGGCAACGCCCAGTGGGTCTGCGCCAACGAGCGCCCCGAGGACATGCGCGTCCGCGCCATGACCGACCCCCACTCCCCGCCGGCCTGGCGCGTGAACGGCCTCATGCCCAACGTCCCCGAGTTCGCCAAGGCCTTCTCCTGCAAGACCGGCCAGCCCATGGTGCGGGAGAACGTCTGCCGCGTCTGGTGAGGTGACGACATGACCGCCCGGCCCCGTTGGGTTTTCGCCCTCGCGCTGCTCCTCGCCGCCCCCGGCGCGGAGGCGGCCAGCTTCGACTGCAAGAAGGCGACGAGGCCCGAGGAGAAGCTCGTCTGCTCCGATCCCGAGCTGTCGCGCCTCGACGAGGCGCTCGCGAAGGCCTACCTGGCCGGGCGCCAGAAGCTGGGGGGCTCCGCCAGGGAGTCGGTGCAGGTCGCCCAGCGGAGCTGGCTCGGGTGGTGGCCCCGGGCCTGCAGCACCGGGCGGAAGGGCGTGAAGCTGGGGCGGGACGCGGTGGCCTGCGCCCGGCGGGAGTACGAGGAGCGGCTGAAGGCGGTCCAGGTGACGACCGGGCTCGACGGGCGGTTCACGGTCTACGGCGTGGCGAGCTACTCCCTCCTGGAGGCCAGCCCCGAGGCGAGCGGCGTCCTCTTCGCGCAGCACGCCTGGGTCCATCCCCGGATCGACCTCGCCGGGCTCTCGGGGGCCGACGTCGACCTCGCCGGAAAGGTGAACGCATGGCTCACCCCCGTGCCGGCGAGCGTGGAGGAGACGATGAAGGACCGGGAGTCCACCACGTCCACGTCGACCGTGCTCGGCAAGGTCACGCCGAACATCCTGGGTGCCTTCACGACCACGGAGTTCTACGCGCTCGGCGCCGCCCATCCCATGGACGGCTCGGGCGCCGCGTACTTCAACGTCGCCCGCCTTCGCCCGCTCACGGCCGGGGATGTCTTCACGGGCACGCAGTGGGTCACCGTGCTCGCGGACGGCGCGCTGGCGCAGCTTCGGGCGGCGCTGGATGACGGGCTCCTGGTCGAAAAGGCTGCCGACCTGCACGAAATGGTGAAGCGGCCGGGGTCGTGGATCTTCAAGCCCCAGGGGCTGGAGCTCGACTTCGGCGTGGACGAGGTGGCGCCCTACGCGGCCGGCCCCCAGTCGGCGACGATCCCGTGGGCGTCGCTGCGGGCGTTCCTGACCGACTTCGGCCGGGCCGAGGTGGCGAGCCTGAAATAGCCCGAGGCCCGCGTCCTCGAGGCCATCCCCGCGCTTCGTCTTGACGGGAGGCTGAGTCTCGGGCAGATCTGCCAACCGAAATGCGGGAATAGCTCAGTTGGTAGAGCATCAGCTTCCCAAGCTGAGGGTCGCCGGTTCGAATCCGGTTTCCCGCTCCAGTTCAACGGCCGGGAGTTCCTCGTGAATGTCCGAGGGGTTCCCGGTCTTCTCTTTGGTGCCCTGGGGTCCGGGTAGAAGCCGGGTAGAAAACGGGCCCAGAATCTCGCTGGAGACAGTCCTGCCCTCCACCTCGATCACCGGCGGCATGTTGGGCGCGATGAGCCCGAAGGCCAGTAGGTCCACCTCGGACTTCAGGTAGCCAGGGGCAAGGTGCCCATAGATGGACGTGGTCGTCTTTGGGTCAGCGTGCCGAAGGATGCGCTGCACGGCCGCTGGGTTTGCCCCAGCCTGCATCAGGAGACTGGCCGTCGTGTGCCTGAGGTCGTGAAACCTGATCGGACGGATCTTCGCCACCGGCCAGAGCTTGTGCCCGTGGACCGGGCAGCGCAGCAGGGCGTCCGTAGAGGCCTCCTGGGCGTGCTCACAGCCCTTCTTGCGGCATACGTGCCGGTAACCCTCGACGATGCCTGCACGGGCCAGGGCACGCCGCAGGACGTGCTCCAGGTTGACCTCCTTGGACATCATCCTCCCCTTGGGATCCGGGAAGACGAGGTTGGAGGGGGACAGGGCCATCGCTACCTTCAGGTACGCGAACAACTCGGCCGCGACGGGGATCCGGTCCGCGTGGCCACCCTTCGTCGTGTCCCGGTCGTAGGACCGATTCACGGTGATGATGCCCGCCTCCAGATCGACGTCCGCCTTCCGTAGGCCCAGAAGCTCGCCCTTCCTCATGCCTGTGTAGAGCGCAGCGGCGAACAAGGGACGCCAGCGTTCAGCCAGCTGCTCCATGACTGGCCCGACCTCGTGCGCCTTGAGGTAGTCGGGCATCCGGGTTGGAACCTTTCGGCGGCTCACGTTGTCGGCCGGGTTAAGGCCCGCCCATTTCCCGGCCTTCTTTGCCGCGCCGAAGGCACGGGAGACGTAGCCTCGGAGATGGTTAATGGTCTGGGGAGAGAGGTCCTTGGACTTGGCTTGGAGGAACGTCTCCAGGCGTCCTGGAGTGACGGCTACCAGCGGAAGCGCAGCCAAGTCAGTACCGGAAAAGTGGCAGCGAATCGCACTTTCGTCGGTCACGTACGCTGGCTGACCCACCCTGTACGTCTTCAGCCACCACTCGAACAGGTCCCCTAGCGTTCCCCCACCGTCGGCCGGAGTGGCGGCCTGGAGCCCGAGGCGAACCCTTTCGGCTTGGTGCTCCAACTCGGAAGCGAACCGCTTGGCCTCCGTCTTGGTCCTCGCCTTGGTGGCGAGGTTTACCCGTTTCCCGGTCTCGTCCCGCAGGTTGGCGTACCAGACGCCACGCTTTGAGTAAGCTGATGCCACGCTATCTCCTTTGGGTCCTGCGTTCGCGGACAGCCTTCGTCGAGGCCGGGATGGAATGAAGGAAGCCTTCTCTGGCGAGATGATCGGAGAGCAGCTTCAAGACGAGACCACTCATGCTTCTGTGGTCGGCCTTCGCGGCTTGCCGGAGCGCTTCCTTTACCTGCACCGGGACTCGCATGATGAGAATCTCATCCCTTTCCATACCAACTGTATATACAAAATACATACACAAATCAACTCGGCATGGAATGCCCGCGCCGCCCGGTCGCGGCCCGGGGAGTCTTCCCGAGCGCGTAGTTTCTGACCTCCTCTGGTGGGTAGCGACGGAGCCCGCCGATCCGCAATTCAGGTAGGTCTCCGCGGTCGCCGTGGAGATAGACCCACGAACGGGAAACCTTGAGATACGTCGCTACATCCTCGGCATCCCAGAGGGGCTCAGCGGTGAAGGGGCGGACGCTCATATCGCCATCTCTTCGACGTAGTCAGCACGGGGTGCCCAGTCCCATTGCTCATGCCGGGCTGGCTCCTCCCGTCCAAGGTCTTGCAGGGCATCGCTGGATTCCTTGATGGAGACTTCCAGCCGGTTCGCGATCTCGTCTCCTTCGAGTACCGGGACAACAGCGATTCGGTCCGCAACCCGCCCGGCAAGAACGGCCAGATCCTGGACGGCTTCGGGCGACTCGGCCTGCTTCGCCTCATAGATCTGTTCATTCACCGCGGTAATGCCTTCTCCCCTTAGGACGGAAGGGCTGGGCGACTTCTTCGCCGCCCATGCCCCTCCGCCCGTCCCGTGCAGAACCAACGACTCACCTGGGCGGCTGTCATGGGCGGGTTCGACCGAACCTGGCAGGAGTTCCGTCCCTCCTCCCCTGGTAGGCGCGCCTCGGACCAGATACCCGTCCAGGATTGCCGCCAGGACAGCCTCCTTCACCCTTGCCTTAGCGAGACCAATTCGACCTCGGTGGTCATCACGCAGCTTGGTCTCGGTAACCGTCACTCCTTGCCCGATGAGTTCCTCCACAACTTCCTTTAGACGCTTGCCTACGAGGCGGCGGCCCGCCTCAACCCCTGCTGCCACGCCACCGGCACCTTTGGGTCCATAGGGACGCAGCGTGAGTCCCCACGCGTTGGGATTTCTCTCCAGCAGGATGGGCTCCGTCGGCGCGGCGAAGTTGCCCTTGGCCAGCGTCAGAACCAAGAGGTCCTCGGTCTCCTCTCTGGAGATCCCGGCCTCCCTCAACTGCCCGGTCACTCTCTCGTCAGCCTTGGACAGAACGAGCACGTACCGAGCGTTATCCGAGATGGCCGACCCACCGCGGGCCGAATGGGCGTCGCTGAACCGTTCCCGAGCTGCAGCTTTGGAGACGTGAGCGACGAGCAGGACTGCGGCTCCGGTGATCTGGGCAACCTGTTCTGCGGCAACCATGAGGGCCGACATTGCCGGGTTCGACTCGTCTCCGCCTAGCCTGCTCACCGTCTCCATGATGATCAGATCGGCTCCCGGCGCCTTCTCCTTGACCACCGCCGCGAGCCTTTCAGATGCCTCCGAGGGACTGAACTGGCCACCCCTGCCGTTCACCAACTGGAATGGCTTCCCCGAGAGGTCGCAAATGTGGACTCGGTCAGCTACGGCTGCCAGATCGAGCCCAGGTGTGGCCTCCCTGATAGCGGTCAGTTTGCGCCAGTAGTCCTCAAGAGAGTCTTCAGTGGAAACGAGGACCGTGCTCCCCCGCTTGACCTTCCTTCCAAGGAATTCGCCGCCGACCGCACGGGCGACGGCCAGCCCGACCAGGAGGGATGTCTTGCCCCCACCCCCTGCACCGGCCAGTACCCCCGCCTTCCCGGCAGGGATGAAGCCCTCCCAGAGGAACTCCAGGCGCGGCGGGTCTGCCTTCAGTTCCGCCGCGGTGAGCGTCCTCCATCCCGACCGAATGAGCCCTTCGACAGGGGAGATGACGGGCGCCTCCCCTTGAGTCTGGGCGATGAGGCCAAGATGCCTGCTCAGAACGTCCGCATATGGCTCCGGGTGATTGGTGCCCGAGTAGATCCGCGAGATCCCGCCAGGCGTGAGTCCACCAGCCCGTAGTCGATCCCTGGTGAATGGTCCGGCAAGGAGGACGCGCAATGCGAGACGCTGTTCAACGTTGAGGGACTCCTCGGGCGGAGGATTTGCCCGTGCATCTGCTTCCCGGCCCTGGGCGGCGCCAAGAACTCGCCACCCACTCTCCACGACGGCGCTATCCACGGACTGTCTCCGTGGGTCGCAGTAGGTGCAGTTCACACCCCAGAACGACCGCGAATTTGATCGCCATCGCGGCGGAAAGGAAGCCACCTCGCTCTGCGAGGCTCACGGTTGAGAGGGAACAATTTGCGCGGGCAGCAAGCAGCACCTGGGAGATACCCAGGCGCAGTCGCTCACGTCGCAGGGGGCTTTCGGGTTCAGCAGAAGCAGTAGGCATAGCGGCATCCTGCACTATTGCCCGACCGCATAACACTCCCCGTGAAGTGGTTCACCAGTCCCTGATTTCCCGGAAACGAAGCTCGGTCCTGAGCTTCGCTTCCGCGAAACTCACCCCTCTGGAACGAGGCCGTCCCTTGTTCGCTGGATGCGCCGAACATCGGCCACAGCCTGTACCCTCACGGCGGCAGCTAGTTCCTGGGATGCTCGGTCGGTCCTGGCCGCCTTGAGCCTCATGTCCCAACGCTTCCGCCGACCTTCGAAGTCCGCCCTAGACTTGGTGGGCCGCTCCAGGCCGACCGCGATGGCGAAGAGCCCTGCGAGGCCACCGTTCACCTTTTCGCCTCCCCTGCCCTCGCGGCGCGTCTTGACGCTCGGAAGTTCTCCGTTCGCCATGAGCAGCAGCGCAGCGATTGCGACGCTTGCCTTGTCCCCGGCCCGTCCGCCGGTCGGGCCTCGCTGCCAGTCCTCGGGCTTGAGTGGCGCTGCCGCCTTCCAGAGGCCATCTGCTCGCTGCCCCAGATCCATCGCGTCCATCCAGAAGGTGATGAAACGAAGGCGAGCTTCGTGCGGGTCGCCCTCGCCCAGCGGAGGGGCGTTTACTGACACCCACGCGATTGCATTCTTCTGATCGGGGGACTCGATGAGGTTTCCCAGGTCACTTTCTCGAAGGGCGGTTTCCAGTGAGCGAAGGGATGCCGTGGCCGCGCGCAATTGCTTCTTCACTCTCGCCCAGACCAGCGCGTTGCGGTTCGTTGCAGCCCCTATGCCCAGCCGCATGGAGCCCTCGGCGGACACCCAAATCCGGCCAATGAGGGGCGGCTGAAAACCGGCCAACGGAGAAGAGGGACCCGAGACGTTGACGCGGGCGGGCGAGGCATGGCCCACCGCCGGGATGGCCAACGTCTTGAGCGAAGAGAAGAAGG